>CAZAWH010000135.1:0-7830 GCA_964488775.1 uncultured Sandarakinorhabdus sp. | reverse complement strand
CCGCCATGCATGATGCCATCATCCTGGGGGCCGGCGGGGCCGGGTTGTTCTGTGCGGCCACGGCGGGCCAGGCCGGGGCGCGGGTGCTGGTGGTGGATCACAACCCGGAACCGGGCCGGAAGATCCTGATTTCCGGCGGCGGCCGCTGCAACTTCACCAATGTGGGGGCGGTGCCGGATCGGTATCTCAGCGAAAACCGCCACTTCGCCCGCTCCGCCCTGTCGCGCTACACCCCGGCGGATTTCGTCGCGTTGGTGGAACAGCACCGCATCGCCTATCATGAAAAGACGCTGGGCCAGTTGTTCTGCGATGGATCGGCCCGGCAGATCGTGGCGATGCTGATGGATGAGTGCGCGGCCGGCGCAGTCGAGTTCGCCTTTGGCGCCAGCATCAGCGATGTCAGCCATGCCGATGGCCTGTTCAGCGTCACCACCAGTGCCGGCCGCTTCAACGCGCCAAACCTGGTGATCGCCACTGGCGGGCCGGCCATTCCCAAGCTGGGCGCGACCGGCTTTGCCTATCTGTTGGGGAAGCAGTTCGGGTGTCGGATCATTCCGCCGCGCCCGGCGCTGGTGCCCTTCACCCTGCCGCAGGGGGAGAATCTGTTCCGCGAGCTGGCCGGGGTCGCGGCTGAGGTGGTGGCCAAGGCCGGCAGGACCGCCTTCCGCGAGGCCGCGCTATTCACCCACAAGGGGCTTTCCGGCCCGGCGATGCTGCAGGTGTCGAGTTATTGGCGCCATGGCGAGGCGATTGCGGTGGACTTCCTGCCCGATGCGCCGGCCGACTGGTTGCAGGCGGCCAAGCGGCAGCGGCCCAAGGCCGGGCTGAAGAGCGTGCTGGCCGCCGCCCTGCCGGAACGGCTGGCCGAGGCGCTGTCGGCGCAGCTCGCCCTGCCGGGCGAACTGGGCGCGCAGAAGGATGCAGCGCTGGTGACCGCAATGGCCCGCCTGAAGGCCTGGGCCTTCCGCCCCGATGGCACCGAAGGCTTTGCCAAGGCGGAAGTGACCGCCGGCGGCATCGATACCACCGCCCTGAGCAGCCGCACGATGATGGCCAATCAGATTGGAGGGTTGTTTGCCATCGGCGAGGCGGTGGATGTGACAGGCTGGCTGGGTGGTTATAATTTCCAATGGGCGTGGGCGTCGGGCCATGCCGCCGGGCAAGCGATTGCGGAGAGGGTGCGCGGATGATGAGCTATGACGAGGTGGTGCTGGGCCGCCGTTCGATCCGGGGCTTTCTCGACAAGCCGGTGCCGATGGAGCTGATCAAGGAGATCCTGACGCTGGCGATGCGCAGCCCGTCGTCGATGAACACCCAGCCGTGGAATTTCACCGTGGTGACCGGCGAACCGCTGAACCGCATCCGCGCCGGCAACACCGAACGCAACCTCGCCGGCATCCCCCACAGCCGCGAATTCCGCACCGGAGAGGCGTTTGCCGGCGTGCACCGGGAACGGCAGATCGGCGTGGCCAAGCAATTGTTTGCCGCCATGGGCATCGCGCGCGACGACGCCCCGGCGCGGCAGGATTGGGTGCTGCGCGGCTTCCGCCAGTTTGATGCGCCGGTGTGCGTGATCATTACCTATGACAAGGTGCTGGCCGGCAGCGACGACACGCCGTTTGATTGCGGTGCGGTGTCGACCGCGTTGGTCAACGCCGCCTGGTCGCGGGGGCTGGGCGCGGTGATCAACAGCCAGGGCATCATGCAATCCCCGGTGGTGCGCGAACATGCCGGCATTGCGGACGATCAGGTGATCATGAAGGCGATTGCGCTGGGTTGGCCGGACGACAATTTCCCGGCCAACGCCGTGGTGTCGGAACGCAAGAGTGTGGAGGAGGCGGCGCGGTTCGTCGGGTTCTGACCGGGGCTTTGCGAGGCTCAGGCCAGCCGGTGCGGGCTGGGATCGCCCTGTTCGCGGGCCAATTGCTGCCATGCCGTGGCGAGGGCGGCCTGAAACTGGCTGGCGACGGCTGGCGCGGGCTGGCCGGTCAGACTGGCCAGCCGGGCCAGCAACAGCGCATCGGGCAGGATCGCGAGGTCAGGGGCGACGGCTGCACCGTCCAGCCCGTGTGAGCGCGCCACAAGGCTGATGGCGCGCACCCGCTGGTGAAAGCCGAAGGCCTGCAGCCGCGCGCTCTCCGTCTCGGCTTTCTTGCGAAGGGCGCCGGCCATGTCCCAAACCATGGCGACAGTCTATCGCCATTCCGGCCGAGGGGCCAGTCCGCCCGCCTCATTCCACCATCAGGCCGACCACGCGCCAGCCATCGTCGTCCTGTGCGAGCGACAGGGTTTCGACGGCATCGGGCTTGCCGGCAAAATGGCTGCGGAACTTGACCTGCCACAGGCCGGCGGGCGGAGCCGGGATGTAACCGCTGCTCAGCAGTTCGCGGCGGCTGGCCGGGCCGAGCGGGCCGTGCACGCGGGCGGCGGCTTCGGCCCAGCGGGCGCTGGTATTGAGCGCGCGGAAGGCCTTGCCGGTGGCGTTCCAGCTGCCGGCCCAGTCCCCGGCATCGACCAGCGCCAGGAAGCGGCGGGCGGCGGCGACGGGCGGGCTTTCGCCCGTGCTGGCGGGAGCCGGTTGCGACAGGGTGGCGGTGAGGGTGGCGGTGGTGGACGGGGCCGGCGGATCGGCCGGCTGGTCAGTCGGCTGGGCGACGGCAAGCAGGGCGGCAAATGTGAGGGCAAGGGACATGGCAACAGCTCCCGTTTGCCAGCCGGGCTGCGGCCGCGGGGTGCGGGCGGCGGGCTGGTGCGGGGCAGATTGGGCCGGCGCGGGCGCCGTGGCTGCCCCCAAAGACATGGCCACGAGTTTTTCGGGGGGCCGTTTTTCGGGGGCTTCGGCGGCCATCAGCAGGCGGGCGGCTTCGCGGCTGCTGCCGGTGCCCAGCTTGCGCCGGGCGTCGCGCAGCCGTTCGTTGATGGTGTGGACCGACAGGCCGAGATGGCGGGCGATGCTCTTGGCATCGTGCCCCTGGGCCAGCAGGCGCAGCGTTTCCTGTTCCTTGGGCGTGAGGGCGTTGAGGCCGGTGGTCATGGCCAAGGGCTAACCGGGCCGGAGACGGCGTGCCACCCCGAATTTTTCGGGTGCAGCGACACCGTGGCGATTGCCAGAAGCTGTGGCCGTGGCATCACCTATGCTGGGGGTATCGGGGCATGAGTGGGTTTGAGTTCTTCTTTTCGCTGATGGGCCTGTTGTTGGGCCTGGCGCTGGCCGAAGGGCTGGGCGGCCTGTCGCGCGCGCTCAAGGCCAGCCACCGGGTGCGCATCGGCTGGCCCACCGCGCTGCTGGGTCTGTTCGTGTCGTGCGATGTCGTCTCGTTCTGGATGTATGGCTGGGCGCTGCGCGACAAGCTGATGGTCAGCTGGCCGGTGATGTTTGGCGGCTTCGTGCTCACCGCGGTCTATTATGTCTGTGCCTCGCTGATCTTTCCGGGCGACGAGGCCGGCTTTGACGATCTGGATGGGCATTTTGCCCGCCACCACCGCACCGTGCTGGCCGGGGTGACGGCCTGCAACGTCGCCCTGCTGGCGGTGACGCTGACGCTGTATCCGGGCTATCCGATCTTCAATCTGCGCAGCCTGTTGTTCACCTGGTCCTTCTTCCCGCTGGCACTGCTGGCCATGCTGGCAGGGGACTGGCGGATCAAGATGGGCTGCCTGCTGTTGCTGATCGCCACCTATCCGGCGTCAGCCCTGACGGCCTAGAGTCTATTGCGTTTTGCTGGACTCCCAAACCCGCTCATGCCGAGCTTGTCGAGGCACCGACCGCACTTGGAGCGTGCCTCGACAAGCTCGGCATGAGCGGTTCGATCAAACTGCAATCGAGCCTAGCGCTGCTTGCAGGGATAGCGGGCGGCAAGCGCGCGGCTGTACACCTCGATCGACGGGCGGGCGAGATCGGCCGGGTGCTGCTTGAGCCAGGCCAGGATGATGTCGCGATAGGCGGCCAGATCGAAGTTCAGGCTGGGCGGGCAGAAGGCCGGGGTCTGCGCCGGATCACGCGGCTTGAACCAGCCGGTGCCCTGGGCGGCACCGTTCAGCCATGACAGGCAGATGATGCGGCGGTCGCGGGCGTCGCGGTTGCTGCAGATGGCCTGCAGATGCGCGCCGGTGGCCATGGCGACAGGATTGTCGGCCGGCTGGGCCGCAGCGGGCGCGGCGATGAGGAGGAGCAGGGCGGCGAGCTGTTTCATGGGTCAGGCCGGCGTGCAGGGGAAGGCGGCGGCCATGGCCTTGCGATAGGCCATCAGCGCCGGGCTGGCGCGTTCGCCCGGGTGGGCGGCCAGCCAGGCCAGCAGCAGCTCGCGCTGCCGGCCCAGCGTGGCGGCGCCAGCGGGCGGGCAGCTGTCAGGGAACAGCTGCGGGCCGAGGGACTGAAAGCGCGTGGCGATCTGATAGGCGCCGTTCAGCCACGACACGCAGGCCAATTGCTTGGCAACGTCCACCCGCTCCCCACAAACCTGGCGGGCATCATCGGCGCTGTTCAGCAGCAGCGGGCTGGCCGCCGGGGCGGGCGCCGCATCCTGCACCACGGGCGGCGCAGCGGCCGTGGTGGCCAGCAGCGCCAGCGGGGCGAGCCGGCGGATCAAACGCCGTTGGCCTTGAAATGCGCCAGCAGCCGCCCCCACGCATCCTGGCCGGCCGCCGCGTTGTAGCTGGGGCGATAATCGGCGAGGAAGCCGTGATCGGCCTGGGGATAGAGGATGATTTGGCTCTTGCTGCCCTTTAGTGCGGCCTGCATCGCTTCCACGTCCGCCACCGGGATGCCCTTGTCGAGCGCGCCATAGAGGCCGAGGACCGGGGCCTTCAATTCGGCGGCGATCTCCAGCGGCCATTTGCGCCCCTCGGCGCCCGGATCGCCCTTGATGCGGCCATACCAGGCGCCGCCCGCCTTCAGCTGCGGGAAGCGCGCGGCGGCCATCCAGGTGAGGGCCCCGCCCCAGCAGAAGCCGGTGATGGCGAGTTTCTTCGCATTGACGAAGCTCTGCCCCGCCAGCCAGTCGAGCGTGGTCTTGGTGTCGCCCATCACCTGTTCGTGGCCGGCCTTGGCGACGATGGCGCGGATGGCGGCAAAGTCGGTGAGTTTGGACAGGGTCTTGTCGGGATCACCGCGGAAGAAATACTCGGGCGCGATGGCGACATAGCCGGCCCGGGCAAAGCGGCGGCAGACATCCTGGATCCATTCGTGGACGCCGAAAATCTCGTTCACCACGATGACGGCAGGGTGTTTGCCCTTTCCCGCCGGCCGCGCGACATAGGCCGGCAGGCCGCCGGGCAGGGTTTCCCAGCCGGTGGTGAGGCCATCGGCCGGGGTGCGGATCGGCTCGGCACTGGCGGCGACATCGAAGGCGGCATAGCCGGCGGCGATCAGCACGGCGCGGCGTGACAGGGCCAGATCTTCGGGTGCGGTTCCATCCGGGCGGGTGAGCGTTGCCATGTCGGTTCCCCTGTTTGAGTCGGCGGCCAGCTTAGGCGGGGTGGGCCTTGTGTCACAAGAGCAGCATGGCCGCGCTGGCCGCCGCCATCAGGGCCACCGCGCCCCAGCCCAGCAGGGACTGGCCGCCGCTGACGCGGAAATCGCCCATCACGGGGCGGCGGCTGGCCAGCAGCATGATCGCCAGCATCACCGGCACCGCCACCACGCCATTGGCCACCGCCGTCCAGAACAGGGCCTGCATGGCATCGATGCCGGCCAGATCGATGGCGAGGGCAGCGAGCACGGCCAGCGTGATGACGGCATAAAAGCCGGCGGCTTCGCGCGGTTTCAGTTCCAGCCCGGCACGCCAGCCCATCAGTTCAGCGAGGGCATAGGCGGCAGCGCCGGCCAGCACCGGCACGGCGAGCAGGCCGGTGCCGATGATGCCCAGCGCAAATAGCGCGAAGGCGAAATCGCCGGCAATGGGCCGCAGCGCGGCGGCGGCATCGGCGGCGGTGGTGATGGGGTGGCCGCCGGCAGCGTGCAGTGTCGCGGCGGTGGCGGCGATGATGCACAGCGAGATGATCATGGTGACGAGGAAGCCGGCGGCGCTGTCGATCACCAGGCGGTGGAGTTCATGGGCCGCGCCGCGCGGCCGGCGCGACAGAGGGGCGGCGCGGTGCAGGCGCATCTCCTCGATCTCCTGGCTGCTTTGCCAGAAGAAGAGATAGGGGCTGATGGTGGTGCCCAGGATGGCGACGATGGTGGTGGCGCTGCCAGCCGGCAGGCTGGGCCACAGGCCGGCGGCAAAGGCGCGCAGCGGCACGCCCGCGACCAGCACCACGCCAACATAGGCAAACAGCGACAGGGTGAGCCATTTCAGCAGCCCGACATAGCGGTGATAGGGCACGAACACCTGCAGCAGCAGCGACACCAGGGCAAAGCCGGCCATCAGGGCGGTGCGGTTGCCGCCCACCACCAGCCGGGCGGCTTCGGCCATGGCGGCGATGTCGGCCGCGATGTTGAGGATGTTGGCGGCGAGCAGCAGCAGCACGACGCCCCACACCGCCGGGCGCGGCAGGCTGGATTTCAGATTGGCGGCCAGCCCCTTGCCGGTGACACGGGCGATTTCGGCGCAGGTGAACTGGAAGGCGGTGAGGAAGGGCCAGGCCAGCACCACCGGCCACAAGAGGGCATAGCCGAAACTGGCCCCGGCCTGGGCATAGGTGGCGATGCCCGACGGATCATCATCCGCCGCCCCTGTGACCAGCCCCGGCCCCAGCGCCGAATGATAGGCCGGCTTGGCAAGGCCATGGCGGCGGGTCACGGCCGGTAACGGATCAACCCTTCCTGCATCACGCAGGCGATGGGGTTGCCGCCGATATCGTGGACGATCGCCCGGTTCATGCCGCGCCCGCCGGCGGCCATCGGGCTGTCCTGATCGAACAGGTGCCACTGGTTCATGTCGGGCGTCTGGTTGAACCAGATGGCATGATCGAGGCTGGCGGATTGCAGCGCCGGGTTGGCCCAGCTGATGCCGTGCGGGGCGAGGCAGGTGTCGAGCAGGGTCATGTCGCTGGCATAGGCGAACAGGCAGCGTTGCAGCACCGGATTGGCGGCCTGTTCGGGCGACAGGGCGGCCGCGAGGCGCACCCAGTGGCGTTGTTGCGGGGGGCGTTTCTGCGGATTGAAGAAATCATCATCGCCGTCGACCGCGCGCACATCCAGCGGCCGTTCGCGGGTGAGCCAGATGGTGCGCCATGGTTCGGGGGCATGGGGGGCGTTGCGCCGGGCCCAGTCCGAATCGCTTTCAAGGCCTTCGGGGTGCGGCACGTCCGATGGCGGGCTGACGGCATGTTCCAGGCCGGTTTCCGGCACCTGGAAGCTGGCGGCCATGTTGAAGATCGGCCGGCCCTTCTGGATGGCGATGATCCGCCGGGTGGTGAAGCCGGCGCCATCGCGGTCCCGCTCCACCTTGTAGACGATGGGCAGCTTGGGATCGCCGGGCCGGATGAAATAGCTGTGCAGGCTGTGGCACAGGCGCGGCTGTTCGACCGTGCGGCTGGCCGCCATCAGCGCTTGGGCGACGACCTGGCCGCCATAAACGCGAATCCAGCCTTCGTCGGTCGACTGGCTGCGGAACAGATCGGTTTCCACCTCCTCCAGGTTGAGGAGGGAGAGGAGACGGGTGACGGCGCGGGTGGCAACCGCATCGGGATCATGGCTGGTCATGCCCTGTCTCGTAGCGGATCGGCAATTGTCCACAAGATGATATGAAACGGCGCTTGACAGGGCAGCCTCACGTCCATATCAGCGCGGCTCCGCAAGACACGCGGGTGTAGCTCAGTCGGTTAGAGCGTCGGCCTGTCACGCCGAAGGTCGCGGGTTCGAGCCCCGTCACTCGCGCCACTTGC
>CAZAWH010000134.1:0-7891 GCA_964488775.1 uncultured Sandarakinorhabdus sp. | reverse complement strand
ATCCAGGGCCACGCCACCAGCCTGACGCTGGAGCCCATCTTCTGGCAGGCCCTGAACGAAGCGGCGGCGGCCGAGGGCAAATCGCTGGCCGCCCTGGTGGCCGAGATCGACGAGGCGCGCACCACCAACCTGTCGAGCGCGGTGCGCGTGTGGCTGTTTGAACGGTTGCTTCGCTGAAGCGACGAGCCGACCGTGGGATCCGATCAGGTTCGTGTCAGTCCTGGCGGCCCGCAATCAGTGACGTTGCGAACAAAAAGCAGCCTCCGGTGGGCAGGGTAAGGGTGGAGGAATGAGACGCAAGGCGATCATGGTTGATGTGGACGGCGTGCTCGTCAGGCACCCGGATGCAGGTGGCTGGTCTGCCAATCTCGAGAATGATTTGGGCATCCCTCCTGCCTCACTGCAAGACGGGTTCTTCCGTCGCCATTGGGCTGATGTCGTGCACGGACGCGCTGCTTTACGCGATCGCCTGGCACTCGCTCTCGCCGAATTTGCCCCCTCGGTTTCTCCGGCAGCCCTCATTGAATATTGGTTCAACAACGACGCGCACATCGACGAGCGACTGCTGGCAGAGCTTCGGCTTTTGCGAAAATCGGGCTTCGAGCTCCATCTGGCGACCGTTCAGGAGCATGAGCGTGCCGCATATCTCTGGGATCGTCTGGCGCTGAGAGACAGCTTCGATGGCATGCATTACGCTGCCGCCCTCGGCTATTCCAAGCCCGATCCTGCCTTCTACCGTTCGGTTGAAGCCGCCGCGCAGATCCCACCCGTAGACATCTTCTTCATCGACGACAAGATCGACAACGTTGAGGCGGCGAAAGCATGTGGTTGGGCTGCTGCTCAATGGACGGGGAACAGCACCGTCAGGGAGCTTATGCGTGCGGTTAAGTGGGGCGACCGCCAGCCACCCCAAATCAACCGTTGAGCGCCGGCCGATGTGGACGATGGTGATTACACCAGTTGCAGATTATGGCATTTTTTTTAAAATCTGTCGCAAGATCAACCGGTGCCTCGACCAACTCTGTCGCCTTTGTCGCTTTTCGGGTCTGCACAAGTTCAGCGGTTTTTCGGCGGCAGCGGGAAAAATCCTGACGTGCGGCGGATATAATCCTCGTACCCCGGACGGTGTTTCTTCAGGCTGTGTTCCAGCATCGGCGCGCCGGACCATTTGGTAAGCGTGAAGGACAGGAACAGCGGGCCGATGATGGTCCACCACGGTGCGCCGGCGGCCAGGCCGACGATGAAGATGCCCCACCAGGCGGTGAAATCGCCGAAATAATTGGGATGGCGGGTGTAACGCCACAGGCCCTTGTCCATCACCTGGCCCTTGTTGGCCGGATCGGCGCGAAAGGCCTCCAACTGGGCATCGCCGATGGTTTCAAAGGCAATCCCGAACAGGGCGGCCGCGGCACCGGCCAGCCCCCACCACGGCAGCGGCGCACCGTTATCGGCCAGCACCCCGGCCTGGGCCGGTAGGCACACGCCCCACAGCAACGGCCCCTGCATGCCGAAGGCCCGGAACCAGGCCGCCTTGGCAAAGCTCATGCCCTGCTTTTCGATCGCGTGGCCGAGGATCTTCTCATAACGCGGGTCGCGGCCCAGCCGGCGCCAGCGGGTGATGAGGTGGGTGCCAAGGCGCACGCCCCACAGCGCCACCAGTGCCACCAGCCACCAGCCGGCCTGACCGGCGGGGCCGCCATTCAGCGCGGCGGCGATGGCGACGGCATAGACCATGCCATAGGCCCAGATGGCATCGATGAACGAAACATCGCGGATGGACAGGCTGGCCCACCAGCAGGCGCCCATCAGCGCAACGACCGCGGCAAGCGTGACGGCAAGTTCAATCAGCATGGATGGTCTTCAGGCGGCCTTGTTGAAACTTTGCACACTGGCGGCGACGATCGATTTCATCGCCTTGTCCGGGTGCCTGGGCGTGGTCGAACGGTAGAATTCCTCCACCCGCGCCATGTCGGCGGCATAGTCGCCGGTGGGCATGAAGGCGACGCCCAGCCCGCCGGTCTTCTTGGCATAATCCATCATGCCGATGATCAGCGGCACCTTGGCGCCCAGCGCGATGTGATAGAAGCCGGTTTTCCACTGGCCCACCGATTTGCGCGTGCCTTCGGGTGCGATGGTGAGCAGGAAATCGTCGCGGCGGTTGAATTCGTCGATCATCGCCTGGACATAATTGCCGCCAGCCTCGCGGTTCACCTCCACGCCGCCCATCTGGCGCATGAAATTGCCCAACGGCCAGCGGAACAGCTGGCGCTTGGCCATGAAGCTGGTTTCGATGCCGAGTTCGCGGGTGAGGCCGATATAATAGACGAAGTCCCAGTTGCTGGTGTGCGGCGCCGCGATGATCACCGCCTTGCGCGGGATGGGCCGCTGCGCCACCGCCTTCCAGCCCATGACCCGGAAAAACTGCACCAGCAGCCATTCCAGCACGGCCGAAAGCCAGCTTTTCCGCATCGCCGTCATGGTCTTCCCCCAAGCAACACGGCAGCTCTGGCCCGGCTGCCTTCTCCAATGTTCACGCGACACAGCATCGCGGATGCCGGGTGGGAAAGTCAATTGACGTGTCAACGCCTGCGACACCGGCTATGGCGGCGGCATGATCAAGATGTTTGCCGCCTATGGCCTCACCCTTGTTGCCTTTGCCGCCATCGACGCGGTGTGGCTGATCAACATGGCGCCGCGCCTGTACAAGCCGGAAATCGGCCCGGTGATGATGGAAAACGGCTTCCGGCTGGTGCCGGCAATGATCTTTTACACCCTCTATATCGGCGGCATCGTATATTTTGCGGTGTGGCCGGGCTTGACGGAAGGGGTGGCCAAGGCTGCCCTGCAGGGCGCGATCCTGGGCTTCCTCTGCTATGCCACCTATGATTTCACCAACTATGCCACGCTCAAGGTGTGGAGCCTGAAGGTGACGGTGCTCGATCTGATCTGGGGCACGGTGCTGACTGGCAGCACGGCGGCGGTGGGCAGCTGGGCCACCGCCAAGCTGTTTCACCAGTAATCGGCCATGATGGCGCGGGCCCAATCGGGCTCGCGCACGTCCCCGCGCGGCAGGAAGCCGGCCATCACCGGCTTGATGTCGAGCACGGGGGTGCCGTCGATGGCATCCAGCCCCTCCACCGAAAGCGTCAGCCCGTCCACGCCGATGATGCGGCACATGGTGACGCCCAGCCGGTTGGGGCGGTTCTTGCCGCGCTGGGCGAAGATGCCCACGCGCGGCCAATCGGTGTTGCCGCGCGGGTGGCGGGCGCTGGTGGTGATGTCGTCCTCCCCCACGCGGTCGAACAGGAAGATCACCTCGGCATGGCTGAACGCGTCGAGCCCGAGCAGCGCCTCGGCCGTGAAGCGGGCCGGATCAAGCCGGATCAGCGCCCGGCTGGCCCCCCAGTCATCATCAATCGCAGCGCTGCGGCCGCCGTGGACCTGGCCGATCGGGGTGAGGGTGACGCTGGTCATCCGGGGTTCCTTTCAGCCCCGAAGTCTAGCGGCTGGGCGGCGGCTGAACAGGCCGCCTGGCATCATGCCTGCCAATCGGCCCGCACATAGCCCTGGGCGCGCAGCAGCACGGTGAGATCGCCGTGGCGCACATGCGCCTGCGCCGCCGCCGCCGCCTTGGGCTTGGCATGATAGGCGATGCCCAGGCCGCCGCCGGCCATGGCCGCCGTGATCATCGGAATATCATTGGCGCCATCACCGACGGCAACCACGGCCTGCAACACCGTGCCGTCTGCCTCCAGCAGGGCCCGCTTGGCGGCGGCATCCACGATGGGGTCGGCCACGGTGCCGGCCAGCGTGTCGCCGTTGCGATCCAACCGGTTGGCGATGGCGCGGGCAAAGCCGATCTGCTGCGCCACCGGCACGGCAAAATCCATGAAGCCGCCCGACACCAGCAGGGAGCGGGCGCCATGGGCCGCCATCGTCTGGACCAGCGCCCGCGCGCCGGGATTGAGCCGCACCCGATCGCGCAGGCAATCGGCCAGCGTGGCCACCGGCAGCCCCTTCAGCAAGGCCACCCGCGCCTTCAGCGCGCCGGCAAAATCCAGCTCGCCGCGCATCGCGGCTTCGGTGACGGCGGCGACTTCGGCCTTCACCCCGGCATAATCGGCCAGTTCGTCGATGCATTCGCAGGTAATCATGGTCGAATCCATGTCGGCCACGATCAGGCGCTTGCGGCGCGGGCTGGCGCCGGATTGCACCACCACATCCACGGTTGGCAGCGCGTCTTCCAGCGCGGCGCGCACGGCGGGGGCGTCACCGCGCGCCAGAATGTCGAAGGCGTCGCCCGCTTCCAGCCAGCTTTGGGCCACCACCTCCGCGCCGATCCCGCGCACGACATCGCTTGCCGCCGAAACATCGCCGGGCGACAAGGCGCCTTCGGCAACCAGAGTGATGATGAGCGCGTCTGCCATGAATCTCGACCCATGAACCTTGATCTTGAACGGGTCACCGTCCTGACAGGGCCAACCGCCGGCGGCAAGTCTGCGCTGGCGCTGGATCTGGCGCGCCGGGTGAACGGCGTCATCATCAACGCCGATGCCAGCCAGATGTATGCCGATCTGGCCATCGTGACCGCGCGGCCCGGCCCCGATGATCTCGCCGCGGCGCCGCACCGGCTGTATGGCGTGCTGGCCGGCGATGATGTCTGCACCGCGGCGCGTTGGGCAGAGATGGCCAAGGCCGAGATCGCAACGGCGCGGGCCGCGGGCCAGCACCCGATCATCGTGGGCGGCACCGGCCTTTATCTGGCGGCGCTGGTGCATGGCCTGGCGCCGGTGCCGGCGATTGATGATCGGGTGCGGGCCGCGGTGCGGGCGCTGGACAGTGCCGCCGCCCGCGCCGCGCTGGAACGCGAAGACCCGGCGGCCGCCGCGCGCCTGATGCCTGCCGACCGGCAGCGCACCTTGCGCGCGCTGGAAGTGGTGCGATCGACGGGGCGCACCCTCAGCGACTGGCAGAGCCGCCGCGACGGCGGGCTGGGCGTTGATGCGGTGCAGGGTCTGGTGGTGGACCGGCCACGGCCCGAACTCAACGCCCGGGCCGAAACCCGGCTGGCGGCCATGCTGGCGGCCGGCGCGCTGGCCGAAGTGGCGGCGCTGCTGCGGCTGGGCCTGCCGGCCGAGGCGCCGGTGATGAAGGCCCTGGCCGTGCCGCAACTGGCCGCGCATCTGGCTGGGCAATGCAGCCTGCAGGCCGCAATGGCGGATGCCCTGGTGGCGACCCGGCAATATCAGAAACGCCAACAGACCTGGGCCCGCAACCAGTTTGGCGATTGGGCTCGGGTGGCGGCCGGTTGATCCTCCATCCCGTCACATGACGGTAGCAAATGGGCCTGCCTGATGCTGCATTGCAAAAGATAGCAAAACCAGGGATCTGCGGCTCGCGTTTACGTTAAACTAACCTTTTGCCCAGCAAATTTTCATGCCATGTCAATCATTGTTGCTGCGGGTCGCAGCGGTGAGTTGATGGGGTCAGTCATGAAGCAGTTGATGGTGCGGGCGATGCTGTTGGCGGCGTGTGCCTCCGCAGCCGCGCCAGCAGGAGCCGTGACGCCCGCGATGGCCGGGCTGCAGGCCATGCGTGAGCTGAACCTGATTGTTCTCAACGACATGACCATCCAGGGTGGCGAGGTTGAGGGCAAGAGCTTCGTCGGCCGCAACGTGTCGGGCAATTCTACCCAGTTCGGCATTGGCAGCCGCGCCAATGGCCAGGGCTTCACGGCATCATCGCGCGCCACCTTGTCGGTCGGTGGCAACACCAGCCCGAATCTCAACATCAACAACGGCACGGTGGGCACGAGTGGCCGGCTGGTTGGCGATTTCGGCGGCCAGAGCGTGTATGGCGTGGCCGTGCAGGGCAACATGTCGGGCGTGAATTTCAATCACACCGGCGGCACGGCCCGCGTTGGCGGCGATATCTCCAGCAATTTCAATATTGGCGCTGGCACCTCGGTTTATGTCACCGGTTCGCTGCTCAACGGCGTCAATCTTTCGGATGGCGTGACGCTGGGCGTTGGCGGGAATGTGAACGGCAATATCAACGGCGGCCAGAACACCAATGTCTCGGTGCGCGGCAATGTCGGCAACCTGGGCTTTGGCGCTGGCGGCACGGCGACCATCGGCGGCAATCTTGCGCAATTGTCGGGCAGCAACAACCAGACCATCTCGGTCGCCGGCAGCATCGGCCAGGGCAATGCCGGCGGTGGCAGCACCATCAAGGCCGGCACCACGATCAGCAACTTCAACGGCACCAATGGTGTCACCGTCTATGCCGGCCAGACGATCAGCGGCAACGCCAATGGCGGGACATTCAACAGCAACTACAGCTTCAATCCGGTGGTGCCGGCACCCGTGGTGCCCAACGCGCCGGCGGCGCCCACCATCACCAGCGAGGCTGCAGTGCTGTCGGCCAATCTCACCGCCCTGTCGACTTCGCTGGCAGCGCTGACGGTTGGCACGCCAAGCAGCATCAGCATCACCGGCGGCAACCAGACCGCCACGTTCAACGCAGTCAATGGCGGTTCGGGCTTTGCGCTGTTCAACATCAGCGGGCCGAGTTTCTTCACCGTTCAGCAGTTCAGTTACAATTTCCCCAACACCACTTTGCCGGTGGTCATCAATGTGCGCGGGATCAATGCCACCGCCCTGACCATCAACAGCAATTTCATCAACAACGCCCGCGCCAACAACCAGCAGGTGATCTGGAACTTCGTTGACGCCACCAACATCACCATTGCCAACCAGTTCCAGGGATCGATCCTGGCGCCGCTGGCCAATCTGCAGGCCAAGGTGATCGAAGGCAGCGTGGTGGCAAAGAACTTCACCATGCAGGATGAGGTGCATCTGGGCACCTATCAGGGCGGCGGCGAGATCGTGCCGGAGCCGGCCAGCTGGGCGATGATGCTGGCCGGATTCGGGCTGGTGGGCGCCATGATGCGCCGCCGTGCATCTGGGCGCCTGCTGCCCGCGTAACTGCTGCACTGCACCGGCGATTTGGTCGCTTTGGCAACACGCTTCGTCGCCATGGGGTATTTTCTCCATGGCGGCCAGCATCTTGTCATGCCAGCGTCACGTCAGTCACTTATGGTGCAATGCAGCGGATACGGGGGTAACGATGCGTGCAATGAATTTGGCGGTGGGTGCGGCGCTGGCGTTGATGCCAGCGATGCCGGTGTCTGCCGCCGTGATGATCGCGGTTGCGGACCAGCCGCAGCCCACCTGCCATATCGATTCGCCGGCCTGTGATCTGGGCATGGATGCGCCGCTGGCCCGGGAGCCCGTGGCGGCGGAGCCTGAAGTGCCGGCGCCGGCCGTGGCCGGGCTGGTGGGCATGCTCGCCCTGGGCCTGGCCTTTGTGCGGCGATCGCCCATGTTGCGTGAAGTTGTTTGCTGAACCATGTTTGCGCATGAAAATTGCGCGATAAAGGCTTGACCGGCTAATTTCCTTCCCCTAACAGCAGCCGACCGCCTATTCCGGCGGCTGTTTTGTTTTGGGACAAGGCCATGGGCACGGAGATCACCGGCGCCGAAATCGTTGTGCAGTCGCTGATCGACCTCGGGGTTGAGGTTGTTTTCGGCTATCCCGGCGGTGCGGTGCTGCCCATTTATGATGCGCTGTTCCAGCAGAACCGCATCCGCCACATCCTGGTGCGCCATGAACAGGCTGCGGTGCACGCGGCCGAAGGCTATGCGCGGGCCAGCGGCAAGGTGGGCGTGGTGCTGGTCACCTCCGGCCCCGGCGCCACCAATGCCGTGACCGGCATCACCGATGCCCTGATGGATTCGATCCCGCTTGTCGTGCTCACCGGGCAGGTGCCGACTCACCTGATCGGCACCGATGCCTTCCAGGAATGCGACACGGTGGGCATCACCCGCCA
>CAZAWH010000133.1:0-7925 GCA_964488775.1 uncultured Sandarakinorhabdus sp. | reverse complement strand
GGCCATCCGCCGTTCGGCCATTCGGGCGAGGATGCGCTGGAACGGGTGATGGCGCCGTGGGGCGGCTTTGATCACAATGGCCATGCCCTGCGCATCGTCACCCGGCTGGAAAGCCGCTATCCCGGGTTTGATGGCCTGAACCTGTGCTGGGAAACGCTGGAAGGGCTGGCCAAGCACAATGGCCCGATCCTTGAACCCGGCTGGGCGCTGGCCGGGGTGGATGCGGCCTGGCCGCTCGACCTTGCCAGCCATGCCGGGCTGGAGGCGCAGCTGGCGGCGATTGCCGACGACATCGCCTATGACAATCATGACCTGGATGATGGCATCCGGGCCGGCCTGTTCACGGTGGAGGATGTCGCCGCCGCTGTGCCGTTCGTGGCCGATTGCTGGGCCACGGTTGTGGCGCGCTGGCCGGGGGTGACGGCGCGGCGGCGGCTGGTGCCGGAACTGGTGCGCGAACAGATCGGGCGGATGGCGGCGGATCTGCTGGCCACCACGCGGGCGCGGCTGGCGGCGATTGATGCCCGCTCGGTTGCCGATGTGCGCGCCGCCGGCCGCACGCTGGCCGGCCTGTCGGACGGGCTGGCGGCCGAGGTTGGGGTGCTGAAGGATTTCCTGCGCGCCCACATGTATCGCGCGCCGGCGGTGGCGCGGCTGCGCGATCCATCGGAACAGGTGGTGGAAGGCCTGTTTGCCGCGCTGCACGATGATCCCGGCCGCCTGCCCGGCGACTGGGCGGCGACCTGCCCGGCGGATGAACCGGCGCGGGCGCGCCATGTCGGCGATTTCGTGGCTGGCATGACCGACCGATATGCGCTGAAACTCTACAAGCAACTGGTGGGGCCGTCGCCCCTGCCCGAGGAGATGGTGTCATGACCGACGTTCACGGCTTTGCACAGCCGCGCTTTGACGGGGTGAAGCAGGCGCTGGCGGCATCGCTGGCCAGCGGTGCCGATCTGGGCGCCAGCTTTGCCGCCACCCTGGATGGCGAGCCGATCATCGACATCTGGGGCGGCTGGGCCGACGCGGAGCGGACGCGGCCCTGGGAGCAGGACACGATCGTCAACGTCTATTCCACCACCAAGACGATGACGGCGCTGACGGCGCTGTGGCTGGCTGATCAGGGCCTGCTCGATTTCGCGCGGCCGGTGGCGCATTATTGGCCGGAGTTTGCCGCCGCCGGCAAACAGGATGTGACGGTGGCGATGCTGATGAGCCATTCGGCTGGCCTGTCGGGCTTTGCCGAGCCGATGCGGGCGGAGGATATTTATGACTGGGACCTGTGTGTGTCCCGATTGGCCGCGCAGACGCCGT
The DNA here is from genome assembly GCA_964488775.1 of uncultured Sandarakinorhabdus sp. Lineage (GTDB taxonomy): Bacteria > Pseudomonadota > Alphaproteobacteria > Sphingomonadales > Sphingomonadaceae > Sandarakinorhabdus. The sequence goes on along the minus strand of CAZAWH010000133.1, from coordinate 6,611 downwards.
TCTGGCAGCCGGGCACGGCGCCGGGCTATCACGCGCTGACGCAAGGCTATCTGGTGGGGGAGGTGGTGCGGCGCATCACCGGCAAGTCGCTGGGCACCGCCTTCCGGGAAATTTTTGCGGCGCCGCTGGGCGCCGATTTCCACATCGGGCTGCCCGCCAGCGAGGATGACCGGGTGGCGCATCTGGTGCCGCCGCCCAAGGGGGCCGGCATTGCCGATGTGTCGCAATCGGAATTGACGCGCAACATGGCGACCAACCCGGCGATCGACCCGCTGGCCACCCGCACCCGGGCCTGGCGCGGGGCCGAGATCCCGGCCGGCGGTGGCACCGGCAACGCCCGCAGCGTGGCCGCCGTACAGACCATCATGGCCAATGGCGGCATGGCGGGCGGCAAGCGCTTCCTGTCGGAAGCCGGCGTGGCCCGCGCGCTGGAGGAGCAGATCAAGGGGCTGGACCTGGTGCTGAACATGCCGGTCCGCTATGGCATGGGCTATGGCCTGCAGGGTGCGCTGCGCATGTTCCCCAACGAACGCACGGTGTTTTGGGGCGGTTATGGCGGCAGCCTGGTGGTGTGCGACATGGATGCCCGGCTGTGCATGGCCTTTGTGATGAACAAGATGGCCGGCACCACCACGGGCGACATGCGGGCCGGCATGTTGATGGCCAATGTCTATGCGGCGCTGGCGGCATGATGCGGGCGCTGTTGCTTGCCGGGCTGATCGCCGCCGCGCCGGTGGCGGCGCAGACGGCCGATCCGCACCGGCTGGCGCTGGCGGCGGGGTACAAGGCGGCGTTCCTGTGTTCGGGGCGGTGGAATGCCGGCCAGGATGAGGCCAGCATCACGCGCGATGATCTGACCGGGATTTATGGCGAGTATCAGCCGCTGGTGGCGGCGTTGCCGGCAGTGGTTGACGAGGGCGCACGAACCGTATCGGTGAAATTTGCCGACAATATGCCGCCGCGGGTGGCGGCATGGCGGCCGTTGCTGGGCTGTGCGCAGTTGCCGCCAGGTGGCGGGCCGGCGGCGCTGGCGGCGTTGCCGCGGCTGGTGCCGGGGCTGGCCGCGCCCGATCTGGTGGCAAGCGACGCGCGGCCGTGGCCGCTGGGCGATGCCGGCGCGGTGCAGCCGCCCCGGAAGCGGCGTGACCGGGCGGCGCTGGACGCGGTGGTGGCCACGGCCTTTGCCGGTGATCGCACCACGGCGGTGATCGTGATCAGGGATGGCAAGATCCTCGCCGAGCGCTATCGCGCGGATTGGACCATGCACACGCCGCAGCGCACCTGGAGCGTGGCCAAATCGCTGACCGCGACACTGGTGGGCCGGGCGGTGCAGCTGGGGCTGGTGGACATGGAGCAGCCGGCGCCGGTGCCGCAGTGGCAGGGCGACGGCGACCCACGGGCGGCGATCAGCTGGCGCCAGCTGTTGCGCATGAACAGCGGCCTGTGGACGGCCGGTCCCGGCAACCGCACGGACGAGGTGTATGTGGGCGGTGCCCTGGTGGCGCAGACGGCGGCGGCGATGCCGTTGGAGCATGCGCCGGGCAGCCATTTCAATTACAGCAACAATGACATCATGTTGGCGGCAATGGCGCTGTCGCGCACGCTGGCCAGGGAGGGCGGCCGCCATGCCGCGCTGGCCTTTCCGTTCAGCGAGCTGTTGTGGCCGCTGGGGATGACACGCACCACGCCGGAAACCGATTGGCAGGGCGATTTCGTGCTGTCGAGCCAGGTGTGGATGACGGCGCGCGATCTGGCCCGGCTGGCTCTGCTGTATCAGAATGGCGGCCGGGTGGCGGGGCAGCAATTGTTGCCGCCGGACTGGCCGGCCTATGTGGAGCGGGCTGATGGCGCGCAGCCGGCGGCCGGGCCGGGATATGGTGCCGGTTTCTGGCGCTGGGGCGGGCAGGGCGGCCATGGCACTGTGCCGGCCTTGCCGGCGGGCACCTATGCGATGAACGGCAACCGCGGCCAATATGCGGTGATCGTGCCGGGCCGGAACATCATCGTGATCCGCCGCGGCTTTGATCTGCCGGGGGTGCCCTTTGCGATGCCGGCCTTTGCCGCCGAGGTGGTGGCCGCGCTGGAGAAAATAACCAAATAGGCACATTTTGCTTGACGAGCGTGACGCTATTGGTTATAGATGCGGCATGCCTGCTGAATCGGCCTCAACCGGGCCGGTCAAGCGAAAGGGCCTTCTGACGATGATGGATGATCTGGTGCTGGCCGAACGGCCGGCCGCGGCGCTGGTGCGGGTGCGCGCCAATGGGCGTCGGCCGCGCACGCGGTTGGGGCGGCGGGTGTTCGGCACGCGGGCCAAGCGGCTTGTGTTCCTGGATGCGCTGGCGCGCAGCGGCGATCCGGCGGTGGCCGCGGCACAGCTGGGCATTTCCCTGTTCGAAGCCTGTCGCCTGCGCGATGCCGACGCGGATTTTGCCGCGCAGTGGCAGGAGGCGATCGCCATGGCCTGGGAACGGGTGGAAAGCCGCCTGCTGTCGGTGCTGCTGAGCGAGGCCGAGGCCAAGGATGGCAAGGCCGACGCGCTGCGCGACAGCAAGCTGGCGCTGGCGATATTGGCGCGCCGCGAACAGGGCCTGATCCGGGCCGGCGGCAGCGCCGGGCGGCCGGTGGATGGCGCCCATGTCGCCCAAATCCGCGCCGAACTGCGCGCGCTGGCCGCGGGCTGAACCAGCACAAGCGGACGATCACTGGCCGATTGCGGCTGATTGCTGACCTTGCGGATCGCCGGGCGGATGGCTGGCGATGTGCATCTGCGGGAGCCGCCGTTCATGGCCAGTCCAACGCCGGCGGCATCACCGCTGGAGATTTTTCGCGCCTTGCCGCGCGCGCTGCAGCGCCGGTTGCGGGACCAGCATGGCGAAAATGCCCTGCTGGCGGCGGTGGCCGGCGCCGGCGCGTTGCGGCCGCCGCAACTGGCCCCGGCCGGTGATTGGGGCATCTGGGTGATCCTGGCCGGGCGCGGTTTCGGCAAGACCAGGGCCGGGGCGCAATGGGTGCATGATCTGGCCGGCAGCGGGCGTCGCCGCTTTGCGCTGGTGGCGCCGACGCTGGATGTGGCGCGGGCGGTGATGGTGGAGGGCGAATCCGGCCTGTTGGCCCTGTTGCCGGCCGGCGAGCGCCTGACCTGGCAACCGGCGGCCAAGCGGTTGCTGTGGGGCAACGGCAGCGAGGCGCGGCTGTTTTCCGGGGCGGAGCCGGATGGCCTGCGCGGCGGCCAGTTCGATTATGCCTGGGGCGACGAATTTGCCCATTGGGCCCGTGGCGACGAGACGGTGATGAACCTGCGCATGGCGACCCGGCTGGGCCGCAGCCCGCGCATAGTGTTGACGACAACGCCGTTGCCATTGAATTGGTTGAAGGATTTGCTGGCCGAACCGGGCGTGGTGGTGACGCACGGGCGCACCCACGACAATGCGCAAAATTTGCCAAAGGGGTTCGTGGGCCGGCTGGAACGGCGCTTTGGCGGCAGCATGACCGGCCGGCAGGAGCTGGACGGCGAGATTGTCGAGGATCTGGACGGCGCCTTGTGGACCCGCGCCCTGATCGACCGGCAGCGCGGGCGGCGGCCGGCCGGGCTGGTGCGCGTGGTGGTGGGGGTGGACCCGCCGGCCGGTGGCGGCACCTGCGGCATCATCGTGGCGGGCCTGGCGGCCGATGGCCGTGCCCATGTGCTGGATGATCTGAGCCAGGTGGCAGTGCGCCCCGAACAATGGGCGCGCGCCGTGGTGGCCGCGGCCGACAAGTGGCAGGCCGACCGGGTGGTGGCCGAGGTGAACCAGGGCGGCGCGATGGTGACGGCGATGCTGAAATCGGTGGATGCCGGCCTGGCGCTGACCACGGTGCACGCCGCGCGGGGCAAGGTGGCGCGCGCCGAACCGGTGGCCGCCCTCTATGCCGAAGGGCGGGTGTGCCACGCCGGGGTGTTCCCGGCGCTGGAAGACGAGCTGTGCGGGCTGTTGATCGATGGCCGTTATGCCGGGCCCGGCGCGTCGCCGGATCGGGCCGATGCCGCGGTGTGGGCGCTGACGGCGCTGATGCTGGGCAACCGGCTGGGCAGGCCGGGGGTGCGGGAATTGTAGTGGGCCGCGGGGTCGAAGGGCGTTGTCAGCGGTCAGGGCTCGCCCCCTCCGCCTCCCTGCGGTCGGCACCTCCCCCAGAGGGAGAGGATCCTGGCGGTCCTTGATCAAGATCATGAAAAGGGGTGTTTCCCATGCGATTGCCGTTCCTGCGGACCAAGTCCGCCACCGTGCCGGTGCCGCGCGGGCCGGGAATTCCGGCCTGGGCCAGCCCGCTGCATGACGAAGGCCAGGATTATGGCGGCCAGGTGCGCCAGGCGTTTCTGGCCAATCCGGTGGCGGCGCGGGCCATCCGCATGATCACCGAAGGGGCGGGCGGCGCCCCGGTGGTGAGCCGGCCGCCGGACCATCCGGCGCTGCGCCTGCTGGGCAGCATGGGCAGCGGGCCATCGGGGCCCGGCCTGATCGAGACGGTGGCCGGGCATCTGTTGCTGCACGGCAATGCCTATGTGCTGGCCGGGTGTGGTGGTGATGGCCTGCCGTGCGCGCTGTTTGCGCTGCGCCCCGAACGGGTGCGGGTGGAAACCGACAGCCAGGGCTGGCCGGTGGCGCATGTCTATCGCGCCGGCGGGCAGGAGCGGCGCTATCCGGTGGAGGGCGAAGGCAGCCTGCTGCATCTGCGCAGCTTCCACCCGCTGGACGATCATCTGGGGGCCGGCTGCCTTTCGGCGGCGGCGGGGGCGGTGGCCATCCACAATGCGGCGGCGCGCTGGAACCGGGCCTTGCTGGACAATGCGGCGCGGCCCAGCGGGGCACTGGTGTACCAGCCTGGTGATGGATCGGTGTTGAGCCCCGAGCAATATGCACGGTTGAAGAGCGAGATGGAGGCGGCCTTTGCCGGGGCGGCCAACGCCGGGCGGCCGATGCTGCTGGAAGGCGGCCTGAGCTGGCAGGCGTTGAGCCTGTCGCCGGCCGAGATGGATTTTGCCGGCATGCGCGAGGCCGCCGCGCGCGACATCGCGTTGGCGCTGGGGGTGCCGCCGCTGCTGATCGGCCTGAAGGGGGACAGCACCTATGCCAATTATCGCGAGGCCAATGTCGCCCTGTGGCGGCTGACGCTGTTGCCGCTGCTGGCGCGCATCCTGGGCGGGCTTTCGGCGTTCCTGAGCTGGTGGTGGCCCGGAATTGCCCTGGCGGTGGACAAGGATGATGTGCCGGCGCTGGCCGAGGACCGGGCGCGATTGTGGGAGCAGGTGCGCGGCGCCGATTTTCTGGAACCGGATGAAAAGCGCCGGATTCTCGGGCTTTGACGAAAGGGATGGGCAATGAGCACGATCCTTGAAGGGCTGTTGGCCCAGGCCGAGGCGCAGGGCGCGGCGCGGGTGACGTTGCAGGCGGTGATCGAGGAGGCGGCCGAGGCCGGGGCGGCGCGGGCGCTGGCCCGGCTGGGCCTGACCGATGATCATGCCGGGGCCGACATCGGCGAGTTGCGGCAGCTGGTGCAGGGCTGGCGCGATGTGAAGAAATCGGCGCTGAAAAGCCTGGTCGGCTGGGCGGTGCGCAGCCTGGTGGCGCTGTTGCTGGTTGGTATCGCGTTCAAGCTGGGCCTGGTGGAAGGCGGCCGGGCATGAGCGCGGCCAGTCTGCGCCCCGGCCTGCGCCCCGGCCTGCGTATCGCCGGTTATGCATCGGTGTTTGGCCGGCCCGACAAGGGCGGCGATGTGGTGGTGAGGGGCGCCTTTGCCGAGGCCGCGGCACCGTTGCCGCTGTTGTGGCAGCACAAGCAGGATGAACCGATCGGGTTCGTGGACAGCCTGGCCGAGGATGGCCGCGGCCTGCGCATCACCGCGCGCATCGTGGCCGACGGCCGCGGCCGGGAGGCGGCCGCGCTGGTGAAGGCCGGGGCCATCGATGGCTTGAGCTTTGGATACCGGGTGAAGGCCGCCAGCCCGACCCGGAATGGCCGCCGGCTGGAGCGGCTGGAGCTGGTGGAAGTCTCGCTCGTGACCTTTCCCATGCAGGGCGAGGCGCGGGTGCTGGGCTGGCAGGAGGAGCTGACTGATGCTGGAAGTGAAATCTGACAATCTGGCCGGCGTGTTCGATGCCGGCGTGGAGATCCCCAGGGAGATGCCCCGCGATGTGGTGGGCCGACCGGCGCTGGAGGCCAAGGCGGTGACGATGACGCCGCCGGCCAAGGGCGGGCTGGGCGTGCCGCTGGAGATTGATGCCACCATCGACCGGGTGCTGCGCGCGGCATCGCCCATTCGCAGCATCGCCCAGGTGGTGGAGGTGGGGTCGGCCAATTATCGCCGGCTGATCACCACCACGGGCGTGGTGTCGGGCTGGGTTGCGGAAACGCAGGCCCGCCCCGAGACCGACACGCCGGATTTTGCCGAGATCGCCCCGCCGATGGGCGAGCTTTATGCCAATCCGGCGGCATCCCAGGCGATGCTGGATGATGCCGGCTTTGATGTGGAGGCCTGGCTGGGCGAGGAGATCGGGCGCGAATTTGCCCGGGCCGAGGGTGTGGCCTTTGTCAGCGGCGACGGCGTGAACAAGCCGCGCGGGTTCCTGACGG
>CAZAWH010000132.1:0-7954 GCA_964488775.1 uncultured Sandarakinorhabdus sp. | reverse complement strand
TGTCCAACACCACGGCGGCGATCCTGTTCGCGCTCACCGGCAATGTGGCCTGGGCGCATGCGCTGGTGGTGGGCATTGGCGCGATGGCCGGCGGCTATGTCGGCGCGCGGGCGCTGGCGGTGGTGCCGGAAAAGGCCCTCAAGCTGGCGGTGATCCTGATCGGCCTGGGGTTGACCGTGGGGCTGTTCCTGCGCGCCTAGGCCGGGGCCGGCCGGGTGCTGGCCGGGCGATGCTCGTACACCAGGAACTCGGCATGGCCATACTGCTTGAGCAGGCCGCCGATCTTGGCGATCAACCGCCGGTCGGCCAGTCCGGACAGGCCGGGGATGCGCGCGGCAAGGCGATAGGTGGTCATGGTGATCGCGATCCACAGCCCGGCGAGGCCGGCCAGCGCCAGATCGCTGCCGCTCACCCGCACGCCAACGGCCGCGGCGGCGGCGCGATCATTGTTCATGAAATTCTTCAGGAAGAACACCCGGCTGAAGCTTTTCTCCACCCGGCGGAACAGCCTGAGCGCCAGGCCATTGCCCTCCCACAGCTCGGCCGCCATGGTGGCGCGCACCAGGCTGCCGCAGGTGCGATCGTCAAAACCGGCGCGCAGCGTGGCGGCGCGCACGTTCATGATGTCGACAATGCCCTGCGGGGTGGTGGGCAGCAGCGCTTCCGGCAGGCCGAGCAGGCGGCAGCGATAGCGGGCAAATTCGACGATGGCGCGCTCATCCGGCGTGAACCGGGTGCGGCCTTCGGCGATGAGGCGATAGGAGAGCAGGAAGATGTTGATCAGGCCCGCCGGCATCTGATCGACTTGCGGGATTGGAAAGCCATATTTCGCCCGGTCCCACAGCTGCGGCCGGCGCGCGATGTTGTAGCGGACCATCGAATGCATCAGCCGCACCATCGCCGCCGCCTTGAAGCCGGGGCCAAAGCGTTCCAGCGCGCCCGGCAGGGTGGTGACGGCAAAGAAATTGGCGGTTTCCTTCACCCGGCGCGCGGCGGCATGATCTGACAGCGTGCCCGTGAGCGCCATCGGCAGCGCGGCATATTCGTTCATGAAGGTGGCGATGAAGGCGCCGCGCACCGCAAAGGGCGCGATGTGCGCCGTGCCGTTGCGCTCCAGTTTTGCCCCGCGCTCAACCAGCGCCATGTCCAGCCAGGCCGGCCTGTCTTCCAGGTCGGCGATGAAGGCGGCCAGTTCCGGCGGCGCATCCGGCACCGCGTCGATCCCCCGGTCACAGGCCAGGGTCAGCATGTCGATCAGGGTGCGGAACTTGGTGGTGGCCATCAAGGCGGCATAACGATCGGCCGTCACATCCCCCATCATCGCATAGGCGCGCAAGGTTTCGACCAGATCCTGATTGGCAAGGATGCGCGCCCGCTTGTGCGCATGGGCCGGCGGAATGGTGGAGGGCGCATCGGGATCGGTGGTGAAGCGTTCCGCCGGCGCATCGAAATCGAAATCCGCCCACAACGCCGGCACCGCATCCCGCTGCGCCCGCACGGCGGCCCAGATGGCCGCGTGGTCAGGATGGATCGTCATGCCGGCCGCTCCCGCTTGCTGCCGGCGCTCTCCCACCGGCGCTTCAGATGTAACGGGCGCCAGCGCGGCTCACCACTGGCACTTCGACGCGGGCATCACCGCCGCTGGCCATATTCGTCCACCAGCACCTCGCGGCGGCCGACATGATCGGGGCGGGAGACAAAGCCATCCTGTTCCATGCGTTCGATCAGGCGGGCGGCATTGTTGTAACCGATGCGCAGGTGCCGCTGCAGGAAGCTGGTGCTGGCCTTCTGGGCCTTGGCCACCACGTCGATCGCCTTGGCATAGACGTCGGCCTCGTCATCTCCCCGGCCGCCGCCTGACAGGCCGGCATTGGCCAGATCAAGCTGCCCGTCGAGATCGGGCGGCTCTTCGGTGACGGCCTCGACATAGTCCGGCTCGCCCTGGGCGCGCCAGAAATCGGCCACGGCCTCCACCTCCTCGTCCGACACGAAGGGGCCGTGCACGCGCACCAGCTTGCCGCCGGCCATCCACAGCATGTCGCCCTTGCCCAGCAATTGTTCGGCGCCGGGTTCGCCCAGGATGGTGCGCGAATCGATCTTGCTGGTCACCTGGAAGCTGATGCGGGTGGGCAGGTTGGCCTTGATCACGCCGGTGATCACATCCACCGACGGCCGCTGCGTCGCCATGATCAGGTGGATGCCGGCGGCGCGGGCCTTTTGCGCCAGCCGCTGGATCAGGAATTCCACTTCCTTGCCAGCCGTCATCATCAGATCGGCCAGCTCGTCCACCACCACCACCACCAGCGGCAGCGGTTCGAAATCGAGCAGCTCCTCCTCGATGATCGGCATTTCGGTTTCGGGGTCCCAGCCGGTCTGCACGCGGCGGATGAACGGCTTGCCGGCCGCCTTGGCGTCGCGCACCTTCTGGTTGAAGCTGGCAAGGCTGCGGACGTTCAGCTCGCTCATCTTGCGATAGCGATCCTCCATCTGCTCCACCGCCCATTTCAGCGCGCGGATGGCCTTTGGCGGATCAACGACGACGGGGGCCAGCAGATGCGGGATCCCGTCATACATCTTCAGCTCCAGCATCTTGGGATCGATCATGATCAACCGGCATTCGGCCGGCGTCATGCGATACAGGAGCGACAGGATCATGGCGTTGAGGCCGACGGACTTGCCCGAACCGGTGGTGCCGGCGATCAACAGGTGCGGCATCGGGGCCAGATCGGCCACCACCGGTTCGCCGGCGATATCCTTGCCCAGCACCAGCGGCAGGGTGACGCCGCGATTGTCGAAACTGGCGCTGCCCAGCAATTCCGAAAGCGACACGGTCTCGCGGGTCTGGTTGGGCAGTTCGATGCCGATGACATTCTTGCCCGGCACCACCGCCACGCGCGCCGAAAGCGCGCTCATCGACCGGGCGATATCATCAGCGAGGCCGATCACCCGGCTGGCCTTGATGCCCGGCGCCGGTTCCAGTTCATACATGGTGACCACCGGGCCGGGCCGCACCTCGCCGATGCGGCCGCGCACGCCGAAATCCTCCAGCACGCCTTCCAGCAGGCGGGCATTCTGTTCCAGCGCGGCGGCATCGATGCGGGCCTTGGGCGCGGTGGATGGCGGGCGCAGCAGATCGAGGCCGGGCAGCACCGTGGCATCGCCAAAATCCAGCGATTGCTGCTTGTCGCGGCGCACCCGCTTGCCCGGCGCGGCGGCGGCCAGCGGTTCCACCACGGTGGGGCCGGGGCTGACGATCTCGGCCGCATCTTCGGCCGCATCGTCGGCAGCCGGGGCGCGGCGGCGCGGCGGCGCCTGTGGCAGTGGGAGGCCGCCATCCTCATCCTCGGCCGGGGCGCGCAGGCCGCGCAGGGCGGCGATGGCATCGTCCAGCCCGTCGCGGCTGATCCCGGTGCCCCAGGCGATCAGCGCCAGGCCCAGCGGCAGCAGCAGCAGCGCGACCACCACGCCCACCGGCACGCCATCCAGTTCGGGCACGCTTTCCAGTGTGCCGGCCAGCCGGGCCAGCGCCTGGCCGGCCAGTCCGCCGGGCCCGGCCGGGGCGCCGGCATCGGGCAGGCCAAAGCCACCGGCCGCCATGGCCAGCGCCAGCGCGCCGGCCAATGTGCCGCCGGCCATGCGCAGCACCGGCACCGGCGTGTCGCGCGCCACGCGCCAGCCGGCCAGCAGGATGGCGGGCACCAGCAGCAGCATCGGCCAGCCGGCCAGTTGCAGCAGCAGGTCGGCAACATGGGCGCCAAAATTGCCCAGCCCGTTGCCGGCCACCCGCGCGGTCGCGGTGTTGAACGACGGGTCGCGCGGGGAATAGCTGAGCAGCGCCAGCGCCAGCGCCACCCCGGCCGCCGCGATGGCACCACCGCCGGCTAGCCGCAGCGCCAGCCGCAGCAGCAGCGCCAGTTGCACCCGCATCCGGCCAAGCAGCGCCGAACCGGCCGCCAGCCGCCCGGCCGGCGCCGCGGGGCGGCGGGCGTTACCGGTGGGGGCAGAGGCCCGGGAAGCCATGCGCGTGGTGCCTTTCACAGGGGATGCCCGGCCGGGAGAATCCATTCGGACAAAGCGAACAAAGTGTGAATCAAGCCGGGGCTTTGGTCAAGGTCACACCCGGTCCACCCCCGGATGACATCATGTCCCGCTTGGGGGAAGGGCCTTGTTGGGCTAAAGCCGGGGCATGCAGACTCATGATGCGGACGTGATCATCATCGGTGGCGGCCTGGTGGGCGCCACCCTGGCCCTGGCGCTGGCCAAGGGCGACGTGACCAGCATCGTGGTCGATGCCCAGGATCTGGATTCGACCACCCTGCCGGCCTTTGACGGGCGGGCCAGTGCCATTGCCAGCGCCAGTGGCCGAATGCTCCGGGCGCTGGGGCTGGGCGACATGATCGACCAGAACGGCTGCCCGATCCGCGAGATCCGGGTGACCGATGGCACCCACCCGCAGTTCCTGCATTTCGATGCCGGTGAGGGCAATGACCCGCTGGGCACCATGCTGGAAAACCGGGTGCTGCGCATCGGCCTGCTGCGCGCGGTGCGGGCCGAAGCCAATGTGCAGTTGCTGGCGCCGGTGACGGTGGCGGGGCTGGTGCGCGATGATCATGCCGCGACGCTGACCCTGGCCGACGGCCGGGTGTTTCGCGCGCCGCTGGTGGTGGCCTGTGACGGCCGCCGGTCGGCGACGCGCGAGGCGGCGGGGATTCCGATCGCGCAATGGCAATATCCGCATGCCGCGCTGATCACCATGGTGGCCCACACGGTGCCGCACGGAAATGTGGCGTGCGAGCTGTTCTATCCCGAAGGGCCGCTGGCGCTGCTGCCGATGACGGACACCGATGATGGCCGGCCGCGCACGGCCATCGTGTGGACGGTGGATGGCCGCCACATGGCCGCCGTGAAGAAACTGGGGCCCAAGGCGCTGGCCGCCGAAATTGCCGCCCGCTGCGACGGCACCATGGGCGAGATCGAGGTGATCGCGCCGCAGACGGTGTGGCCGCTGGGCTTCCACCATGCCGCGCGCTACACCGACAACCGCCTGCTGCTGCTCGGCGATGCGGCGCACGGCATCCACCCGATTGCCGGCCAGGGCCTCAACATGGGCTTCCGCGACGTGGCGGCGGCGGCAGAGGTGCTCACCCATGCGGCGCGCTCCGGCCTTGACCTTGGCAGCCCGGATGTGCTGGCCCAGGTGTCGGCCTGGCGGATGTTCGACAACAGCCTGGTGTGCGCGGTGACCGACAATCTCAACCGCCTGTTCGCCATCCCCGGCCGCGTGCCCAGCCGGGTGCGCCGCATCGGCCTGTCGGCGGTGGAACGGCTGCCGCCGCTGAAGCGCTTCTTCATGAACCAGGCCCGCGGCGAGACGGGCAAGCTGCCGGCGCTGCTGAAGGGTGAACTGGTGTGATGCCGGCCGCTGTGGCATAAGCCAGTCATGGCGAGCGTGATTGAAACCATCGAGGTGCCGGCGGCGATTGCGGCCGATCTTGATGCGCTGGTCGCCGCCGGGCACGGTCCGTCGCGCGCGGCGGTGGTGGCGGCGCTGGTGGCGCGCGAAGTCGAGGAGGCCGCCAGGCGCGACGCCTTTGAAGCCGCCATTGCCGAAGGTGAGGCGAGCGGGTTCGTTGCGATGACGATTGACGAGCTTCGGGCTCACTTGCGCGCTCGTCATGCCCAGCCGGGTTGAATTTGCCCGGCGCGCGATCGGCGATCTTGAAGCCATTGAGGATTATGGTCGTCAGGCGCATGGTGTGGAACAGGCGGAACGCTACGGCGAAGCCCTGCTCGACAACATCACCATTCTGCTCGACTTTCCAGTGGTGGGCACCGCAGTCGGTTCGCGAGGTCTGCGCCGGAAGCCATGCGGCTCCCATGTGATCTTCTATCGCGTTGCCGGCAATGTCGTGAAGATCGTCCGCATCCTGCACCAGCGCATGGAACCCGCCCGCCATCTCTGACCGGCCTCCCACTATCCAGCGTTGCCGGAATGGCTGGCGGCGCACAGGCTGGCGGCCATGATTGATCGTGACGCGCTTCTTGCGAAATACCGGGCCGAGCGGGACAAGCGGCTGCGGCCCGATGGCAACGCCCAATATGTGCGGGTGGCCACGCAGTTCCCGCAGATGCTGGACGATCCCTACACGCCGCGCGCCGAACGCGCGCCGGTCACCGACCATGTGCGCTTTGCCATGGTGGGTGGCGGCTTTGCCGGGCTGTGCACCGGGGCGCGGCTGGCCCAGGCGGGCATCACCGATGTGCGCATCATCGAGGCCGGCGGCGATGTCGGCGGCACCTGGTATTGGAACCGCTATCCGGGCGCGCAGTGCGACACCGCCTCGATCATCTACATGCCGCTGCTGGAAGAAACCGGGCATGTGCCGACCGAGAAATATGCCCATGCACCCGAGATATTGGCGCAGGCGAAGAAGATCGCGCGCACGTTCAACCTGTATGACAAGGCGCTGTTCCACACCGAGGTGGAGCGGCTTGGCTGGGATGAACAGCGCAAGGTCTGGCTGATCGAGACGGACCGGGGGGACCGGTTCACCGCCGATTTCGTCGCCGTGGGCACCGGGCCGTTGAACGTGCCCAAGCTGCCGGGCATTGCGGGCATCGAAACCTTTGCCGGCCACCAGTTCCACACCAGCCGCTGGGATTATGGCTATACCGGCGGCAGTGCCGAAGGCGCGCCGATGGACCGGCTGGCGGGCAAGCGGGTGGCGATCATCGGCACCGGGGCGACCGCCGTGCAGTGCGTGCCGCACCTGGCGCGCGATGCGGGCCAGTTGTTCGTGTTTCAGCGCACGCCGTCATCGGTGGATGTGCGGGCCAACCAGCCCATTGATCCCGACTGGTTCCAATCCATCGCCACGCCGGGCTGGCAGACGCGCTGGCTGGAAAATTTCGCCGCCAACGTGGGCATGGGCGGCGCGGCCGAGGATTGGGTGCAGGACGGCTGGACCGATCTGTCGCGCCGCATCCGCGCCCGGGTGATGCAGCTGCCGCCCAGCGAATGGACGCCGGACAATATCATGAAGGTCTGGGAAATGGCCGATCATGAAAAGATGGAGGAAATCCGTCAGCGCGCCGTGACGGTGGTGGAGAACCGCGCCACCGGCGAGGCGCTGCAAGCCTGGTACCGCCAGCTGTGCAAGCGGCCGTGCTTCCACGATGCCTATCTGCAGGCGTTCAACCGGCCGACGGTCACCCTGGTCCACACCGATGGCCAGGGCGTGGAGCGGATCGACGAAACCGGCATCTGGGCCGGCGGCCAGCATTATGCGGTGGACTGTATCATCCATTCCACCGGCTTCGAGGTTGGCACCCCCACCGAGGAGCGGGCGGGCTTTGATCCCGTTGGCATCGGCGGGCAGAAACTGTCCGAAGCCTGGGCCGACGGCATGCGCACCCTGCACGGGCTGAACAGCGCCGGCTTCCCCAACCTGTTCCTGATCCAGTTCGCCCAGGCCGCCAATTTCATCGTCAACGTGCCGCACAACTGGATGGAAACCGGCACCACGGTGGCCAGCATTGTCCGCCACATGACCGACGCCGGCCTGAAGACCGTGGATGCCGATCCGGAAGCCCAGGCCGCCTGGGTGCAACTGCTGCTGCAGGGCCCAGGCATGATGATCAACAACCCGGATTGCACGCCCGGTTATTACAACAACGAAGGCTTGCCCGTGGACGATCGGGCCCGATATGCCGTCGGCTATCCGGCCGGACCGAACGCGTTCTTCAGTTACATGAAGGGCTGGCGCAGCGACGGCCAGTTCAAGGGGCTGCGGTTCGGCTGATTGCGCAACCCTCAATAAAAAGCCGTCATGCTGAAACAAGTTCAGCATGACCAGCGCATTCGGACGTTGCCGCCCTCACCCCGTGGGCGGCAGGAATTCGCGGGCTTCGTCGGCGAGCAGGATCGGCACACCGTCGCGGATGGGGTAAGCAA
>CAZAWH010000131.1:0-7956 GCA_964488775.1 uncultured Sandarakinorhabdus sp. | reverse complement strand
TGGCCAGGCCCTCGATATGGGCGGCGGTGCCGAGCAGGGCCGACACGGTGAGCACACCGGTGCCGCCGATGCCGGTGACCATGATGTTGAAGCCGTCGCCCGGGGTGGGGATGGTGGGATCAGCGACGCCATCCAGGGTGAAATCGGCCTTGGATGTCTTCACCTGCGCATCATCGATGGTGACAAAGCTGGGGCAGAAGCCTTTGACGCAGCTGTAATCCTTGTTGCAGCTGGATTGGTTGATGCGGCGCTTGCGGCCGAATTCGGTTTCCACCGGTTCCACCGAGACGCAGTTGGATTGCACCGAACAGTCGCCGCAGCCTTCGCAGACGGCCGGGTTGATGAAGATCCGGCGGGTGGGATCGACCATCTGCTGGCGTTTGCGCCGGCGACGCTTTTCGGCGGCGCAGGTCTGATCGAAGATGATGACGGTGCAGCCCGGTGTGGCGGCGAATTCCCGCTGCACCTCATCCAGCAGGGCGCGATCAAGCAGACGCACCCCGGCGGGCAGGGTGACGGACTTGTAGCGGGCGAGGTCTTCGGTGAGGATGGCGACCTTCTTCGCATGTTCGGCCAGCATCTGGGCGGCGATCTGGTCAACGCCCAGTTCGCCATCGTGCTTCTGCCCGCCGGTCATGGCGACGGCGTCGTTGTAGAGGATCTTGTAGGTGATGTTGACGCCCGCTGCGATCGACTGGCGGATGGCGAGCAGGCCGGAGTGGAAATAGGTGCCGTCGCCAAGGTTGGCGAAGACATGCTTCTCGCCGACGAACGGCGCTTCGCCCACCCAGGTCACGCCTTCGCCGCCCATCTGGGTGAAGGTTTCGGCGCGGTCCATCCACATCGCCATGATGTGGCAGCCGATGCCGGCCAGCGCGCGCTGGCCTTCGGGCGGCTTGGTCGACGTGTTGTGCGGGCAGCCGGAGCAGAAATAGGGGCTGCGCTTGACCGGGGTTTCGTGGGCGGCGGCCTTGGCCGACTGGTCGCGGAAGAAGGCGAGGGTGGCCCTGATCCGGTCGGTGTCGTGGATGCGCTGGATACGGGCGGCAATCACGTGCGCGATGACGCCGGGTGACAGTTCGTTGTCGGGGCTGAGCAGCCATTCGCCGCTTTCATCATGCTTGCCCACGACAACCGGGCGCACGGCTCCGCGCCAGTTGTAGAACTGCCATTTCAGCTGATGCTCGATGAACTCGCGCTTTTCCTCGATGACGAGGACTTCCTCGAGGCCTTCGGCAAAGGCGCGGATGCCATCGGGCTCCAGCGGCCAGGGCATGCCGACCTTGTAGACCTTGAGGCCGATCTGGGCGGCGACACGTTCATCGATGCCGAGTTCGTGCAGCGCCTCCATCGTGTCGGCAAAGGCCTTGCCGGTGGACACGATGCCGATGCGCGGCCGGGCCGAATCCCACACCACCCGGTCGATGCGGTTGGCCTTGGCAAAGGCCATGGCGGCAAAGCCCTTGTAGCGTTGCAGGCGGGTGTCTTCCTCCCGCCAGATGTCGCCGGGACGGATGTGCACGCCGCCATCGGGAAATTCGAACTCCGGGATGATGATGCCGCGGTTCTCGGCCGAAAGATCAACCGTGGCCGAGGTTTCCACCGTGTCGGCCGTGGCCTTGAAGCCGACCCAGGTGCCGGCAAAGCGGCTCATGGCGATGCCCAGCAGGCCATATTCGACAAATTCGTGGACCGAGGCCGGCGCCAGGAAGGGCACGAAGGCGGCGAGGAAATTATGGTCGCTCTGGTGCGGCAGGGTGGAGGATTTGGCGCCGTGATCATCGCCGACGATGGCGAGCACACCGCCATGCTGGCTGGTGCCGGCGGCGTTGGCGTGTTTCAGCACGTCCATCGCGCGGTCAAGGCCCGGGCCCTTGCCATACCAGATGCCGAACACGCCATCTTTCGTGGCCTTGGGGTTCAATGCGACATGCTGGGTGCCCCACACCGCGGTGGCGCCAAGCTCCTCGTTCACGCCGGGAACGAAGTGGATATCCTGTTCCTTCAGCCACTTCTTGGCGCGCCACAATTCCTGATCATAGCCGCCGAGCGGGGACCCGCGATAGCCGGAGATGAACCCGGCGGTGTTCAGGCCGGCGGCGGCGTCGCGCCATTTCTGCACCAGGGGCAGCCGCACCAGGGCCTGCACGCCGGACATGAACACCCGGCCGTCGCGGAAACGATATTTGTCTTCCAGGCTGACCGGTGGCAAACCTGCGACCATGGCCGTTCCCCAATGTCTGTTAATTGGGTCAATAATACTGACCTTTTTTGGAGAGCGCAAGCCGTGTCGCTGACCATCGCCAGTTACAATATCCACAAGGGCGTGGGCACCGATGGCCGCCACAACGGGGAGGCAGTGCGATGACAGGGGCTGGAGTCGTGCGGCGGGTGGCGGTGCTGCTGGCCGCCGTGCTGGTGCCGCCGGTGATGGAGGGGGCCCCGGCCCCGTCGCCATCGCCGTCGCCGGCGGTGATCGCGGCGCTGGACCCGTCGCAGCTGGCGGCGAGCCTGTGCGCCCCCGGCCGGGCACCGATGAGCCCGCTGCGCGCGCTGTTGGCGGCGGCGGCCGTCGCGGCACCGGCCAGTGCCGAGTTCCGGGTGCCGCTGCTGCCCGATCTTGCCGGCCCGGCCCTGCCGGTGTCCACCCGCGATGCCGAGGCGCGGCGCTGGTTCGGCCAGGGCCTGATGCTCAGCTATGGCTTCAACCATGCCGGGGCGGTGGCGTCCTTCCGCATGGCCCAGCGGCTCGATCCGGCCTGTGCCCTGTGCTGGTGGGGTGAGGCGCTGGCGCTGGGGCCCAACATCAACGCGCCGATGGACGGGCGCGATCGCGACGCGGCGCTGGCGGCGCTGGATCGGGCGCTGGCGCTGAAGGCCGGGGCGACACCGCTGGAACAGGCGTTGATCGCGGCGCTTGCCACCCGCTATTCCCGGGATGCCGGGGCCGACCGCGCGGGGCTGGATGCGGCCTATGCCGATGCGATGCTGGCCGTGGCGGCACGCTTTCCGGCGGATGACGATGTGGCGGTGCTGGCCGCCGAAGCGGTGATGGACACATCGCCCTGGAATTACTGGCTGGCCGATGGCAAGCCGGTAGGCCGCAGCGCCGAGGCGGTGCGCCTTCTGGAAGCCGTGCGCGCCCGCAACCCCGATCATGCCCAGGCCAACCATCTCCATATCCACATGATGGAGGCGGTTGATCCGGCCCGCGCCGATGCCGCCGCCGATCGGCTGGCCGCGGCCAATGTGCGCAGCGCGGCCCATCTCGTCCACATGCCGTCGCACATCTGGCACCGGCGCGGGCGGTATCGCGATTCCATTGCCGTCAATATCGCGGCGGCGCGGGCCGATGCGGCGTGGATTGCCGCGACTGGCGACCGCAGCCTGCTGCGCTATGCCTATTATCCTCACAATGTGCATTTCATCGTCAGCTCCGCGCTGATGGCTGGCGACATCGCGACGGTGAAGGCGGAGGCGCGGCGGCTGTCAGGCCTGCTCGATCTGGACACATCGGCCAGTCTGGGCACGGTGCAGGCGGTGGATGCGGCACCCTATCAGGCGATGGCCATGGTGGGCCGGCCGGATCAGATCCTGGCGCTGCCGGCCCCCGATGCGCGGTTGCCGCTGGCCGGCGCCATGTATCATTTCGCCCGTGCCGTCGCCTTTGCCGCCATGGCCGATCGCGCCCGCTTCGATGCCGAGCTGGCGGCGCTGGCCGCCCTGAAGGGCCATCCCGGCGCGAAGCTGCTGATCGACCAGGCGGTGCCGTTGCCCGATCTGATCCAGCTGGCCGATCAGGTGGCGCGCGGGCGCTGGGCGATGGCGCGGGGGCAGCCGGTCGTGGCGGCCGCGCATTTCCGTGTCGCGGCCGGCATCGAGGCGGGCATCCCCTATATGGAGCCATCCTATTGGCATTATCCGGTCAGCCAGTCGCTGGGCGCAGCCCGCTTGCTGGCCGGCGATGCCGCAGGCGCGTCAGAGGCGTTCCGGGCCGCCTTGGTGCAGACGCCGCACAACGGCTGGGCGCTGTTTGGCCTGGCGCGCAGCGAGGCGGCGCAGGGCCACGCGGCACAGGCCGCCGCTGCCGAGGCCGCGTTCCGCCGGGCCTGGGCCGGTGACCCCAAATGGCTGCGACTTGAGCGGCTTTAGCTCAGCCCTTCGATCCGGCCCTGGGTGTCAAGGTGGATGCCCAGCGCCGACGGCCGCCGGGGCAGGCCGGGCATGGTGGCGATCTCGCCGGCCAGCGCGACGATGAAGCCGGCGCCGGCCGCCAGGCGCAGTTCGCGGATGGGCAGGTCGTGGCCGAACAGCGCACCGCGCAGCGTTTCATCGGCGGTGAAGCTGTAGGGCGTCTTGGCCAGGCACACCGGCAGATTGGCCAGGCCTTCGGCACGCAGGGCGGCCAGCTGTTTCTGGGCGGCGGGGGCCAGGGTGACATGGCCGGCGCGGTGGATGCGGGTGGCAACGATGGTCAGCGCGTCGAGCACGTCGGCGCCGGTGGCATAGAGCGGGGTGAAGCGGCCGTGCGGATCGGGGTTGGCATCGGCCAGCGCGGCGACACTGCGGGCCAGATCCTCTGCGCCGGCCGGGCCGTCGGCCCAGTGGCGGCACAGATGGGCGGGCACGCCCAGCCGGTCGCGGCAGTGGGCGAGGACCTGATCCTGTTCGGCCGCCGTGTCGCTGGCGAAGGCGTTGATGGCCACGGCCACCGGCAGGCCAATGGCCTGGAGATTTTCGACATGGCGGGCGAGCACGGCGAGGCCGCGATGCAGCGCGGCGGCATCGCTGTGGCCCAGATCGGCCAGGGCCATGCCGCCATGATATTTGAGCGCGCGCACCGTGGCGACGACCACGGCCACCGCCGGGGCAAGCCCGGCGGACCGGCATTTGATATGGGCGAATTTCTCCGCGCCCAGATCAGCGCCGAAGCCGGCTTCGGTGACGGCGAATTCGCCCAGCGCCAGCGCGGCGCGGGTGGCGATGACGCTGTTGCAGCCGTGGGCGATGTTGGCGAACGGCCCACCATGGATGAGGGCGGCGCTGCCGTGGATGGTCTGGACGAGATTGGGTTGCATAGCATCGACCAGCAGGGCGGCCATGGCCCCGGCCGCGCCGACATCGCCGGCGGTGACGGGGTTGCCCGCCGTGTCCCGGGCGACCCGGATGCGGGCAAGACGGGCCTGCAGATCGGCCATGTCGCTGGCGAGGCACAGGATGGCCATGACTTCGGACGCCACCGTGATGTCGAAGCCGGTTTCGCGCAGCGGGTGGTTGCCCGTGCCCATTCCGGCCACGATCTGGCGCAGGGCGCGGTCGTTCATGTCCATCACGCGTCGCCAGGTGACCGTGCGCGGGTTGATGGTGGCACCCGATGGCATGGCGGTGGCGAAATGGATGGCGTTGTCGATCATCGCGGCCAGCAGATTGTGCGCCGCGGTGATGGCGTGGAAATCCCCGGTGAAATGCAGGTTGATCTTCTCCATCGGCAGCACCTGGGCCTGGCCGCCGCCGGTGGCGCCGCCCTTGCGGCCGAACACCGGGCCCAGGCTGGGTTCGCGCAGCGCGATGACGGCGCGGCGGCCGATGCGGTTCAAGGCATCGGCCAGGCCGATCGTGGTGGTGGTCTTGCCTTCACCGGCCGGGGTGGGGTTGACGGCGGTGACGAGGATCAGCTTGCCGGACGGCCGCATGGCCAGATCGGCCAGCGTGGTGGCCGCCAGCTTGGCGACATGATGGCCGTGCGGTTCGATTCCGCCCTCGGCCAGGCCCAGTTGGGCCGCGATGCTGCGGATGGGGCGCAATGTCGCTGCGCGCGCGATTTCAATGTCCGACGCCATGATTCCCCGCCATAAGGGCCGTATCTGATGGTCCCAGCGCCGCCGCCTACAGGCTTTGCGCCGCGCCGGGAAGGAGCCTGTTGGTCGCTTATGTTCGACGATGTTTCTGCCCTGGCGCTGGCCCGTTTCCAGTTTGCCTTCACCGTCTCGTTCCACTTCATCTTCCCGGCCTTTTCCATCGGCCTGGCGAGCTATCTCGCCGTGCTGGAAGGGCTGTGGCTGAAGACCGGGCGCGATGTGTATCTGCAGCTGTTCCGTTACTGGCTGAAGATCTTTGCCATCGCCTTTGGCATGGGCGTCGTGTCGGGCATTGTCATGGCCTATCAGTTCGGCAGCAACTGGTCGGCCTTTTCCGACAAGGCCGGGCCGGTGATCGGGCCGCTGATGGCCTATGAAGTGTTGTCGGCCTTTTTCCTGGAATCAGGCTTTCTGGGCGTGATGCTGTTCGGGCTCGACCGGGTGGGCAAGAAGCTGCATTTCATGGCGACCTGCCTGGTGGCGATCGGCACGACGATTTCGGCCTTCTGGATCATTGTCGTCAACAGCTGGATGCAGACGCCGCAAGGCTATGCCATTGCCGACAATGGCCAATTTTATGCAACAGACTGGCTGGCGGTGGTGTTGAACCCGTCGATGCCCTATCGCCTGGCGCACACGCTGTTGGGCGCCTATCTCACCACGGCGCTGGTGGTGGGGGCGGTCGGGGCCTGGCATCTGCTGAAGGATCGCCGGCTGGGCCGGGCGGCGCAGCCGGCAACGAAGATCATGTTTGCCATGGCGATGGGCATGGTGGCGATCACCGCGCCGCTGCAGGTGCTGGCCGGGCACGAGCATGGCGTGAACACCCTCAAGCACCAGCCGGCCAAGATCGCCGCGATGGAAGGCCATTATGACAGCCATGACCGCGCCGCGCCGCTGATCCTGTTTGGCGTGCCCGATGATGCCAATCAGGTGATGCGGTACAAGCTGGAGGTGCCGGCGCTGGGCAGCCTGGTGCTGCAACATGATATCGAGGCGCCGACGATGGGGCTGGACAAGGTGGCGCCGGAAAACCGCGCCAAGGTGGCCTTTCCCTTCTATGCCTTTCGCGTGATGGTGGGGCTGGGCGTGCTGATGCTGGTGCTCGGCGGCTGGGCGGTGTGGAACTGGCGGCGCGGGCGGCTGTTCGACAGCCTGTGGCAGCAGCGGATGGCGCTGGCCATGGGGCCGGCGGGGTTTGTGGCGGTGCTGGCCGGGTGGATCACCACCGAAACCGGGCGCCAGCCGTTCACCGTGTTCGGCCTGCTGCGCACGGCGGACAGCGCATCGCCACTGGCGGCGCCGGCGGTGGCGGCATCGCTGATCGCCTTCATCATCGTCTATTTCTTTGTGTTCGGGGTTGGCAGCTGGTTCATCATCAAGTTGATGGGCACGGAACCCAACCCGGACGACAAGGGCCCCGGCAAGGAGCAGACGGTCGACGTCGGGAGCCTGCCGCCGGACGCGCCCTATGGTTTCCAGATGGCCGAGTGAGGTGGACATGATCCCCGGCATTGCCCCTGATCCGGCGCTGACCCTGGTGTGGGCCGGCATCATCGGGCTGGCCATTTTCATCTATGTCGTCACCGATGGCTTTGATCTGGGCATCGGCATCCTGTTTCCGGTGATGGCGCCGGGGGCGGAGCGGGAAACCGCGATCGCCACCATCAAGCCGGTGTGGGACGCCAACCAGACCTGGCTGGTGCTGGGCGGCGGCGGCGTGTTCGCCGCCTTTCCGTTGGCCTATGCCATCCTGATGCCGGCGGTCTATGCGCCGCTGATCGCCATGCTGCTGGGCCTGATCTTCCGCGGCGTGGCCTTCAAGTATCGCGCGCGGACCAGCCGGATCTGGCTGTGGGATTTCGCCTTTTTCGGCGGATCGACGCTGGCGGCCTTTGCGCAGGGGGTGATCCTGGGCGCGGTGCTGCAGGGGGTGAAGGTGGCGGGCCGCAGCTATGCCGGCGGCTGGTGGGACTGGCTGTCGCCCTTCTCGCTGCTCACCGGCGTGTCGGTGGTGGCGGCCTATGCCCTGCTCGGCGCCTGCTGGCTGATCTGGCGCACGCAGGGCGGGGTGCAGGATCATGCCTATCGCATGGCC
>CAZAWH010000130.1:0-8067 GCA_964488775.1 uncultured Sandarakinorhabdus sp. | reverse complement strand
CACCCGCACGGCGGTGGTGAAGGCCGGACCTCGGGCGGTCGCCACCCGGTGACCCCGTGGGGCAAGCCGACCAAGGGCATGAAGACCCGTTCGAACAAGGCGACGGATCACATGATCATCCGTTCGCGCCACGCCAAGAAGAAGAGGTAAGGCCAGATGAGCCGCTCTGTCTGGAAGGGTCCGTTCGTGGACCTCTCGCTCCTCAAGAAGGCCGAAGCCGCGCAAGCCGGTGGTGCCCGCGCCCCGATCAAGACCTGGTCGCGTCGCTCCACCATCCTGCCGCAGTTCGTTGGTCTCACCTTCAATGTGTACAACGGCAAGAAGCACATCCCCGTGCTGGTCAATGAAGACATGGTGGGGATGAAGCTGGGCGAATTCGCCCCGACCCGCTTCTTCCCGGGCCACGCTGCTGACAAGAAGGGCAAGCGCTGATGTCCAAGCCCAAGTCCCCCCGCAAGGTTGGCGACCGTGAGGCGCTGGCTGTTGCCACCACCATCCGCGGTTCGGCCTACAAGCTGAACCTGGTTGCCGGCCTGATCCGTGGCCGCAAGGCGTCCGACGCCCTCAACATCCTCGCCTTCTCCAAGAAGGCGATGGCGGTTGACGTGCGCAAGGTGCTGGCTTCGGCCGTCGCCAACGCCGAAAACAACCACAATCTCGACGTCGATGCCCTGGTGGTCAAGGAAGCCAGCGTTGGCAAGGCGATCACCATGAAGCGCTTCACCCCGCGGGCCCGCGGTCGCGCTTCGGCCATCACCAAGCCGTTCAGCCGCCTGCGCGTTGTCGTGCGCGAAGCCGGTGAAGAGGGAGCAAACTAATGGGTCACAAGACGTCCCCCATCGGTCTGCGCCTGCAGATCAACCGCACCTGGGACAGCCGCTGGTTCGCCAAGGGCGATGACTATGGCAACCTGCTGCTGGAAGACCTGCGCATCCGCGAGTTCATCCTGAAGCAGCACGCTCAGGCCGCCATCTCCAAGGTGGTGATCGAGCGTCCGGCCAAGTTGTGCCGCGTGTCCATCTATGCCGCGCGCCCGGGCGTGATCATCGGCAAGAAGGGCGCCGACATCGAGAAGCTGAAGAAGCAGATCGGCCAGATGACCCGCAGCGACGTGTCGCTGAACATCGTCGAGATCCGCAAGCCGGAAATCGATGCCAAGCTGGTGGCCGCCGGTGTGTGCGATCAGCTGGAGCGCCGCATCGCCTTCCGCCGCGCCATGAAGCGCGCCGTGCAGTCGGCCCTGCGTCTGGGCGCCGAAGGCATCAAGATCACCTGCTCCGGCCGTCTGGGCGGTGCCGAAATCGCCCGCGTGGAATGGTATCGCGAAGGCCGCGTGCCGCTGCACACCCTGCGCGGCAACGTGGACTATGCCGAGCATCAGGCCCACACCGCCTATGGCGTGTGCGGCGTGAAGGTGTGGATCTTCAAGGGTGAAATCCTTGGTCATGATCCGATGGCCCAGGACCGCCTGATGATGGAAGCCCAGACGTCGGGCGTCCGTCCGGCGCGCTGAGGAGTGAATTGAAATGCTGTCGCCAAAGCGCACCAAATTCCGCAAGGCCTTCAAGGGCCGCATCCATGGCAACGCCAAGGGTGGCACCGCCCTGAACTTCGGCGCCTTCGGCCTGAAGGCGATGGAGCCGGAGCGCATCACCGCCCGCCAGATCGAAGCCGCCCGCCGGACGATCTCGCGCCACATCAAGCGCCAGGGCCGCCTGTGGATCCGGGTGTTCCCGGACGTGCCGGTTTCGTCGAAGCCTGCCGAAGTCCGCATGGGCTCGGGCAAGGGTTCGCCGGAATATTGGGTGGCCCGCGTCAAGCCCGGCCGCATCATGTTCGAACTGGACGGCGTGCCCTATGACGTGGCCGCCGGCGCCTTCGAACGTGCCGCTGCCAAGCTGCCGATCAAGACCAAGATGGTGGTTCGCCTGGGCGAACCGACGACCCAGGATTAAGGCAAATGGCCAAGAACAATTTCGCCGATCTGAAGGTTTCGACCGATGATCAACTCGCCACCCAGCTCGCCGAGCTGAAGCGCGAGCAGTTCAACCTGCGGTTCCAGGCGGCCACCGGCCAGCTGGAGCGGCCGGGCCGGGTGCGCGAAGTGCGCCGCACCATTGCCCGCATCAAGACGCTGCAATCGGCCCGCAAGGCCGTTGCACAGGCAGGAGCATAAGACATGCCGAAGCGTGTTCTGCAGGGCACCTGCGTGTCCGACAAGGGCGACAAGACCGTCGTGGTGCTGGTTGAGCGCAAGGTTGCTCACCCGGTCTATGGCAAGATCATCCGTCGTTCGAAGAAGTATCACGCCCATGACGAGGGCAATGTGATCAAGGCCGGTGACACCGTGCGCATCGAGGAATGCGCGCCGATGTCCAAGCTCAAGACGTGGAAGGTCCTTGAGAAGGTCGGTTGACCGACCTTCTCGGGGAAAGTGCTCGAGAAGGTCGGCTGAGGCCAGTCTTCCCGGGTGTGAGTTTCAAGCCGTCTGCCAGTCGGAAATTGGCAGACTTTAAGGAAGGATCGAACGCATGATCCAGATGCAGACGAACCTCGACGTGGCGGACAACAGTGGCGCCAAGCGGGTGATGTGCATCAAGGTCCTGGGTGGCTCCAAGCGCCGGTTCGCCGGTGTGGGCGACATCATCGTGGTGTCGGTCAAGGAAGCCCAGCCCAAGGGCAAGGTGAAGAAGGGTGACGTGCACCGCGCTGTGGTTGTGCGCACCGCCAAGGATATCCGCCGTCCCGACGGTTCGGTGATCCGTTTCGACAGCAACGCGGCTGTGCTGATCAACAAGAACGAGGAGCCGATCGGCACCCGTATCTTTGGCCCGGTGGTGCGCGAACTGCGCGCGACCGGCCACATGAAGATCATCAGCCTGGCGCCGGAGGTGCTGTGATGAGCGCTGCCAAGATCAAGAAGGGTGACACGGTCATCGTCCTGTCCGGCAAGGACAAGGGCAAGGAAGGCACCGTGACCCGCAGCCTGCCGCGCGAAGGCAAGGTGGTGGTTTCGGGTGTGAACCTGATCACCCGCCACAACAAGCCGTCGCAGCAGAATCCGAACGGTGGCATCGAGCGCGTGGAAGCGCCGATGGCCGTCGCCAAGGTTGCGCTCAAGGACCCGACCACCGGCCAGCCGACCCGCGTCGGCTTCGCCATGGTTGATGGCAAGAAGGTGCGCATCGCCAAGAAGTCGGGAGCGCAGATCAATGGCTGACAAGATCACTCCCCGGATGCAGACCCTCTATGCCGAGACGATTCGCGGCAAGATGGTCGAGCTGTTCGGCTACAAGAATCTGATGGAAGTGCCGAAGATCGAGAAGATCGTGCTCAACATGGGCGTCGGTGAAGCCACGCAGGACAAGAAGAAGGTCGAACAGGCCGCCGCCGAAATGGCGCTGATCGCCGGGCAAAAACCGGTTGTCTGCCGCGCCAAGAAGTCGGTCGCGCAGTTCAAGCTGCGTGAAGGCATGCCGATCGGCTGCAAGGTGACGCTGCGCCGCGAGCGCATGTACGAATTCCTTGACCGCCTGGTGACCATCGCCCTGCCGCGCGTGAAGGACTTCCGTGGCCTGTCGGCCAAGTCGTTCGACGGCCGTGGCAACTATGCCATGGGCATCAAGGAACAGCTGATCTTCCCCGAGATCAATTATGATCGCATCGAGAAGATCCGCGGCATGGACATCATCGTGACCACGACCGCCAAGACCGACGAGGAAGCCCGCGCCCTGCTGGCCCTGTTCGGCTTCCCGTTCGTTGGCTACACCCTGGAAAAGAAGGCGGCCTGAACCATGGCGAAGCTTTCGATGATCAACAAGAACGAGCGTCGCAAGGCGCTGGTTGTGAAGTACGCCGGCAAATATGCCGTCCTCAAGGCGATCGCCAACGATGAAAGCCGCTCGGATGAAGAGCGTTTTCTGGCCCGCCTGAAGATGGCCGAACTGCCCCGCAACGCGAACCCGACCCGGGTGCGCAATCGCTGCGAACTGACGGGCCGTCCGCGCGCCTATTATCGCAAGTTCAAGCTCTCCCGCGTCATGCTGCGTGAACTGGCCAACAAGGGCCTGATCCCCGGCGTGATCAAGTCGAGCTGGTAAGGATAGATCCATGTCGATGTCCGATCCCCTGGGCGATATGCTCACCCGGATCCGCAACGGCCAGCAGGCCCGCAAGGATTCCGTTCTCACCCCCGCCAGCAAGCTGCGCGCCCGCGTGCTTGACGTGCTGCAGCGCGAAGGCTTCATCCGCGGCTATTCGTCGGTTCTGGATGGCGCCCATCAGAACCTGCGCATCGACCTCAAGTATTTCGAGGGCAAGCCGGCCATCCAGCACCTGGCTCGCGTGTCGAAGCCCGGCCGCCGCGTTTACAGCGGCGCCACCGAGCTGCCGCGCGTGCGCAACGGGCTGGGCATCACCATCGTTTCGACGCCCAAGGGCGTTCTGTCCGACGCGGAAGCGCGCGAACAGAATGTGGGCGGCGAAGTTCTTTGCCAGGTGTTCTAAGCCATGTCGCGCATTGGAAAGAAAGCCGTTGCCATTCCGGCCGGCGTCACCGCCACGATCAACGAGCGCATGCTGGTTGTGAAGGGTCCCAAGGGCGAGATGTCGATGCCGCTGGTGGACGACATCAGCTACACGATCGAAGGCAGCGAAATCGCCGTCAAGCCGGCCAACGAGACCAAGCGCGCCCGTGCCTATTGGGGCATGCAGCGCACCCTGGTGTCGAACCTGGTCACCGGCGTGACCAGCGGCTTCACCAAGGTGCTGGAAATCACCGGCGTGGGCTATCGCGCGTCGGTGCAGGGCAGCAACCTGAAGCTGCAGCTTGGTTACAGCCACGACGTGGATTTCCCGATCCCCGACGGCATCACCATCAAGACGCCTGACCAGACGACCGTTGAGATCAGCGGTTCCGACAAGCAGCGCGTTGGCCAGGTCGCCGCCGAGATCCGCCGCTGGCGCAAGCCCGAGCCGTACAAGGGCAAGGGCATCAAGTATCGCGGCGAATTCATCTTCCGGAAGGAAGGGAAGAAGAAATGAGCAAGCTCACCCCCTTCGAGCAGCGTCGCCGCCGCGTCCGCACGGCGATCCGCCTCAAGAGCGGCGGCCGTCCGCGGCTGTCCATCCACCGTTCGTCGCAGCATATCTATGCGCAGATCATCGACGACACCAAGGGCATCACCCTCGCTGCCGCCTCCACCCTGGAGAAGGACGCGCGTGGCACCACCGGTGCCACCACCGGTGCGGCAGCCGAAGTTGGCAAGCGCCTGGCCGAACGGGCCAAGGCGGCCGGCGTGTCGGCCGTGGTGTTCGACCGTGGCGGTTTCCTCTTCCATGGCCGCGTGAAGGCGCTGGCCGATGGCGCCCGCGAAGGCGGGCTGGAGTTCTGATATGAGCGAAGAGATCGAAGTTGCCGGCGCAGCGCCGGAAGCCGAAGGCCGGGGTCCCGGCCGTGGCCGTGGTCGCGGTGGTGATCGTGGCCGTGGGGGCAACCGTGGCGGTGGCGAGCGCGGTGAGCGCGGCCAGCGTCGTGGCCGCGAAGCCAGCGGCGAACCCGCCGGCGAAGAGCTGATCGAAAAGCTCGTCCACATCAACCGCGTCTCCAAGACCGTGAAGGGCGGCAAGCGCTTCGGCTTTGCCGCGCTGGTCGTGGTGGGCGACGGCAAGGGCCGCGTGGGCTTCGGCCATGGCAAGGCCCGCGAAGTGCCGGAAGCCATCGCCAAGGCGACGGCGGCGGCCAAGAAGGCGATGATCCGCGTGCCGCTGCGCGATGGCCGCACCCTGCACCATGATGGCTTCGGCCATTTCGGCGCCGGCAAGGTCTATGTCCGCTCGGCCACGCAGGGCACCGGCATCATCGCCGGCGGTCCGATGCGCGCCGTGTTCGAATCGCTGGGCGTTGCCGACGTGGTCACCAAGTCGGTTGGCACCAACAACCCGTACAACATGATCCGCGCGACCTTTGCGGCCCTGTCTGGCCAGGTCAGCCCCAAGAGCGTGGCCCAGCGCCGCGGCAAGAAGGTGGCTGATCTGCTGGCGCGCCGTGGCGACATTTCGGCCAAGGTGGCCGAAGCTGACGCCGAAGCGGTGGCGTGAGGAGGGATCCGATGGCCAAGCTGAAAGTCACCCAGATCGGTTCGCCGATCCGCCGCGCCCCGAACCAGGAAAAGAACCTGATCGGCCTGGGCCTCAATAAGCTGCACCGCAGCCGTGAACATGTCGACACGCCGGAAATCCGGGGCATGATCAAGAAGGTTGCGCATCTTGTGAAGGTCGAGGAACTGGCCTGACCCGTTGTCCCGGCCCGCCGGCCAGCCCATGCGGCTGTGCCGGCGGGCCGGACCCATTTCCAGCGCGATAGCGAAAGCGAGTGCATATCATGACCAAGCTGAACGATCTTCACGACAATCCCGGCGCCCGCAAGAAGCGCGTGCGCGTTGGCCGCGGCATCGGTTCCGGCGTCGGCAAGACCGCCGGACGCGGCCAGAAGGGCCAGACCAGCCGTTCGGGCGTTGCCATCAACGGCTTTGAAGGCGGCCAGATGCCGCTGCACATGCGTCTGCCCAAGCGTGGCTTCAACAACATCTTCCGCAAGGATTATGCCGTGTTGAACCTGGGCACCCTGCAGTCGGCGATCGACGCCGGCCGCCTGGATGCCGGCAGCCTGATCGATGCGGACGCCCTGGTGGCCGCCAAGATCATCACCAATGCCCGCGATGGCGTGCGCCTGCTCGGCGTTGGCGCCCTCACCTCCAAGGTGACGCTGAAGCTGGCCGGTGCCTCGGCCACGGCCAAGGCCGCGGTGGAAGCCGCCGGTGGTTCGATCGAACTGCCCGCGCCGGCGCCGGCCCCGCTGAGCCGCGAGGAGCAGAAGGCCGCCCGCGCCGCTGCCCGCGCCGCGAAAGCCGGCAAGTAAGATTCGCCCCGGGTCAAACAGACCCATGGCAAAAGCGCCGCGTGTCGCCTACATGGGACGGGCACGCGGCGTTTGCCGTTTTTACGAACCAGCATGATCGGGTAGGGATCAATGGCGTCTGCCGCCGACCAAATGGCCGCGAACCTGTCGTTCGCCAATTTCAGCAAGGCGACCGAGCTGAAGAACCGCATCTGGTTCACGCTTGGCGCGCTGATCGTCTTCCGTCTCATCAGCTTCGTGCCGTTGCCCGGCATCGATCCGCTGGCGCTGTCCAGCCTGTTCAACCAGACGCGCGGCGGGGTGCTGGATTTCTTCAACATGTTCTCCGGCGGTGCGCTGGAACGCATGAGCCTGATCGCGCTGGGCGTCACGCCCTACATCACGGCGTCGATCGTGGTGCAGCTGCTGACCAGCCTGATCCCCAGCTTCATGAGCCTGAAGAAGGACGGTGAGGCCGGGCGCAAGACGCTGAACCAATATACCCGCTATGGCACCGTGTTCCTCACCATCGTGCAGGGCTATGGCATTGCCGTCGGCCTGGAAAGCTGGGGCGCCGGGTCCGGCGCGTCGGCGGTGATCGATCCGGGCTGGTTCTTCCGGATCTCCACCATCATCTCGCTGCTGGGCGGCACGATGTTCCTGATGTGGCTGGGTGAGCAGATCACCAGCCGCGGCATCGGCAACGGCATTTCGCTGATCATCATGGCCGGCATCGTTGCGCAGCTGCCGTCGGCGCTGGGCACCCTGTTCGAACAGGGCCGCACCGGCGCGCTGACCCCGGCCTTCGTGTTGCTGGTCGCGATCGTGGCGCTGGCCACCATCGCCGGCATCTGCGTGATGGAACGCGCCCAGCGCAAGATCCTGATCCAGTATCCCAAGCGCCAGATGGGCAACCGCATGTTCCAGGGCGATTCCAGCTTCCTGCCGCTGAAGATCAACACCTCGGGCGTGATCCCGCCGATCTTCGCCAGCTCGCTGCTGCTGATGCCGCTGACGGTGGCGCAGTTCTTCAGCCAGCAGGGCACCATGCCGGAATGGCTGACCACGGTGACGACCGCGCTGCAGCACGGGGCGCCGCTCTACATGTTCCTCTATGCCGCCGGCATCGTGTTCTTCAGCTTCTTCTACACCGCCGTGGTGTTCAACCC
>CAZAWH010000129.1:0-8078 GCA_964488775.1 uncultured Sandarakinorhabdus sp. | reverse complement strand
CAAGATCCACATCATCGACGAAGTCCACATGCTGTCGAAGGCGGCGTTCAACGCGCTGCTGAAAACCCTGGAGGAACCGCCGCCGGGCGTGAAGTTCATCATGGCTACCACCGAGGTGAACAAGGTGCCGGCCACGATCCTGTCGCGCTGCCAGCGCTTTGACCTCAAACGCATCCCGGCCGACATGCTGGCCGGCCATTTCGCCCGCATCCTCGATGCCGAAGGCGTGGCGGCCGAAGCCGATGCGCTCGCGCTGATCGCCCGCGCCGCCGAAGGCAGCGTGCGCGACGGGCTGTCCATCCTCGATCAGGCCATTGCCCATTCGGGAGACACGATCACGGCGGCCGCCGTGCGCGACATGCTGGGCCTGGCCGATCGTTCGGCAGTGCGCGACCTGTTTGGCCAGGTGCTGGCCGGCGATGTTGCTGGCGTGATGGCCGCCGTCGCCCGCCAATATGATCTGGGCCAGGATCCGGGCCAACTGCTGCGGGAGCTGCTTGATCTCGTCCACGGCATCACCCGCCAGCGCATGGCGCCGCGCCGCGATCCCGCCCTGTCGGCCGAAGAACAGGCGGCGCTGGATGGCTGGGCGGCGGCGCTGAAATTCCCGCGGCTGTCGCTGCTCTGGCAGATGCTGCTGAAGGGGCTGGAAGAGGTGACCCAGGCGCCGGTGCCGCTGCAGGCGGCCGAAATGGCGCTGCTGCGGCTGTGCCATGCCGCCGATCTGCCCGACCCTGGCAGTCTGGTGCGGCAGTTGCAGCAGGAACCGCCACCGAGCAACGCGGTGCCGCCACCGGCCCCGGCCCCCGCCGCCACCAGCGCGCCGGTTGCCGCCACCACGGCGCCCGCCGCCGCCACGCTTCCGGCCGATTTTGCCGCGCTGGTCGCCCTGTTCCGCCAGAATGGCGAAGCGCGGCTGGCGCATTATCTGCACGATGAAATCCGCCTGATCGCCTATGCGCCGCCGGCCGTCAGCCTGGCCGCCACCGGCCTGCCGGGCGACGTGAAGGCCGCCATCGCCACCTGCCTCGCCGGCTGGACCGGCACCAAATGGCAGCTGGAATGGCATGGCGATGGCGGCGGCCCGACCCTGCGCGAGATCGAGGTTGCCGAAGGCAAGGCCTTGATCGAACGGATGAAATCCGATCCGGTGGTGGCTGCCCTCCACGCCGCCTTTCCGGATGCCGAAGACCCTGTCCCCCTCTCACGGAGCGCCTGATCCATGCCCAGCCTTAACGAACTGATGAACGCCGCCCGCAACGTGCAGCAGCAGATGGCCCGCGCCCAGGCCGAACTGGACAATATCCTGGTCGAAGGCGCATCGGGCGGCGGCCTCGTCAAGGTCCGCGCCACCGCCCGCGGCGCCGTGCGCGGGGTGGACATCGATGCCTCGCTGCTGACCGCCGACTCAAAGGAAATGCTGGAAGATCTGGTGGTTGCGGCCTTCAACGACGCCAAGACCAAGGCCGATCAGGCCGGCAGCGCCGAAATGTCAAAGCTTACCGCCGGCATGCAACTCCCCCCCGGCTTCAAACTGCCCGAGTTCTGAGGAGCACACGACCCATGCGCCAGATCCAATCGACCATCACCGAAGACGGCAAGCTGATCCTGGCGCTGGTCACGGTGCCCGAGCCGGAGCCCGGCCCCGGCGAGATCAAGCTGAAGATCGAAGCCGCGCCGATCAATCCGTCCGATATCGGCCTGCTGACCGGTGCGGCCGACATGCGCGAAGTGACGGCAATTGCTGGCGGAATCACCGCGCCGGTGCCGCCGGCCGGCATGCGCGCCATGGCGGCACGGGTTGGCCAGGCCATGCCCTGCGGCAACGAAGGCGCCGGCACCATCGTCGCTGCCGGGGCGGGGGCTGAACATCTGATCGGCCGCCGGTGCGCCATCATCGGTGGGGCGACCTATGCCGATTTCCGTGTGGTCAAGGCCGAGGAGGCGTTGCTGCTGCCAGACGGCGCCACCGCCGAACAGGGCGCGTCCTGCTTCGTCAACCCGTTGACGGCGCTGGGCTTTGTGGAAACCATGCGGGTGGAAGGCCACAGCGCCATCGTCCACACCGCCGCGGCGTCCAACCTGGGCCAGATGCTGGTGAAGATCTGCGCCGCCGATGGCATCCCGCTCGTCAACATCGTGCGCTCGCCCGAACAGGTCGCCCTGCTGAAGGGCATTGGCGCCACCCATGTGCTCGATTCTTCCGCGCCCGATTTCATGGCCGCGCTGATCGCCGCCTGCACCGAAACCGGGGCGACTCTGGCCTTTGACGCGATTGGCGGCGGCCAGTTGGCCGGCCAGATCCTCACCGCCATGGAAGCTGCGATCAACGCCCGGGCCGGCGGCTACAGCCGCTATGGCTCTGAAGTGCTGAAACAAGTCTATATCTATGGCGGGCTGGACATGGCACCCACCAGCTTCAACCGCGGCTTTGGCATGGCCTGGGCGATGGGCGGCTGGCTGCTCTTCCCGCGCATGCGCCTGTTCGGCGGCGCCACCTATGCACGGCTCAAGCAGCGCGTCGCCGATGAACTGACCACCACGTTCGCCAGCCACTACAGCCACCGGGTCAGCCTGGAAGAAATGGCGTCACCCGATGCCGTGGCCGGCTGGTATCGCCGGGCCACCGGCCAGAAATATCTGGTGGTGCCCGACTAACGCCACAGGCAGGAGTCGATCCCCTCGTCGCGCACCACCTTCACCCGCTTCTCGATGCGGCGGGCGTAGCGCTTGACGCTCTTTGACGGTTTGACCGCACTGCGCTTGATCGGTTGCGGCAGGATCGCGGCCAGCCGGGCGGCCTGACGTGCGCTCAACTTGTCGGCGCTGGTGCCAAAATAATGCTCGGCCGCAGCCTCCATGCCATAGATGCCGGGGCCCATTTCCACAATGTTCAGATAGACTTCCATGATGCGCGGCTTGCCCCACACCACTTCGATCAACAGGGTGAACCAGGCCTCCAGCGCCTTGCGCACATAGGAACGTTCGGGCCACAAAAAGGCGTTCTTGGCGGTCTGCTGGCTGATGGTGGAACCGCCGCGCAATTTCTTGCCGTTGCTGTTGGCGGTGGCGGCGGCCTGGATGGCATCAAGGTCAAAGCCGCTGTGCCGGCAGAAATTGGCGTCTTCCGCCCCGATCACGGCGCGCGGCAGCGACTTGGTCATCGCCGTCAACGGCACCCATTCGCGTTCGACATGCTGGCCGTTGATGGCGTCGCGCGCCTGCAGCCAGGTGATCGGCGGCGGGAAAAAGCGGTACAGCACCACCCAGGCCAGGCTGAGCACCACGAACGCCATGGCCAGGTGCACAAGCCAGCCCAGAACAGCCCCGAAAAAACGCGCGATCATGCCGCCATGTGCTGCGGCCACGGGGCCCGCGTCAATGCGGCAGCCTCACACCTGTTCCAGCAACAGCCGCTGATCGCTGGCCGCCTGCTGCATCGCCTTGGCCAGTTTTTCAAACGCCCGCACTTCGATCTGGCGCACACGCTCGCGGCTGATGCCATAGCGTTGCGACAATTCCTCAAGCGTTTCAGGTTCATCGATCAGGCGGCGCTGCGTGAGGATATCCCGCTCCCGCTCGTTCAGGCTGGCCATCGCCTGCACCAGAAGCGCATGGCGCTGGTCGCGCTCCTCGCTGTCGGCCAGCATTTCATCGGCCAACGGGCCATCATCGGCCAGCCAATCCTGCCATTCGCCCTCGCCTTCCTCGCGCAGCGGGCTGTTCAGGCTGGCATCACCGCCATGGCCCATGCGCCGGTTCATAGACACGACTTCATCTTCGGCCACGCCCAGGGTGGTGGCGATCTGCTCCACCTGTTCCGGGCGCAGATCGCCGTCTTCCACGGCGCCGATCTTGCCCTTCAGGCGGCGCAGGTTGAAAAACAGCTTCTTCTGCGCCGCCGTGGTGCCGATCTTCACCAGGCTCCACGACCGAAGGATATATTCCTGGATGGCCGCCTTGATCCACCACATGGCATAGGTGGCCAGGCGAAAGCCCTTTTCCGGATCGAATTTGCGCACGCCCTGCATCAGGCCGATATTGCCCTCCGCAATCAGTTCGTTCACCGGCAGGCCATAGCCGCGATACCCCATGGCAATGCGCGCCACCAGGCGCAGATGGCTGGTCACCAGCTTGGTGGCGGCGGCCGGGTCCTGATGCTCCTGCCAGGCCCGCGCCAGCATATATTCCTGTTCCGGGCTGAGCAGCGGGAACTTGCGGATTTCCGCCAGATAACGGTTCAACCCGGCCTCTGATCCAAGCGCCGGGATGCTGTTCTGTTTCACTGCAGGCAGATTCGAACTCATCGTCTCACTCCTGTCCGGTCCCATCGAGGCGACCGATCAATGCCACCATATCGGCTGGCAGGGGGCTTTCGAAACAAAGCTTTTCTTGGGTAACCGGATGCACAAATCCCAGCGTGGCAGCGTGCAGCGCCTGACGGGCAAAGCCGAGATCCTTCAGGATCGGTGCCAGCCGGCCCGGGGTGCGGCCATAGACGGCATCCCCCAACAGCGCATGGCCGATGGACGCCATGTGAACGCGGATCTGGTGGGTGCGCCCGGTTTCCAGCCGACATTCCACCTGCGCGGCGCCGGCAAAGGCCGCCACGGTGCGAAAATGCGTGACGGCATGCTTGCCGCGGCCATCCTTCACGATGGCCATTTTCTGCCGGTTGGTGCTGCTGCGCGCCAGGGCGCCTTCGATGCGGCCAGCGGGCGGCACCGGCACCCCGCCCACCACGGCGGTGTATCGGCGCTCCACATCATGGGCGGCAAATTGCGCCGCCAGCCCTTCATGCGCCTTGTCAGTCTTGGCCACCACCAAGAGGCCCGATGTGTCCTTGTCGATCCGGTGGACGATGCCGGGCCGTGCGACGCCGCCAATGCCGGACAGCCGGCCGGCACAATGGTGCAGCAGCGCATTGACCAGCGTGCCATCCAGATTGCCGGCAGCCGGGTGGACCACCAGGCCGGCCGGCTTGTCCACCACCAGCAGATGATCATCCTCGAAAGGGATGGAGAGCGGGATGTCCTGCGCTTCGTTGTCGGCCGGGCGCGGGGCCGGCACAGTGAGCACGAGCGGTTCCCCGCCCTTCATCTTGGTGGCTGGATCCCAGATCACGCCGGCCGCCGCGCTCAGCCGCCCGCCTTGCACCAGCGTCTTCAGCCGTTCCCGGCTGTATTGCGGCACGGCATCGGCCAGCGCCTTGTCCAGCCGCTGGCCGGCCGCCGTGGCCGGCAAGGTGATCATGATCGACTTTTCGGGCCCCATGGCTTAGCGATGTTGGCATGAAACTGCAGATATCAACCAGCCTGCGGCAAAATTTGCTGGACTGGGCGGCGGCCAGCCCGGCGGCCGAGATTTGCGGCCTGCTGCTGGGCCGCGGCGACCGGGTGGAACAATTGGTACCGGCCCGCAATGTCGCTGCCGATCCGGCCCGCAGTTTCGAGATTGATCCCGCCACCCTGCTCGCCACCCACCGCGAGGCGAGGGGCCTCGGCCTGCAGGTGATCGGCCATTGGCACAGCCATCCCAATGGCCGGGCCGAGCCCTCGGCCCGCGATGCCGCCCGGGCGCTGGACAATGGCCAGATCTGGCTGATCCTCGCTGGCGGTGGCTGCACGGCCTGGCGCGCTGAAGCCCTTGGCCCCGGCCCGGCCCGGTTCCAGCCCGTCGCGCTTGAGGCGGTGTGATGGCCAGCGGCGTGGTGAAATGGTTTGATGCCAAGAAGGGCTTTGGCTTCATCACCCCTGATCTTGGCCCGCGCGATGTGTTCGTGCACATCAGCGCGGTGAGCGCGGCGCAGTTGCCGACGCTGAAGCCCGGCCAGCGGCTGGATTTCGAACTGGCGCAGGATGGCGATGGCCGCCTGATCGCCCTGGGCCTGAAACCGCGTGACGATGGAGACAGCGCGACATGAGCGACAGCACGCAATATCTGGTGCGCTGGCTGTGCCACGATCTGGCCACGCCCATCGCCAGCGTGATGACCGCCAGCGAACTGCTGGACGAGACCCCCGATGCCGAAATCACCGAGCTGATCCAATATGGCGCGCGCCGGCTGTCGGGCCGGCTGCGGCTGGTGCGCCTCGCGCTGGGCGCGGCCGAAGCCGCCATGGCCGGCAGCGCGCTGGAACGGCTGGTGCGCGAGGGTCTGGATGGCACCACAATCGACTGGATGTGGAGCGGTGACGCGGTGGACGGCATGGCGACGCTGGTGGCCAACAGCGCCCTCTTGGTCGCCGATCTCAACCGCACCAAGCCGCTGACAGTGACCGGCAGCGGCGTGGTGGTGCAGGCCGGCTGCACCTGGCCCGATTCGGTTGCTGCGGTGTTTTCCGGTGCCCCGGCCAGCTGCAACCGTGGGGCCGTTGCTGCCATGCTGATGCAGAATGCCGCCACGGCGGGCAAAAAAATCACCATCAACAACAATGGCTTGACCTGGCACTGACCGCCGTCGGCCATTTTTGTTGCACTGCAACAAAAATCCCCTTGAAAGCCGGCGGCGCTCCACTTATGTTGCAATGCAGCAAGAGATGGAGACGCGCCATGACGGCCAAGACCGCAGCTGAAACGCCCACCCCCGCCGCCAAGCCGCGGCGTCCGGCCAAGCGCGCTGTGGCCAAGCCGGCAGCGCCCGCCCCTGTTGCCGAGACTGCTGTTTCTCCCGCTGCCGATGTGGCGGAGCAAGCGGTGGTCGCCACGCCTGCGCCCACGAAGAAGCGCAGCGCGCTGGTCATTCCCTTCACCACCGCTTTCACCAAGGAGTCCCCCATGGCCACTGTCATCGAAACCACCCAGGAAACCGTTCGCAACGC
Source organism: uncultured Sandarakinorhabdus sp. (assembly GCA_964488775.1). Taxonomy (GTDB): domain Bacteria; phylum Pseudomonadota; class Alphaproteobacteria; order Sphingomonadales; family Sphingomonadaceae; genus Sandarakinorhabdus. The sequence goes on along the minus strand of CAZAWH010000129.1, from coordinate 1,258 downwards.
CGCCGAAACCGCCATGAACAGCGGCAAGGCCGCCATGGAACAGGTTACCGCCAAGTCCAAGGAAGCCGTTGAAGCCAGCATGAAGAGCCTGGACGAAATGACCCAGATCTCGCGCGGCAATGTCGAAGCGCTGATCGCTTCGGCCAAGGCGGCGGCTGCCGGCGCCGAACAGGTAATGACCCACCTGACCGAAGTGTCGAAGTCGTCCTTCGAAGCCACCACCGCCCATGTGAAGAGCCTGGCTTCGGCCAAGAACCCGAACGAGCTGGTGCAGCTGCAGACCGAATTCGCCAAGGCCCGCTGGGACGTGGCGGTCGCCGAATACAGCAAGCTGACCGAAACCCTGGTCAAGCTGGCCGGCGAAATCGCCGAGCCGGTGCAGAATCAGCTCGCCGTGGTCAGCGACAAGCTGAAGTCGAGCTTCACCGCCAAGTAAGCCGATCGGGCTGCTGGCCGGACAAAGGGGGGGTGGTAGGCCGACGCCTGCCACCCCCTTTCGCATATGCCGCAGCGGGCTTTTTTCTGGCCGGCAATTTGCTATATGGGGGCGGATTGGTCCGCTTTCCCCCCAGGTAGACTTGATGGCCTTGCCGCACGAACTCATGAGCGATGACGAACGCGACGCCGGCGGCGGCCGCGGCAACACCGGCGTGGGTCTGGCCACCAAGCCCGAAACCAAGACGGCCAAGCCGGCGCTCTACAAGGTGCTGATGCTGAACGACGATTACACCCCGATGGAATTCGTCGTCCTCACCCTGCAGCGCTTTTTCAAGATGAGCATCGAGGATGCCACCCGCGTCATGCTGCACGTGCATCAACGCGGCGTCGGTGTGTGCGGCATCTTCACCTATGAAGTGGCCGAGACCAAGGTGAACCAGGTCATCGATTTCGCCCGCCAGCATCAGCACCCGTTGCAGTGCACGATGGAAAAGGAATGACACCGGCGGCGGCGGGGTGAATTTTTCAAAGAGCCGGGCCAGTGTCTGATATTTGCCTTGTGTAGGACAGGGCGGGTCCAAATCACTGATATATTTGTACAAATTCGTCGATCCGTGATGGCGGGGCGGAATTTTCGTGATTCGGTGGTGGTTTGGCGTGGCGAAACTGGCCAGGACCGTGGCCGATCCGAGGCGCGCGGTGGCGGCGTTTTGTGCGCTGGTGGCGGCGGGCCGGGCGCGAGTGACCGCAGGTCGCGCGGCGGTGACGGCGTTTGATCCTCCCCCTCTGGGGGAGGTGCCGACCGAAGGGAGGCGGAGGG
>CAZAWH010000128.1:0-8096 GCA_964488775.1 uncultured Sandarakinorhabdus sp. | reverse complement strand
GCAGCAGCCACCAGCCATCGGCGCGCATCACGCGGGCGCCATCGGTTTCGTTCACGGTGGCACCGGCGGCCTTCAGCCGGGCCAGCACTTCGGCCACCACGGCGAACTTGCGGTCTTCCGAGGACTGGAAGCGCATTTCCGGGGTGTTGACCATGGCGGGCATGGCAGTTTTCAGCGCGGTCAGGGACCCGCCGGCAGCGCTCACCGCCTCCATCAGGCGCACGGCGCCCAAGATGCCGTCGTCCACGCCATACCAGCGGTGGGCAAAGAAGATATGGCCGCTCATCTCGCCGGCGATGGGGGCATGAACCTCCTTCATCTTGGCCTTGATCAGGCTGTGGCCGGTCTTCCACATCAGCGGCGTGCCGCCCAGTTCGGCAATCCGGTCAAACAGGGCCTGGCTGGCCTTGACATCGGCGATCACCGTGGCGCCCGGCACCTCTTTCAGCACCGGTTCGGCCAGGATGGCGACCAGCTGATCGCCCCACACCACCCGGCCCTGGCCATCCACCGCGCCGATGCGATCGGCATCGCCATCAAAGGCCACGCCGAAATCGCAGCCCTGTTCGATCACGGTGCGTTTCAGATCGGCCAGATTGGCCTCCACCGTGGGATCGGGGTGGTGGTTGGGGAAATTGCCGTCCACTTCGGTGAACAGCAGATGGTGGGTGCCGGGCAGGATGCGGGTGAGGCGTTCCACCACCGGGCCGGCAACGCCGTTGCCGCAATCCCAGGCGATGGTGAAGTTGCCGCCGCGATAATCCTGCGCCAGCCGTTCGACATAACGGTCCATCAGGTCGAGCGTGCGGGCCGAGCCCTCGCCGCTCTCCCAGTCGCCGGCGGCGGCCAGTTCCCCCAGGGCGCGGATATCGGCACCAAAGAAGGGCCGATCCCTCAGCATCATCTTGCAGCCGTTCCAATTGGGCGGGTTGTGGCTGCCGGTGACCATCAGGCCGGCATCGGCACCGCATTCGAACACGCTGAAATAGAGCATGGGCGTGGGGCCGAGACCGATATCGATGACATCGCAGCCGGCGGCCATCAGCCCTTCGGCCACCGCGGCGGACAGGCCGGGGGAGGATTCGCGGCCATCACGTCCCAGCATCACCAGCCGGCCGCCGCCGCGCCGCACCGCCGTGCCGAAACTGCGGCCAACGGCGCGGGCATCGGCCTCGGTCAGGCTGTCGCCGACGATGCCACGGATGTCATATTCCCGCAGGGCGGTGGGGTGAAATTGATGAGCCACGGGCAATGCCTTCAAGATCGAATGAAAAATGCTGGGTGGATGCATGCCCGGCAATTGTTGCATTTGCAATTACGGGCGGATCACTGCGGGGTTTCGCGGCGCTTTTCGGCGGTGGTGATCAACAGGTCGCGCGCCGCGGTGAGGGCCTGGGCCTGATCGTCGCTGCCGCCGGCATCGGGATGGGCGCTGGCCATTTTCTGCCGCCAGGCCTGCCAGATCACCTCGGCCGGGGCATCGCTGGGCACGCCCAGCAGGCGCGCCGCCTCGGCAACGCGGCGGCTGCCGCCCTTGGCGTTCCCCACCCCCTTGTGAAAATGCCACCAGCCAAAGGCAATGGCGCCGGCGGCCGCCGCCAGCAGGATGCGCCCGCTGGTCAGGAAGCGCACCGCCAACAGGCCGGCCGCTGCCGTGCCGCCCAACCGGACAAGATTGGGCAGCAGCAGCCCTTCGCGGTGCAGCCACCAGGCCAGGGCAGCAACGCCAAGAATGGCCAGCAGCATCAGGCCGCCAGTTCCACGCCGCCGGGCAGATTGAGGCCGGCGATCAGCGCGCGCAATTCGTTGCGGGCCGCGACATGGGAGAGGGAAAAATCGCTGAGCGCCGCCCGGTCGAGCAGGGTGAGGCCGCGCGGGAAGAATTCGCGATAGATGACGCGTTCCGACAGGCCGGGCAGCACGCGGAACCCGATGCGTTTCGACAGGCCGTCCAACGCCGCGCCCACCCGCTGCTTGTTGCGGGCATCCAGCGCGGACAGGCGGTTCCGCAGTATCACCCAATCCATCTGCCGGCCCTGTTCGCGGGCGCGCCGGGTGCGGGCTTCCCACACGAGTTCGGCGTAGAAGCTGGGCTTTTTCACCGCGAATGTATCGCCATCCACTTCGCCGATCAGATCGAAATCGACGAAACTGTCGTTGATCGGGGTCACCAGCGTGTCGGCGCGGGCCATGGCGGCCCGGGCCAACGCCGAATCGCGGCCGGGCGAATCGACCACGATGAAATCCAGCCCGCTGGCCTGGGTGAAGCGCAGCGCCAGTTCATCCACCGCGCTGTCGCCATCGGCCACCACGGCCACATCGGGGGCGGGCAGGGTGAGGCCGTGGCGCTGGGCATGGTGCCAGCGGTTTTCGAGATAGCGGGTGGAGGTGCGCTGCCGGCTGTCGAGATCGATCAGCGCGGTGCGGTGGCCGGCCAGCGCCAGCGCGACACCGATATGCACGGCGGTGGTGGATTTGCCGGTGCCGCCCTTTTCATTGGCGAGCACGATCACATGCGCGGTCACGTTGATCCTTCTTGGAAACTGGCTTGCAACTGGGGCCCGTATCGCCCACACCCCGGCCTCCAAGTCAATTGCCTGGCGTGTGACGATCCGATGACCAGCCCGCTGCCCCCCGCCCTGGATGTTGTGCGCACCCCGGCCGAATTGCGGGCGCGGGTGCGGGCCTGGCAACAGGCCGGCCGGCGCGTGGCCTTCGTGCCCACCATGGGCGCACTGCACGCCGGCCATCTGGCGCTGGTGACAAAGGGGCTGGCCGAAGCCGATGTGGTGGCAGCCTCCATCTTCGTGAACCCCAAGCAGTTTGGCCCCAACGAGGATCTGGAGCGTTATCCGCGGGACGAGGCGGGCGATGCCGTCAAGCTGGCCGGGGCGGGGTGCAGCCTGCTCTATGCCCCCGATGTCGCCACCATGTATCCGCCGGGCTTTGCCAGTTTCGTGCGGGTGTCGGGCCTGCCCGATCTGTTGTGCGGGCGGGTGCGGCCGGGGCATTTCGACGGTGTCGCAACCGTGGTGGCCAAGTTGTTGAGTGCGGCTGGGGCCGATGTGGCGGTGTTTGGCGAGAAGGACTGGCAGCAGTTGGCCATCATCCGGCGCATGGCGGCCGATCTGGATATTGGCACCGAAATCCATGGCTGCCCCATCGTGCGCGATGCCGATGGCCTCGCCTTGTCCAGCCGCAATGCCTATCTGTCGGCGGATGAGCGGGCCCGGGCGCTGGCCCTGCCCCGGGCGCTGCAGGCCACGCGGGAGGCCATTGTGGCGGGCATGCCGGTGGCGGCGGCGCTGGCGGCGGGGGAACGCACGATCAAGGCCGCCGGCTTTGTGCGGCTGGATTATCTGGAGCTGGTGGACGGCGAGACGCTGCACAGCCTGGGCAGCGCCCAGCCGGGCGCGCGCCTGATGGGCGCCGGCGTGATCGGCACGACGCGGCTGATCGACAATATCGCGCTTTAGAGCGGTTTCCGACCAGTCTGACTCACCGTGATCGCCCCTGGCGGGGCGACCCTTCGGGCGGGCCGATTTTGGCCCAAGGCAGCGTCGTTCGTCGGTTGCGATGCGTTTGCATCGCGCCCTCCTCTCTCCTTGCCCTGAACCAAAATCGGCTCCGTGCCGGTGATCCAGATTGATCGAAAACCGCTCTAACGGCGGCGGCGGACCGGCGGCCCGAAATCACCAAAGCCGGCGGCGCCATAGCCGAAGCGGGCATAGCCCGGGGGCAGGAACAGCGGACCGAACGCGGAGCCGAACCCGGCATAGCCGATCTCGGCGCCAAGGCTGCGGCGGGCGTCGCCGCTGGCAAAGCCGAGGCCAAAGCCGGTGACGCCGCCGAAACGGCCGCTGGCCTGGGACACGGAGATGGCCGCCATGCTGTTCTGGCCCATCGGGATCACGGCGGTGCCGGCAAAGCCGACCGTGCCGCCGCTGCCGGCAAAGATGCTCATTTCGCCATGCACCTTGCGGTCAGCCACGGCCGGGCCGCCGTCGGCCTGAAATTCGGGGTAGAGCGAGCGATCGAGCACGGAAGGGCGCGGGCTTTGCACCGGCGTGAGCACGGCCGGGCGTTCCGGGCCGTTGGCGGCGGCGGTGATCACGGCATCGCGCTGCGCATCAGTCAGGCGAACCACCTCGGTCGCGGTGGCGGGGGTGGCCAGCACGGCCAGCAGGAGGGCGATTCGCATTGCCCACCTTAGCATTCATTCGGCTTGCCGGTGCCTGAACGGGCCATGCGCATCGAGATATTCGATTTCTTCGATCATGGCGCGGGTTTCGCGGGCCAGATAATCGGCCACCGCCTCGGCAAAGCCGGGGTTGGCGATGAAATGGGCCGAGATCACCGGGGTGGGGCGATAGCCGCGCGCCAGCTTGTGGCTGCCTTGCGCGCCGGCCTCCACCCGGGCGCGGCCATTGGCGATGGCCCATTGGATGGCCTGATAATAGCAGAGCTCGAAATGCAGGAAGGGCACATCCTGGGTACAGCCCCAGTAGCGGCCATAGAGGCATTCATCGCCGATGAAGTTGAGGGCGCCGGCAATGGGCTGGCCCGCGCGGGCCGCGAACATCAGCAGGATGCGATCCCCCATCGTCTCGCCAATCTGGCTGAAGAAGCGGCGGGTGAGATAGGGCTGGCCCCATTTGCGCGCGCCAGTGTCCTGATAGAAGGTCCAGAACGCGTCCCAATGGCTTTCCGTGATTTCGGCACCGGTCAAGTGGATGATGTCGAGGCCGGCGACCGCGCGCTCACGTTCCTTGCGGATCATCTTGCGGCGGGAGGAGGAGAGGGCAGCGAGGAAATCGCCGAAGTCGCGATAGCCATCATTCTGCCAGTGGAACTGCTCGCCCATGCGGATCAGCCAGCCGGCATCGCGAAACAGCGCCTGTTGTTCGGGGGTGATGAAGGTGGCGTGGGCGCTGGAGAACTTGTTCGACGTCGTGATCTGTTCGGCCGCGGCGATCAGGGCCGGGGCACAGGCCGCGTCGCGCAGCAGCAGGCGCGGGCCGGTGGCCGGGGTGAAGGGGAAGGCCGCATGCAGCTTGGGATAATAACGGCCGCCGGCCCGTTCCAGCGCATCGGCCCAGGCATGATCGAAGACATATTCGCCCTGGCTGTGGGTTTTCAGATAGCAGGGCAGGATGCCGGCCGGGCGGCCATCATCGCCGTCGGCGACCAGGTGCACCGGTTGCCAGCCGGTGCGCGCGGTGGCGCTGCCCGAATCCTCCAGCGCCCGGAAGAATTCGGCCTGGGCAAAGGGATGACCACTGCCGGCGCAGGCGTTCCAATCGGCCAGCGCGATCTCGCTGGCCTTGCCCACCACGCGCACCTGCCATTCGGCCATCAGGCGATCTCGATCACCGCGTCAATCTCCACCGCCACGCCGCGCGGCAGCACGGCCACGCCCACGGCCGAGCGGGCGTGGCGGCCGGCATCACCAAACACCTCCACCATCAGGTTGGACGCGCCGTTGCCCACCTCGGGCTGATCGGTGAAATCGGGGTGGCTGGCGACGAACACGCCCAGCTTGACGATGCGCTTGACGCGGCCCAGATCGCCCAGCGCCGCCTGCATCTGGGCAATCAGGCCCACGGCACAGCGGCGGGCAGCGGCCTGGCCATAGGCGACATCCACCGTGTCCCCCAGCCGGCCCTTCATCAGGCTGCCATCCTCGGCAAAGGGGATCTGGCCGCTGATGTGCATCAGGCTGCCGGCGGTGACGGTGGGCACATAATTGGCGGCCGGCGCGGCGGCGTTGGGCAGGGTGATGCCGAGTTCGGCCAGTTTCTGCGCAGGGGTCATGGGTCAGCCTTTCAGGATGGTTTCGATGTGGGACAGCATCGCCGGCCAATCATCATGGCGGGCATGGGCATCAGGGCTCATCGGGATCAGGTGGCGCACTTCCGGTTCGGCCACCATGTGCAGGCGGTGGACATGGGGCACATGCGCCTTCACCGATGTGTGGTTGGGCGGCAGATCATCGATGAAGATGGTCTCTGTCGGCTGGAACTCATCCAGCAGTTTCCTGAGCGGCGCGCCCTTGCCGCCCTGGTTGCCGATGACGCGATAGGGCATGCCGAGCCGGGCCAGTTCGGTGGTGCGCCTGGCAGCATGATGATCGGCGATGTTGGTGAGCACCACCACGTCGCAATCCTTGGCCAGCTGGCCCAGCGCATCGGCGGCGCCGACGATCGGATGCTGATTGTGCATCCAGTCGGAAAAGAAGCCATCGAGCAGTGGGGGGAATTCCTGCGGCGGCACGGCGCTGCCGTCGGGCCGCTTCACATTGCCGGTGAGGGCGAAGCTGTCCATGCTCAGGGTCAGGCTGTGCACCTGGTGCAGATAATCAATGAACGGCGCGATGAAGTGCAGCAGCACGCCATCGCAATCGGACACGATCAGCGGCCGTTGTTTCACCAGTCCGTCCCTCCCAGCTGGCGGGCAGCGCCGGCCAGGGTTTCGGGCTTCACGCCCAGCGCCTCGGCCGTGGCGAGCAGATCATGCTCGTTGGCCATCAGATAGTCCATCAGCGCGATCAGCGTGGCGGGGTCGCCGGCGTGCGCGCGCAGTTCCGCCACGTCCATGCCGGTCAAGGCCAGGAAGCGCGGGCCCATCGCCTCGTCACCGGCGACATGCGCCAGCGCCTGCAGCGCCAGCACGGCCGGATCAGTGGAGGAGGGGCGGTCACGCAGCACGCCGCCAGCCCTACCGGCTGGGGCGGGCGCTGCCAAGCCGCCTGCGCTGGTTGCCATGGTCGCGGGGGCGCGGCGTGCATCGCGAAATCTGGGAGTGGTTAAGGCCGCCAACCGGGCCTAGCCTTGCCATCAGACTGGCCCTGGGCAGCGGGAGTGGCAGATGTACAGGCTTCATGGCGCGCTGGCGTCCCCCTATTCGATGAAGATGCGCGCCGTGCTGCGGGCGCGGCGCATCCCGCATGTCTGGGTGCATGGCCGCCAGACGCACGAGGCGGCGACCAGCAAGGTCAAAGCCCCGGTGATCCCGGTGCTGGAATATCCCGATGGCCAGTTCGCCAACGATTCGACGCCGTTGATTTATGATCTGGAGGTGCGCCATGCCGCGCGCTCGATCGTGCCCGACGATCCGGGCCAGGCGTTTCTGGCCCATCTGATCGAGGATTTTGCCGATGAATGGCTGACCAAGGCGATGTTTGGCTATCGCTGGCTGGCGGATGTGGACCAGGTGCAGATGAGCCGCTGGCTGGCCTTTGATGCCTTCAAGGGCGGCGGGGCGCGGGCGGAACAGTTTGCCGCGCTGTTCCGCGAACGGCAGGTGGGGCGCATGGCGCTGGTGGGCTGCACCGCGGCGAATTTCCCGTTGATCGAGGCGTCGACGCGGCGGGTGCTGACGGCGCTGGAACAGCATGTGGCGAACGAACATTGGCTGTTCGGATCGCGGCCGTCACTGGCCGAATTCGGCCTGTTTGGGCAATTGTCGCAACTGGGGGTGGATCCGACGCCCCAGGCGATGCTGCGGGCCGATTATCCCGGCGTCTACCGCTGGCTGCTGCATGTGGATGATGCATCCGGCATCGAGGGGGAATGGCAGGCGCCCGATGCGCCGCTGGCGCCGGTGGTGACAAGCCTGCTGGCCGAAATCGGCCGCGTCTATGGCCCGTTCCTGCTGGCCAATGCGGCGGCAGCCGCAGCCGGCGAGACCATGTTCCGCATCAGCGTGGACGGCCTCCCCTATGAACAGGGGGTGTTCAAGTATCAGGTGAAATGCCTGGCCGATTTGCGGGCGCGCCATGCCGCCCTGCCGGCGGCCGTGCGGCAGCGCATCGATCCGGCGCTGGATGCGGCCGGTTGCCTGGCGTTCCTCACCTGACCGGGCATGCAAAAAGGGCCGGCGTTGCCGCCGGCCCTCTTGTTCGTTCGGCGCTGCGGCGCGCTTACTTGATCTTGGCTTCCTTGAAGTCCACGTGCTTGCGGGCGACCGGGTCGTACTTGCGGAACGACAGCTTCTCGGTCTTGGTGCGCGGGTTCTTCTTGGTGACATAGAAATAGCCGGTGTCGGCGGTGGACACGAGCTTGATCTTGATGGTCGTCGGCTTGGCCATGGTTCCG
>CAZAWH010000127.1:0-8106 GCA_964488775.1 uncultured Sandarakinorhabdus sp. | reverse complement strand
TCCCACACGCCGTCGCCCAGCATGAAGCCCGAATCAAACACGCTGACCATCGCCTCGGCGCGCGGGCGCAGCACGCCGTTGACATTGATCAGGATGGTTTCGTTGCGGGCATCGGGGGCATGATCATGCGTGCCGAGCGCGGTCTGCTGGCCAGTCACGTCCTCAACTCATTTCTTGAACAGACTGTCGGCCGCGGCGCGGAATTTGGCGGCGCCGTCGCGCTTGGCCCGGGATCGCGCCAGCTCCGCCTCCAGCGCGGCGATGCGATCATCCAGATCGGCGATGGACAGACGGTCAAGATCCTCCCGCGCCAGATCGGCGAGGAGGTCGCTTTTCTTCTTGGGCAGATCATCATCGAACATGCCCGCCACGCTGGCGCGCGGCGGGCATGTCGTCAAGCCGGGGGGACGGCGTGATCAGGCCATGGCAAGTCTGGTGCGCACGGCCGGCAGTGCGGCGCGGCTTTCCAGTGCAGACCAGAGCGCGATGGCGAGCAGGCCGATGTCCTTCAGGATGAAGCCCTGCACATCGCCACCGGCATCGGGCGTGGTGAACAGGAAGCTGAGGGTGCCGAACAGCGCGACGGCGATCATCAGGCTGCCGATCAGCCCGGCCCGGGCCGACCAGGGCCGCGCCAGCAGCAACAGGGCGGCCGCGACCTCGTACACGCCGATCAGGTTGGAGGCGCCCTGCACGCTGAACAGCGCATAGAGCCAGTTGAAGAATGGGCTGTTGGCCATCAGCGGCTGGATGGCGGCGGCTTCAACCGCGGTGAACTTGTACAGGCCAAAGCCCAGGAAAAACAGGATCAGGGCCCCGCGCAGCAGATGTTCACCGGCGGCAACATTACGGGTGGTGGTCATGGCGCATCTCCAAAAAGGATGCGCCAAGCATATATCTCCCTGACGGCGCCGCCAAATTAAATATGCTTCACGCATATATCAGTCGGGCAGCGCGCGCTCCGCCGGGCAGGTGTCGCAACGATCATGGTCACACAGGCGGCACAGGCGCAGGGCGTCGCCCTCGCTCGCCACCCGCGCCGCCAGCAGGCGCGCCACCGCCCCGGCCAGCATCCTGGCTTCGGCCGGATCCAGCATCGCCACCAGTTGGCGCAGCGGCGCGGTGCGGGCCGCCTGCACGGCCATCGCCCGGTCGCGGCCCGCCGGTGTGAGCTGCAACTGCACGGCGCGGCGATCCTGCGGCGATGGCTGCCGCTGCATCAGCCCATCGGCGACCAGCCGGTCCACCAGCCGCACCGCGCCAGGGTGGGACAGGCCCACCGCCGGCGCCAGCGCGGCGATGCTGAGATTGGGGACGTGGCCGGCGAGCACCAGCGCGGCGGCCGCCGGGCCAGGCTCACAGGCCGCCGCTTCAGCCGCTGCCCGCATGTCGTCGGCAAGGGCGAGTGCCAACGCGCCCAGTTGGTTGGCCAGATCATCATTGCTCATGCCTGCCACATATGTGCGCTGCGCATATTCTGCAAGTATTGACGCGGCCCCGGCGCCCGGCATGATGCCAGCCATGGCGCAGGATCATCCCCAGGTGGCGGTGGACAGTCGCGCGGCCCTGCGCGCCTGGCTGGCGGCGCATCATGGGCAAGCGGGCAGCATCTGGCTGGTGACCTGGAAAAAGGCTGATCCCCGCCACGTCAGCTATGCCGACATTGTGGAGGAAGCCCTGTGCTTTGGCTGGATCGACAGCCTGCCGCGCAAGCTGGATGCACAGCGAACGATGCTGCGCCTGTCCCCCCGAAAACCGGGGAGCGGCTGGTCAACCGTGAACAAGGCGCGGATCGAACGGCTGCTGGCCACTGGCCTGATGGCGCCGGCCGGCATGGCTGCGATCGCGGCGGCGAAGGCCGATGGCAGCTGGAGCCGGCTCGACGGCGCTGGCGCGCTGGTGGAACCCGACGATCTGCAGGCGGCATTGGCCGCCACGCCCGGTGCCGCTGGCCATTGGGCCGCCTTTCCGCCATCGGCCCGGCGCGCCATTCTGGAATGGATTGCGCAGGCCCGCACGCCGGCCACGCGCGAGCGGCGGATCCAGACCACGGCCAGCGAAGCCGCTCTCAACCGACGGGCCAACCAGCCGCGCCAGCCACGCCCGGCTTGACCGGCGGGCCCGACACGCCAAGATGCTGGCATGACCATCCCGACCAGCATGACCGCCATCGATCCCGCAGCGCCCGGAGGGCCGGAGGTGCTGGTGCCGGTTGCGCGCCCCGTGCCCCAACCGGGGCCGGGCGATGTGCTGGTGCAGGTGGCGGCGGCCGGGGTGAACCGGCCGGATGTGCTGCAGCGGCTGGGCCTGTATCCGATGCCGCCGGGCACGCCGACGATCATGGGCCTGGAAATCGCCGGCACCGTGGTGGCGGTGGGGGAGGCTGTGACGCGCTGGCGGCCCGGTGATGCCGTGTGTGCGCTGGTGGCGGGCGGCGGCTATGCCGAATATTGCGTCGCGCCGGCCGGCCAATGCCTGCCGGTGCCGGCCGGGATGGCGATGACCGACGCGGCTGGCCTGCCGGAAACCTGGTTCACCGTGTGGTCCAACGTGATGGACCGTGGCCATGCCAGGCCCGGTGAGACGATCCTGATCCACGGCGGCACCAGCGGCATTGGCATCACCGCCCTGCAACTGGCGCAGGAAATCGGCCTGACCGCGATCGCCACCTGCGGCAGCGATGACAAATGCGCCGCCGCGCTTGCCCATGGGGCCGCGCATGCCATCAATTACCGCACCCAGGATTTCGCCGCCGAGGCGCTGGCGCTGACCGGCGGCAAGGGCGTGGATATCGTGCTCGACATGGTGGGCGGCGATTATGTGCCGAAGAATATTGCCTGTCTGGCCGATGATGGCCGCCACGTGAGCATCGCCTTCCAGCGCGGGCCCACGGCGGAGGTGAACCTGGCGCTGGTGATGCGCAAGCGGCTGGTGCTGACGGGTTCGATGCTGCGGCCACGACCTGTGGCCTTCAAGCAGGCGATCGCTGAAACGCTGGAAGGCGTGATCTGGCCGGCCTTCGCCGCCGGGCGCCTCAAGCCGGTGACCGACATGGTGTTCCCGTTGGCCGAAGCCGCCGACGCGCACCGGCGCATGGAGGCCGGGGCGCATGTGGGGAAGATCGTGCTGACGGTCAGCTGACCATCCCGCGCGGGGCGAAGCGGTCGTCCTGCCATTCCCCGCTGGCCAGGACCGCGTGCAGCGCGGCCAGCGCCAGGCCGATATCAGCATAGCGGGTGGTGAGCGCCGGGAAGCCGAAGCGCATGGCATCGGGCGGGCGCATGTCGCCCACCACGCCGCGGGCGATCAGGGCGGCCATCACGCGGCGGGCGGCGGGGTGTCGGATGATGACATGGGCAGCATGGCGGCCGGCCGGCGGCGCATCCACCGTCACGCCGGGCAGGCCGGCGGCGCCATCGGCAAACAGCCGCACCAGGGCGCGCGACTTGGCCTCGGCTTGCGCAAGATCGATGCCGGCAAATGTGGCCACGCCGGCTTCCAGCGCCCGCATGGCCAGGATCGGCGGCGTGCCGGTGAGCAGGCGGCGGGCGCCGGCCGCCGGCGCATAATCGGCGCCAAAATCAAAGGGCGCGGCATGGCCCATCCAGCCAATCAGCGCCGGCTGTGCCGCCGCCCAGTGTCGGCGCGCCAGATAGGCAAAGGCCGGGGCGCCGGGGCCGCCGTTCAGATATTTGTAGCCGCAGCCCACCGCAAAATCGGCGCCATCGTCATCCAGCCGCACCACCAGGGCACCGGCCGAGTGCGACAAATCCCACAGGGTGAGCGCGCCCGCCGCGTGGGCCGCCGCGCTCATCGCCGCCATGTCGTGCACCTGGCCGGTCACATAATGGGCATGGGTGAGCAGCAGCAGCGCCACGTCATCGTTCAATGCGGTCAGCAGATCGCTGCGCGGGACGCGGTTCAGGGTGACGCCGGCAAGGGCGGCCAGGCCCTGCATCACATAGGCGTCGGTGGGGAAATCATCGGCCTCCATCAGGATGGTGCGCCGGCCCGGCCGCAGGCTGAGCGCCGCGCTGGCCAGCTTGAACAGGTTGAGGCTCACCGAGTCGCAGGCGACCACGCTCCCGGCCTCGGCTCCGACGATCGGCGCGATCGCCGCGCCCAGCTGCACCGGCAGATCGATCCAGCCGGCATCGTTCCAGCTGCGGATCAGGCCGTCGCCCCATTCTGCCGCCACCGTGACCGCCATGGCATCGGGCAGGGCCGCCGGCAGCGGCCCCAGCGAATTGCCGTCGAGATAGACCAGGCCTTCGGGCAGCCGAAAGCGGGCGCGGGCGGCGCGGAGCGGATCGGCCGCGTCCAGCGCGGCAAGATGATCGGGTTGGGGATGCATGGTGGTCGCCCTTGCGCCACAGCCTGCCCTCCATTACAAGAGTGCATGTCCAGCCGTCCCCCCCGGGGCGGCTGTTTTCATTCCGGGACCTTGTCCCCCGAACCGGGAGCCACGATCATGGCCGCTGCCAACCTGCCCCTGATGCCCCATGCCACCGCCGCCTGGCTGGTGGATGAAACCGGCCTCACCTTTGCCCAGATCGCCGAATTCTGCGGCCTGCACATCCTGGAAATCCAGGCCATTGCCGATGACACCGCCGCCACCAAGCTGAAGGGCCGCGATCCCATCCGCGCTGGCGAGCTGACCAAGGAAGAGCTGGCCAGGGGCGAGGCCAATCCGGACCATGTGCTGCGCATCTCGCGGCTGCCCGAACAGGCCCGCCGCACGTCGGGCCCGCGCTACACGCCGGTTTCGAAGCGGCAGGACAAGCCCGATGGCATCCTGTGGATCATCAAGAATCACCCGGAAATCACCGATGGCCAGATTTCCAAGCTGATCGGCACCACCAAGACGACGATTGCCGCCATCCGCGACAAGAGCCACTGGAACTATGCCAATCTGCAGGCCCGCGATCCGGTGACCCTGGGTCTGGCCAGCCAGCGCGAACTGGACGCGATGGTCGCCACGGCTGCCAAGAAGGCCGGCATCGACACCAGCGTGGACCCGGAAAAGGCCGAGGCTCAGCGCGCCGCCCTGATCAACCAGCTGCAGGCCGAACGCCATGCGGTTGGCACGATCCCGACCGAAGCGCTGACGGCGGAAACCCTGTTCAAGAAGTAAGCGCTTGATCCTCTCCCTGTTGGGGGGAGGTGTCAGCGGCAGGCTGACGCAAGCGGCCGGCCAGACCGGCCTGGCCGCCCCCTCCGCCCTGCGGGCACCGCCCCCAGAGGGGGAGGATTGTGTTTTACTCTTCCCGCCCGCCCAGTGGCAGCGGAAGTTCGCGCGGGGGCTCGCGGTCGAGCAGGCCAGCGGCCTTGAGATCGGCCAGGCCCGGCAGGTCGCGCCGGCTGGTCAGATTGAAATGCGCCAGAAATTCCGGCGTGGTGGCATATTGCAGCGGCCGGCCCGGCGTTTCGCGGCGGCCGGCCGGGCGCACCCAGCCGGCCTCCATCAACACGTCGATGGTGCCGCCCGAGACGGCAACGCCGCGAATCTCCTCGATTTCCGGGCGGGTGACCGGTTCGTGATAGGCAATCACCGCCAGGGTTTCGACCGCGGCGCGGGAGAGTTTCTTCACCGTCTCGCGGCTGGTGCGCAGAAAATGGCCCAGATCGGGCGCGGTCTGGAATTGCCAGCGGCCGCCGCGTTCCACCAGATTGATGCCGCGTGGGCCGTAGGATTCGGCCAGCGCCCGCAGGGTGGGCAGCAGATCGCCGCGTTCGCCGACATGGCGGGTCAATTCCGCCAGCGTCATCGGGGCTTCAGCGGCAAACAGGATCGCTTCCAGCGCGCGCGCCAGGGCGAGATCATGGCCGTCACCGGCGGGGTCAGTCATGACTGCGGGCCTTCAACAGGATGGGGGCGAAGGCGGCGCCCTGGCTGAGGGTGGCCTTGCCCTGGCGGGTCAATTCCAGCGCGGCGACAAAGCTGGAGGCCAGCACCGAGCGCGCATAGGATTCATCGGCCAGATCGCTGGGCAGAAAGCGGGACAGCTCGGTCCAATCCAGGCTGCGGCCCAGGAGATGTTCAAGCCGTTCAATGGCTTCATCCAGCGCCATCACTGGCCGGCGGCGCACCACATGCACCGATTTGGTCCGCCGGGCGGTGATCGCGCCATAGGCGGTGAGGAGATCATAATAGCTGCAGTCGTAGACCGCGCGCCGGTCCTCGGCGAGGCCCTCGGGATTGGGGCGGCGGAACATGTCCCACCCCAGCTGCGGGCGGGCCAGCAGCTTTTGACCGGCGTCCCGCATCGCCTCCAGCCGTTGCAGCTGGAACTGCAGCTTGAGTGCCATTTCGGCCGGATCGGGTTCGGCCTCCGGATCCTTGGGCAGCAGCAGCAGGCTTTTGAGGTACGCCAGCCAGGCCGCCATCACCAGATAATCGGCGGCCAGCTCCAGGCTGAGCGCCTTGGCTTCGCGAATGAAATCAAGATATTGATCAACCAGCGCCAGGATGGAGATCTGCGCCAGATCCACCTTTTGCGCCCGCGCCAGGGTGAGCAGCAGGTCGAGCGGCCCTTCCCAGCTGCCCAGTTGCAGGATCAACGTCGCCTGCGCGGCGGCGGTGGCGCGCACGGGCTGGCTGAAATCCTCCGGCTCGGTCATGCAAGGGCCAGCAGGGCGTCGCGGGCGGCGGCCCATTCGGCCACCGGCGTGGCATCACCTGGCCCCATCAAGGCCATGGCTGCGGCCAGCCGGGCGACGGCGGCCGGGCGCAACACGGGGGCCGCCTCGACGATGCTGCGCATTTCACCGAAATCCCCCGAGCAATGCAGCGCGACATCGCAGCCGGCATCGATGCAGGCCAGCGCGCGGGCGCCAAAATCGGCCAGCGCATTGCTGCCCGGCGGATGGCCGCCCGATTGCGGGTTGCCAAGCGCATGCATGCCCAGATCGTCGGACATCAACAGGCCGCCAAAGCCGATGTCCTGGCGGATGAAATCGATCACCGTGGGCGACAGCGTGGCGCAGCGCTGGGCGTCGAGCGCGGTGTAGGTGATATGGGCGGTCATCGCCATCGGGGCATTGGCCAGCCGGCGGAAGGGGATGAAATCCCGTTCCAGTTCTGCACGGCTGGTCGTCACCACCGGCAGTTCCAGATGACTGTCCGCCCGGGCGCGGCCGTGGCCGGGGATGTGCTTGACAACGCCGCAGATTCCGCCGGCCTGGAAGCCATCCAGCACCGCCTTGCCCAGCGCCGCGACCACCAGCGGTTCGGTGCCAAAGCTGCGATCGCCGATGATGTCGTGGCCGCCGGGGTCGCGGACGTCGAGCAGTGGCAGGCAATCGACGTTGATGCCGAGGTCGCGCAGCAGGGCGGCCAGGGCCAGGCTGTTGAGCCGGCAGGCTTCGATGGCGGTGATAGGCGCCTTGTCATAGAGGCGGCCAAACACCTCGCCGGGCGGGAATAACGGCCAGTGCGGCGGCCGCAGGCGGGCGACCCGGCCACCTTCCTGATCGATCAGGATCGGCACGTCGCGGCCGGCGAGATCGCGCAGCGAGGCGGTGAGCGCCCGCACCTGATCGGGCGAATCCACGTTGCGTTTGAACAGGATATAGCCCGCCGGGTCGGCCGCCTTGAACAGCGCGGCCTCGTCGGCGGACAGGGTGAGGCCGGCGAGGCCGAAGATTACCGGCTGCATCATTTCTTCACCACTTCACAGGCGCCCTTGGCCGCCAGGATCGCCTTGCACGCCTTGTCGGCATCGGCGGCCTGGCCGCGCACGCGCCACAGGGTCTTGCCGGCGCTGTTGGTCAATTTCTGCACCTGCTTGGCCGTCAGCCCGGCCTTGCCGGCCACGCGGGACCATTCTTCCTCGGCCTTTTCGGCGCTGGAAAAGGCCCCGATCTGTACCGTGACGGCGCCGGCCGGTGGCGGTTTTGTGGCGGCGGGTGGCGGCACTGGTGTCGCCGGTGGCCGCAACGGGGCGGCCGGTGCCGGTTTTGCCGCCGGCACCGCAGCGGCCGGTTTGGCGGCGGGCGGGGCTGTGGCTGGCCGGGCGGCCGGGCGCGGCGCGGGCGCTGCGGCGGGCTGGCGGCTGCCGGTGGGGGGCAGCATCTGCACCTGCACGCTTTGTGCCGGCGCGGCGG
>CAZAWH010000126.1:0-8226 GCA_964488775.1 uncultured Sandarakinorhabdus sp. | reverse complement strand
CTAGGTGGCCCAATTTTGCTCTGAATTGAAAGGCCTTTTCCCCCATGCGACAGTATCTTTTTGCTCTTGTGCTTGTTGCAGCGCCTGCGATGGCGACAGGTGACATCGTCATGCACCGAGACCCCGGTTGCGGTTGCTGCGAAGCCTGGGCGACAAAGGTTGCCAAGGAGTTCGGTCAAAACGTCAAGATTGTCGACGATGCCAATCGCGCCAGCCTTCACAAACAGCTTGGCATGCATCCCGCGCTGGCATCGTGCCATACCGCGATCATCGCCGGTTTGGCCTTCGAAGGTCATGTGCCAATTGCGGAAATGAAGCGTGTGTTGGCCAAACGTCCAGCCGGCGTCACGGGCCTTGCAGTCCCGGGCATGCCGATTGGCTCGCTCGGCATGGAAGTCCCTGGCCGGGTAGCCGACAAATACGCTGTTATAGCATTCGGTGGTGGGAAAGCGGCGGTTTTCGCGCAGCGCTGAGTAACCTTGCGCCCGTCTATACCAATATAATAAACAAAGTAATACGTTTATCGTGCTCTTGGACAATCAAGCGGGAGTGACGGAGTATGCATCAAAATATTTTCTGAAAAAATCAGAGGTATTGGCGTGGTCGGAATTATAAATTTTTTGCGACAGGAGGCGACACATGTCTGAGAACAGCCCGCTGTCATTAGAAATCACAAAAAACTGCCTTTATGCAGCTTCGACAGGCGGCAATACGGTATCATGTCGCTACTGTGTTTCGAAGTAATCTGATTTGGCCTTTGCTCCGGATTGTACAACGCTCAGGAATGCGCCGGCTCGTCCGGCTGGCAATTTGCATCTGCCGTTTCCATCTGGATTGCCAGATGGGTGATGTCAAATTCGCGTTCCACCACTGCCTCGATGGCTTTGCGCACCTCGTGTGTGGCCGCTTCGGGTGCGACAGAGACATGGGCCGTCAGGCTGATATCGTCCTGAGACATTGACCAGATGTGGAGCTCGTGCAGGCTGGCCACGCCAGGAACCGTGGAAATCGCGCCCCGCACGCTGTTAAGCGTCAAGCGGGCCGGGGCGCCTTCGAGCAGGATATTGGTCGCGTCCCGCAGCAAGGTCCAGGTCCGCGGCAACACCCAGATGGCGATGGCGACAGCAACGACGGGATCGACCCAGGTCCAGCCTGTCCACCGGATCAGCAGCGCGCCGCCGATGACGCCGAGCGAACCGATCATGTCGGCCCAGACTTCGAGATAGGCGCCCTTCACGTTCAGGCTGCGCGCTTGTCCGACCGACAGCAGCCGCATGGAGATCAGATTGACGACAAGGCCGATGGCCGCAACCACCAGCATTCCCAGCGAGCCGACCGGTTCGGGATTGGAAAACCGGCGCACGGCCTCCACAAACACGTAGATCGCAACGGCAAACAGCAGCGCGGCGTTGAAGGCGGCCGCCAGCACCTCGAAGCGGCGATAACCGAACGTGCGCCGCTCATCAGCCGGCCGGGCGCCAACCCGGATGGCGATCAGCGCGATGGCGAGCGCGGCCACATCGGTGAGCATATGCGCTGCGTCCGACAACAGCGCGAGGCTGTTGTAGACGATGCCGCCAACCACTTCGGCAACCAGATAGGTTCCGGTCAGGGCGAGCGCCCAGGTCAGTGCCCTGGCATTGGCGCCAGCGGTGTGATCGTGGCCATGATTGGCGGCATCGTCCGACATGATCAATGGGCTCCCTGCTTTGCCGGTGCCTTCACGGCATCGGCGGGGCAGCGATGAAAGATGCGGGCTTCCCCGCTGCGGTTGCGCATGACCAGCATGTCTGGCGTGCGGCGTTCAATGGTCAGGCGCAGCATCTGACTGGTTTCCATCAGCCTGGGAAACGGCATGTGGTTGTGAGTGTAGGCGATGGCGGTGCCTTCGTCCTTCCACAGCCCGATCACCGATGGGCCACGATCGGGCAGGGTGACTTCGGCGTAGATGCCGTCGGCCAGAAGCGCCCAGGCCGGACCCGCCGTGCAGTTGCGGGTCTGACCGATCGACCAGACCCCGGTCAGCGGTGGCGGCGTCTGGGCAGAGGCCGGGGCGGCCACGGCCAGGGCGATCACGGCAAGCATCTTCATCATTCGTCTCCACTTCAAATGCCCGCGGGTTCGGGCGGTAATGGCTGGGCCGTCGTTGCTGTAATTCGTGCGGCGCGGCGCTGTTCCCAGCGCAGCAGCATCTGCGCCAACGCCGGCAGCACGATGAGCGTAAGCAATGTTGCGGTGATCAGACCACCGATGACGACAGTGGCGATCGGCCGCTGCACCTCGGCTCCGGTGCCGGTGGCAATGGCCATCGGCACGAAGCCCAGGCTGGCGACCAGCGCGGTCATGATCACCGGCCGCAGCCGCAGCATGGCACCATCGCGCACCGCTTCTTCAACGCTGCGGCCATCGGCGCGCAGGCCCGCAATGGCCGTCATCATCACCAGCCCGTTCAGCACGGCCACGCCAGAGAGCGCGATGAAGCCGACCGCGGCCGAGATGGAAAACGGCAGGCCGCGCAGCCACAGCGCCAGGGCGCCGCCGGTAAGCGCCAGCGGCACGGCGGAAAACACCATGGCCGCCCGTGCCGGTGACCCCAGCGCCGCATAGAGCAGGGCGAAGATGCCGAGGAAGGCCGCCGGCACTACGATGGCAAGCCGGGCCTGGGCGCGCGCCAGATTCTGATACTGGCCGCCCCATTCGATGAAGCCGCCCGGAGGGGGTTGCACCTTGGCAGACACAAGCGCCTGGGCTTCGGCAACGAACGAACCCAGATCGCGCCCGCGCACGTTGGCGGCCACCACGATCCGGCGGCGGCCGTTCTCCCGGCTCACCTGGTTGGGCCCGTCGCGAACCTCGAACCGCACCAGCTGGCCGAGCGGCACCGCCTGCGGCTGGGCGCCAATCGCACCGGTGCCAGGGGCGCCGGCCGGCAACGGCACCGGGATGGCGGCCAGCGCCGCAATATCCGGCCGACGTTCATCGGCCAGCCGCACCACCACGTCAAAGCGCCGGTCGCCTTCGAACACCTGGCCGGCAGCCCGCCCGCCCACGGCAGTCTGCACGACATCGGCGACATCGGCGACGGTCAGCCCATAGGCCGCGATGGCAGCACGGTCGAAGCGGGTTTCCAGCGCCGGCAGCCCCTCGGTCTGCTCCACCTTTACATCGGCAGCGCCCGGCACCGTGCGCAGGGCCGCGGCGACACGGGCAGCAACCGGCTCCATCTGGCTGAAATCATCACCATAGACCTTGACGGCGACATCGGAGCGCACGCCGGCGATCAGCTCGTTGAAGCGCAGCTGGATGGGCTGCGAAATTTCATAGGCCGATCCGATCATGCTGCTGGCCCGCTGCTCGATCCTTTCAACCACAGCGGCCTTGCCGGCAGACGGGTCCGGCCACGCTTCGGACGGTTTCAGGATGATGAAGCCATCGGAGACGTTGGGTGGCATCGGGTCTGTCGCCACCTCGGCCGTGCCGGATTTCGAGAACATCAGGGCGACTTCCGGCAGCTTGCCGATCTCGCGTTCCAGCGCCATCTGCATGGCGGTTGATTGCTCCAGACTGGTCGATGGTATCCGCACCGCGCTGAGCGCAACATTCTTCTCATCAAGCTGCGGGATGAATTCGCGGCCAAGCGTGAAGAACAGCAGCAAGGACACCGCAAAGGCCGCCGCTGCTGCGCCGATCACGGTCAGCGGCCGGGTCAGCGCATAGGCCAGCGCTGGCGCATAGAGACGCCGCGCCGCCACGATCGGCCGGGTTTCCTTTTCCTCTACCGTGCCGGAGACCAGTATGGCCACCATGGCCGGCACGAACGTGACCGACAGCACAAAGGCCGCCGCCAATGCCAGCATCACCGTGATCGCCATCGGTGAAAACATCTTGGCTTCAACGCCTTCGAAAGCCAGCAGCGGAGCATAGACAAGCAGGATGATGGCCTGGCCAAACACGGAAGGGCGGATCATTTCCTTCGCGGCCAGCGCCACCTCCTCCAGCCGTTCGCCAAGGCTGATCAGCCGGCCTTCGTGAGTCTGGCGTTCGGCCAGCCGGCGCAGGCAGTTTTCAACGATGATGACAGCGCCATCGACGATCAGGCCGAAATCGAGCGCGCCCAGGCTCATCAGATTGCCGGAGACACCGCCGGCAACCATGCCGGTGGCGGCGAGCAGCATCGACAGCGGGATGACCAGCGCCGTGACGATGGCAGCCCTGATGTTGCCCAGCAGCCAGAACAGCACCACCACCACCAGCAGCGCGCCTTCGGTCAGGCTGCGCGCCACTGTGCCGATCGTCGCTTCCACCAGCACCGAACGGTCGAGCACCACGGTTGCGGTGACGCCCGGCGGCAGTGACCGGCCGATTTCGCCGAGCCGCGCCGCAGCGGCTCGGGCGGCGGTGCGGCTGTTTTCGCCGGCCAGCATGAGCGCCGTGCCGATCACCACTTCGCGGCCGTTGGCCGAAGCGGCGCCGGTGCGGATTTCGCGGCCCACCGAAACCCGCGCGACATCGCGGACCCGCACAGGCGATTCGGCCCGCGTGGCGATCACGATATCCTCGATATCCGCCACCCTGGCGACGCGGGCATCGGCGCGGACGATCAGGCCTTCGCCGGCGCGATCGACAATGCCGGCGCCGCGCGAAAGATTGCCGCGTTCAAGGCCGGCCGCGAGATCGGTGAGCGTGAGGCCGAGCGCGGCCAGCCGGGCCGGATCGGGCGCCACCTGATATTGCTTCACAAAGCCGCCGATCACGTCCACGCCAGCGATGCCGGGCACGGTTCGCATCTGCGGGCGGACGATCCAGTCCTGCACGGTGCGCAGATAGGTGATCTGCTCGCGCGCCGTGACCAGCCGCTGGCCTTCCGGCGTCTTATAGCTGCCATCTGGCTGCCAGCCGGCTTCGCCCGGGCGGGCCAGACGGTGCGGACGGGCGAAATCAACCGTCCACATCAGCACCTCGCCAAGGCCGGTGGTGACGGGACCAAGCGCCGGATCGACGCCCGGTGGCAGGCTCTCTCGGGTCTGCGCCAGCCGTTCGGCCACCTGCTGGCGCGCGAAATAGACGTCGGTTGCATCGGTGAAGACGGCGGTGACCTGGGCAAAGCCGTTGCGTGAAATCGAGCGGGTCGACAACAGCCCCGGCGTGCCGGCCAACGCGGTTTCGATGGGATAGGTGACCTGCCGCTCCATGTCGGACGGGCTGAACGCCGGCGCCACGATGTTCACCTGCACCTGCCGGTTGGTGATGTCCGGCACGGCATCGATCGGCAGTTTCGCCAGCTGCGACGCCCCGATGGCCGCCGCGATGATCGCCAGCAGCACGATCAGCCAGCGCTGGCCGACCGAAAACAGCAGTATGCGCTCAAGCATGGGTGTGATCCTCAGTCATGTTCGGCCTCGCCCTTCCCCAGTTCGGCCTTCAGCACGAAGCTGTTGGTGGCCGCGATGCTGTCGCCCGGCTGCAATCCGGCCAGCACCGCGACCGTTTCGGCGCGCGCCGCGCCCAGCGTGACCGGCCGCAGGGTGAAGCCGCGCGCGGTGCGCACGAACACCGCGGGCCGGCCGCCAACATCCTGCACCGCCGCGCGCGGCACCGTGGGCGCCATGCGACCGGCCGGGGTGAGAATGCGGGCAGTCAGGCTCTGGCCCTGGCGTAATTCGCCATCCGGATCCCGCACCACGGCGATGGCGCGCAGTGTGCCCGACAGATTGTCGACGGAAGGCGACACGAATTTCAGCGTCGCCTGATGTGAGTGATCGGCCCCCTGCACGGTCACCTCAACCGGCAGGCCCGCCGTGATCCCGACCAGATCACGCGCCGGCACCTGCAGTTCAGCCCAGATCGCCCGACGATCGACGACCTGGAACAATTCGCGATCCGGCGTGACATATTCGCCGGGCGTCACCGAAACCGTGGTGACCTCGCCGGCCACCGGGCTCTTGAGGGTGAACAACCGCGAACCGCCGGGTGTCATGCCGAGCGCCGCCAGCCCCTGTTCAGCGGCGCGCGCTTCGATGCGGGCGGCCGCCAGTGCCGCTTCGGCCTGCTCGAAATCGGCCCGGGCAGTCACGCGCTGGGCAAACAGCCGCTGTTCGCGGGCGAACGTCTTGTCAGCAAGCGCCAGGCGGGAGCGCGCGGTGGCCAGCGCGGCCTGCGCCGTGGCGGCCTCCTGGCTGTCGATCACGGCAAGGCCCTGGCCAGCCGCGACGCGCGTGCCGATCTGGGCGAGCAGGCGCGTCACCACGCCGTTGGTGCGCGCTGTCACGTGGCCGGTGCCATCGGGATTGGGCACGATCCGGCCGGTGGCCAGCACTTCGCCTCCGGCCGGCGCCAGCGCCACGCGGGCAAGCGTGATGCCCGCCGCTGCGATCTGAGCAGGGGTGACCGCGATTTCGCCTTCGGCATGATTGTCAGCAGGTGCTGTGCCGCCGTCCTTTGCTTCAAGCGCTGCCGGCGGCTGGGCCGTGCCTGCGCCAAGCCAGTAGCCGCCGCCGGCGAGGATGGTTGCAGCGGCAAGCGCCATCAGCGCTTGCGTGTTCGATGGCCGGTTCATGGCTTCGCCTCCAGTTCGGGCATGATACCGAGCGCTCGGTCGCGTTCGGCTTCGGCAATTGCCAGGTCGCGGCGCGCGGCAATGAGGGCGCGGCGCGCGCTGCCCAGTGAGCGCTGGGCAGTGAGCAGATCGAGGAAACTGAACTTGCCGGCGGCATAGCCCAGCCGGGCGATGCGCAGCGCTTCTTCGGCACCTGGGACCAGGCCGCCGTTCAGCGTCTCGATCTGGGCGGCGGCCGCCGTGATCCGCGCTTCGGCAGCCCGTTGGCGCGCAACAACCTCCAGTGCCACCCGGCGCTGGCTGGCCTCGGCGCGGCGGGCCTCGGCGGCGGCAGCAGCGATATTGCCGCCATTGCGGTTGAACAGTGGCAGCGTCACCGACACGCCGATGGTGACGGCACTGGCCGGTACCTGCTGGAACTGGCGATACCCCAGGTTGAGCCGCGGCACTGGCGCGCGCAGCGAGCGTTCGAACGCGATCCGGGCATTGGCACGCTGCTGTTCGGCACGGGCGATGGCCAGATCGGGGTTGGCGGGCGCGGCAACAGCACGCGGCACAGATGTCGGGGCCAGTGCAAACAGCGTATCCTGCCGGCCGATCAGGGCGGCCAGATTGGCCTGGCTGGCGGCTGCATCGGCAACGGCGGTGGCCAGCGCGGCTTCCGCAGTCTGCCGTTCGATATTGGCCGTCACCGCGCGCAGCGGCGGTTCGCGGCCGCCATCGACCAGCTTGCCGACGCCAGCCTCCAGTTCGCGCGCCAGCTCGACATCGGCGCTGACGACCTTGACTGTTTCATCGGCGGCCAGCGCGGTCGCATAGGCTGCACGCACGGCGCGGGCCAGATCGACGGCCGACAATTGCTGGCCGGCCTCGGCGGCATCGACGCCGGCCGCGGCCAGTGCGGTGCGCGCCCGGCGCTGACCGCTGATTTCGAGCGGCATGGCCAGTGTCCACGCTGTGGCTGCCGCATCCGCGCCCTCCAGGGGCCCGCGCGTCGGCAGATTGTCGATGGCGACGCCGACCTCCGGGTTCGGCCGCAGCCGCGCCTGTTGGAGACGCGCGCGCTCGGCATCGCTGCCCGCCTTCGCTTCTTCCAGCAGCGGCGACTGGCGAAAGGCAGTCGCCAGTGCCCCGGAAAGAGACAGCGGTTCCCGTGCCGCCGGTTGCTGTTCAGCCCGCGCCGGCGGCTCGATAAGCGCCAGCGCTGTGGCCAGCGCCAGCATGGTGCTTTTGTTCATGGTAACTGGGTGTCCCTGACATGACGCAAGGCTGCCGATCTGGCGGCAGCGGTGGAAGGCGCAGGTCAGGCTCGGGGCGGTTCCGGCAATCGCCCGGTCAGGATCGGCAGCAAAGCAGGCGCATCATGTGCTTCGAAAGCCGCTGTGTGCGGCGGCGCGTCGGGCATTTCGGCAGAAGTTGCAGCATCACCGGCCATATGATGAAGGCAGCAGATGCCACAATGGGCCGCCTTGCCGGAGGCATCATCATCGGGTGCGTCATCCAGTATACTGCAATCGGCCGAAACCCCGTCAGTGATGCCTGCCACAATCGCAGCGCGGGCATCCTGGCCAAGATCGAACGCCGCGAACTGACCCGCTGTGAACAGGGCGAACATACAGGCAAGCAGCATCGCAGGACGCATCATCAGGCGTCCAAGCCGGGCGATGGCT
>CAZAWH010000125.1:0-8243 GCA_964488775.1 uncultured Sandarakinorhabdus sp. | reverse complement strand
TGCATGAACACCAGGTTCCAGATCTCGACGAAACGGTCGCCATCCTGATCCGGGCTGCCGGGCGGGCCGCCAAAGATGTGATCGCCATGATCCCAGAAGATTTCCGAACAGGGCCCGCACGGGCCGGTGTCGCCCATCGACCAGAAATTGTCGTTGGTATCGATGCGGATGATCTTCTCGTCCGAAAGGCCGGCGATCTTCTTCCACAGGCCGGCAGCTTCATCATCGGTGTGATAGACGGTCACGCACAAGCGGTTCTTGTCCAGCCCCCATTCGCGGGTGAGCAGATCCCAGGCCAGGGTGATCGCCTGTTCCTTGAAATAATCGCCGAACGAGAAATTGCCCAGCATTTCAAAGAAGGTGTGGTGACGGGCGGTGTAGCCCACATTATCAAGATCATTGTGCTTGCCGCCGGCGCGCACGCATTTCTGGCTGCTGGCGGCCTGGCTGTAGGGGCGGGATTCCAGGCCGGTGAAGACATTCTTGAACGGCACCATGCCGGCGTTGGTGAACATCAGCGTGGGATCATTCTGCGGCACCAGCGGGGCCGATGGCACCACCGTGTGCCCGGCCTTGCCGAAATGATCGAGGAAGCTGCGGCGGATGTCGTTCGAGGAGATCATGCCCCAGCGCTTAACGCCGTGATGCGCCAGCGTAAAGGGCGCTGCGTCAGAGCGGCCAGCTGACCATGATCACCCCGTCGCCATGGCGGGCCGCGGGCGTGGCCTCGCCCCCGCAGGCGGCATAAAGGCCGCGCGCCGCGCGGTTGCCGCTGTTGGTCAACACCCAGGCCGTGCCGCAGCCCAGCGCCCGGCCGTGGGCCAGCGTGGCCAGCATCAACTGCCGGCCAATGCCGCGGCGGTGGAAATCCTCGTGCACGCCGACTTCATTGATCCAGAAGTCCACCGGCTTGTCGGGATGGAGATAGGCCACGGCGCTGACAAAGCCGATCATGCGGCCATCGGCGATCGCACCAAACAGATGATGATCGGGATGGGCGAGAAAGCGGGCCGCCATCTCGGGGCGCAGCGGATCATCGAACAGATCGCCGGCCGCCAACAGCAGCGGCAGATCGGCCGGCTCCAGGCGGCGGATGTCGAGGCCGGGCATCATGCTCTGGCCGTGACCAGCCATACCGCACCGGGCAGCGCGACAATGCCGTTTTCCAGATGGGGCTGCAACGCGGCGGCCAGCAGCGGCTTGGCGGCATCGCCGATTCCGGCCTCGCGAACCGCCTTGGCCGCCGGCCCGATGCGCAGGTTGAACTGCACGGCGCTGGCGATGGGATCATCCCCATCGCCCACCCGCATGGCAAAGGGCAGGCTGTGGCAGGTGACATCCTGCCAGCCGGCGCCTTCAAGGATGGTCGCCAGCCGGGCGGCATCGGCAAAGGCAAAGGGGCCGGGTGCATGGGGATCGGTGGGCGCCGGGGCCGGCAACAGATCGGCAAGGGCGGTCAGCGGCAGCGTGGCCCACAGGTTGCGCGCGGCGGGTTGCCAGCAGGCGAAGACGAGACGGCCGCCGGGCGCGGCCAGGCCATGGAGATGGGCGAAGGCGGCCTGCGGATCGGCAAAGAACATCACGCCAAAGCGCGACAGGATGAGGTCAAATCCCTGTTCCTCGGCCCAGCTGGCGGCATCGGCGGCGATGAATTCGGCCTCGCTCAGCAATGCTTCGGCACGCTGGCGGGCGCGGGCCAGCAATGGCTCGGAAATGTCGAGGCCGATGGCGTGGCCGCCTTCCCCCACCGCAGCATCGGCGGCGAGCGTGGTTTCCCCGGCGCCGCAGCCGATATCAAGCACATATTCACCGGCTTGCGGGTTGGCGGCGGCCAGCAGGGCGGCGGTGACAGGCGTGAGCGCAGCGTCCATCCGCTCCTGCATCAGCACCCAGGTCTCGCCCACCTTGCCGTTCCAATATTCGATCTGTTCGGCGTTCGACATGCGGCTTTCCTCTTGCCGCCCTGCATGCGTGCGTCCATTCACCAGGTCAATCGTCTCAATATGTCAGGGCGAATGACGGACTGGTTGCTTCCCACCGTGCGGGCCGTGCGCACGACGGCCCAACGCCTGATCGGCAATCGCAGCGATGCCGATGGGGTGGCGTGCCATGATGGCATGATTGCCGGGCGGCCGGTGCGCCATTTCCGGCCCGACGGCGCGGTGCCGGGGCAGCGCCTGCTCTATCTGCACGGCGGCGGTTTCATCAGCGGCAGTCTGGACAGTCACCACGCGCTGTGCAGCCGGCTGGCGGCGCAACTGGGGCTGGAACTGATCGCCGCCAGTTATCGCCTGGCCCCCGAACATCCGGCCCCGGCCCAGGCGCAGGATGCCGCTGCTGTGTTGCAGGCGCTGGCGGCGGAACCGGGCGGATTGCTGATCGGCGGGGATTCGGCCGGGGCGTGGCTGGCCCTGCATGCCAGCATTGCCCTGCATGACGTGCAGCCGGGGCGGGTGCGCGCCGCGCTGCTGCTGTATCCCTTTGTCGATCTCGCGGCCCAGCCCGACACGCTGTTGGGCTATGCCCGGCCGGCGGTGGCCCTGATGCGGGAAGCGCTGGGCCCGGCCTATCCCTCGCTGCTGGCGCTGGATCTGGCGCGGGCCCCGCCATCGGCGCTGCTGTGGGGGGCGGGCCTTGATCCGGTGGCGCCCGGTGCGGCGGCGCTGGCCGACGGGCTGGCCCGCGCCGGGGTGCCGACCAGGGTGCGCCGCCATCGGTTGCTGGTGCATGGCGGCCTCAATCTGGCCAATCGATGGAGCGCGGTGGACCGGTTGCTGGCCAATGCCGCCGATGATCTTCGCCACCTGGCAGGAGGATTGGCATGAACGTGCGGACAGGCCTGTTGGCCCTGGCCCTGCTGGCGCTGCCGGTGGCGGCGAAGCCGGTGGAGGACGAGATTGCGGTGACGGCCGAGCGCTTGAGCCGCGGCGCGGTGAAGGCCGAGGCGACCCGTTACGTCCGCAAAGCGATGGCCGACACGCGCAACGGCCAGAATGCCCGCTGGTTCAAGCCCTTGTGCATCAACAGCATCGGCGTGACCGAGGCGGTGGGAGCGATTTTCACCGGCCGCGTGGCCGAGGTGGCCCGGCATGTCGGGCTGAAGCTGGCGGAGCCGGGGTGTGATGCCAATCTGGTGCTGGTGTTCACCGATGAGCCGCTGGCGTTGATCAAGGCGGTGAACAAGCGCCAGGGCGGCGCGCTGGACAATCTGCCGGGGCCCGATCGCGCCCTGTTGAAACAGCCGGGCCTGCCGGTGCGCTGGTGGCATCTGACCGCACCCGAGGCCAGCGACGGCCGCCAGTTTGCCCCCGGCGGGTTCGGGCTGGGCGCCGGGGTGCGCGGCGATGTCACCTACAACAATTATGCCAGGGCCAGCCGGATCGACGAGCCGACACGCGTGGGCATGACCGGCGTAGTGGTGGTGGTTGACATCAAGCTGGTCGGCAATGTGACGCCGGCTGCGCTGGCCGATTATATCGCCTTTGTGGCGTTGAGCCGGGCCCGGATGGACAAGGCCGGGCGACCGGCGCCGAGCATCCTGCAATTGTTCGATCCCGGCGGCAGCACGCTGGCCGGCTTCACGCCAATGGACGAACTGTTCCTGGAAGGCCTGTACCGCACCCCCGGAAACCTGACCGGGGCGCAGCAGCGGGCGGCCATGTCAGGTTATATCGCCGATGAAGCGGTGAAGCCCGCCCCGGCCAAGGCCCCTGCCCACCGGCGCCGCCTGCCCCGCCCCCCGACCGCCGGGATTGAGCGCGGACAGGCGGGCAATAGAAAAGGGGCGGCCAGTGGTGGGCCGCCCCTTTTCCGTGGGAACGCCGGCAAGCCGGCGGATCACATGTCGCCCGCGTCATCCTCTGCCGACGGGCCGACCATCAGGGCATCGGAAATGCCGGCGGCATTGTCGCGGATCACCTTTTCGATGCGCGCGGCGGTTTCCGGATTTTCCTTCAGATATTTCTTCGCATTCTCCCGGCCCTGGCCGATGCGCACGCTGTCGTGGCTGAACCAGGCACCCGATTTCTCCACCACGCCGGCCTTGACGCCCAGATCGAGGATTTCACCGATCTTGGAGACGCCCTCGCCATACATGATGTCGAACTCCACCTGCTTGAACGGCGGCGCCACCTTGTTCTTCACCACCTTGACGCGGGTGGTGTTGCCGATGATGTCATCCCGGTCCTTGATCTGGCCGGTACGGCGGATGTCGAGCCGGACGGAGGCATAGAATTTCAGCGCGTTGCCGCCGGTCGTGGTCTCCGGGTTGCCATACATCACGCCGATCTTCATGCGCAGCTGGTTGATGAAGATCACCAGGCAGCGCGAGCGGCTGATCGAGCCGGTGAGCTTGCGCAGGCTCTGGCTCATCAGGCGGGCCTGCAGGCCGACATGGCTGTCACCCATTTCGCCTTCGATTTCGGCGCGCGGCACCAGCGCGGCGACCGAATCGATCACGAGCACATCGATGGCGTTGGAACGCACCAGCGTGTCGACGATTTCCAGCGCCTGTTCGCCGGTGTCAGGCTGCGACACGATCAGTTCGTCGATGTTGACGCCCAGTTTCTTGGCATAGACCGGGTCAAGCGCATGTTCGGCATCGACAAAGGCCGCCGTGCCGCCGCCCTTCTGCGCTTCGGCAATGGCGTGCAGGGCCAGGGTCGTCTTGCCCGAGCTTTCGGGGCCATAGATTTCCACGATGCGCCCGCGCGGCAGACCGCCGATGCCAAGCGCCAGATCCAGGCTGAGCGAACCGGTGGAGATCGCCTCCACCTCCATCGCGTCGCGCTGGCCCAGCTTCATCACCGAGCCCTTGCCGAACGCCCGATCAATCTGGGCCAGGGCTGCTTCGAGTGCCTTTTGCCGATCCATTCCCGATTCCACAATCTTGAGCGCCGATGCCATGACCCGTTCCTTCCCTGAAGCGGTGGGTTGCGTTCGTCAACGGCTTTTGATGTACACCAATTGTTCCGGTGGAACAAGAGTGGAACAAAACAAAATTCAGCGGGCAACACCCTCGGCAACGGCGATGGCCGACAAGAGGTCGCCCATGGCGAAGGGCTTGGCCAGAAAGCGGATTCCCAGCGCGCTCGCCTCGCGGTGGCGCGGCAGTTCGGCATAGCCGGAGATCAGCACCAGCCCCATGCCGGGCCGCAATCGCGCCGCCTCGATCGCCAGTTCGACACCATCGATTCCGGGCATCATCACATCGCTGACCAGCACATCGAGCGGCTGGTCGCTGCGCAGGATGGTGAGCGCGGCCATGGCGTCTTCGGCGGTGGTGACCATGCAGCCCTTGCGCTCCAGCCCGCGCGCCAGCACGGTGCGCACCGACGCCTCATCCTCCACCAGCAGCACGCGCTGGCCGGTGGGCACCAGCGGCGCCGGTTCGGCCGGGCGGGCGGCACGCACCGGCACCTGTCCCAGCGCCTGTTGGCGGCCGGGCAGATAGACGGAAAAGGTGGTGCCGCGGCCGTTGGGCCCGGCCTTGGCAAAGATATAGCCTTCGGATTGTTTGACGATGCCATAGACGGTGGCGAGGCCGAGGCCAGTCCCCTGCCCCTGCGGTTTGGTGGTGAAGAAGGGTTCGAAAATCTTGCCGATGATATGGGCGGGAATGCCGCTGCCGGTGTCGGTGATGTCGATGGCGACATGGTCGATCGCCGGCATGATGTCGTGCCCCAGCGACGCCACATCGCGGCCGGCGATATCAGTGACGGCGATGGTGAGCCGGCCGTTGCCGCCCATGGCATCCCGGGCATTCACCGCCAGGTTGACGATCACCTGTTCCAGCTGGCTGGCATCGGCGCGAACGAAGAAGCGCCCTTGCGGGGCCAATATGTCCAGCTCCACCGCCGGGCCCAGCAGGCGTTCGAGCAGCGGGCGCAGATCGCGCAGCAGATCGCGGACACACAACAGGTCGCGGCGCTGCGGCTGCTGGCGGGCAAAGGCCAGCAATTGCGCCACCAGCTTGGCCCCGCGCTCGCCATTGCGGCGCACCTCTTCCAGCGCCTCGCGGTCCACCGGGGCATCGGCCGGGGCCTCCAGCATCTGATCGACAAAGCCAAGGATGCCGGTGAGCAGATTGTTGAAATCATGCGCAACGCCGCCCGCGAGCTGACCCACCGCCTGCATGCGGGTGGCCGCCGCGACCTGGCGTTCCAGCCGCACCTGTTCGCGAATGTCGCGCAGGGCCAGCATGGCGGCCGCGCCCAGGCCGGGCGGGAACGGCATGATGCGGATGTCCTGCACCTCGTCCGGCCGGTTTTTCAGGGCGACCCGCAGGGTGCGCGCCGCGCCGCCGGCCACCACCTCGCTCACGGCGCGCGCCACCAGATCGGCATCATCGGGCACGGCCAGATCCTGCGGGCGCATGCCGGGGCGCCAGGCATCGCCGGCAGTGGCGGCCAGCGCCTCGTTGCCGGCAAACATCCGGCCCGAGGAGTCCATCAGGGCCAGCGCCATCGGGATATTGGCCAGCAGGGGCGCAAAGCCCGGGCTGGAGGCCCCTTCGGCATAGGGCGCGGGCCAGGCGGCGGCGACGGGAGCAAACATCTCCCAATCGGCAACGACGGTGGCGGGGGCCGGGGCAGGCGATTGTTCAGGAATAACGCTGCTCCGTCCAGGGATCGCCATCATTGTGATAGCCGCGCACTTCCCAGAAGCCCGGCTTGTCGACGGCCAGCACCTCGATGCGGACCAGCCATTTCGCCGATTTCCAGAAATACCAGCGCGGGATGATCGCCCGCACCGGCCCACCGTGATCGCGGCTGAGGGGCAGGCCATCATGGGCATGGGCGATCAGGCAATCATCCCCGGCAAAGCGTTCCAGCGTGACATTGGTGGTATAGCCATCGGCCCCGTGCAGCACGACGACATTGGCGCCGGGCAGCGGTTGCACCACGCTGAGCAGATGGCTGGTGGCCACCCCGTTCCAGCGATTGTCAAAGCGTGACCATTGCGTGACGCAATGGATGTCGGACACATCCTCCACCTGCGGCTGCGCCTGATAGGCGGCCCAATCCCAGACGATCGGGTTGGCCACGGCGCCATCGACGGTCAGGCGCCATTCGGCCTTGCTGATGTCGGGCTTGATGCCCAGATCGAGCACCGGCCAGTTGGTGACAAGGCGCTGGCCGGGCGGCAGGCGGTTTTCGTGGGCGGGATCGGCCTTGCCGGTGAGCAGGCGGCCGCTTTGGGCCCAGGCCTGCTTGATGGCGACCAGCCGGTCCTTGAAACCCCCATTCTTGAAACCATTGCCCGCCATCAGCCGCGTTCCCGCATCAGGCGCTGCCTGTCGCGCTGCCAATCGCGTTCCTTCGCCGTTTCGCGCTTGTCGTGCAGCTTCTTGCCCTTGCCCAGTGCCAGCTCCAGCTTGGCGCGGCCACGATCATTGAAATAGATGTTCAAGGGGATCAGCGTCATGCCCTGGCGGGTGACGGCGCTGTTCATCTTCTCGATCTCGCGGGCGTGCAGCAGCAGCTTGCGCGGCCGCTTGGGCTCATGATTGAAGCGGTTGCCGTGGCTGAACTCGTTGATCGTGGCGTTGATCAGCCACATCTGGCCATCCTTCACCTCGGCAAAGCTTTCGGCGATGCTGGCCTGGCCGATGCGCAGGGATTTCACTTCGGTGCCGGTGAGCATGATGCCGGCTTCGACCACATCCTCGATGAAATATTCAAAGCGCGCGCGGCGGTTTTCGGCCACCGTGCGCACCTTCACGCCCACCGCTGGCTTGGGCCGTGCCATCACATCAGGCCGGCGTGGACCAGCGCCGCATCCACGGCCGCCCGGGCGGCTTCGGACGGCGCGGTGATCGGCAGGCGCACATCGGCACCCATGCGGCCCAGGCGGGCCAGCGCATATTTGGTCGGGCCGGGCGAGGTGTCGCTGAACAGCGCGGCGTGCAGCGGTTGCAACCGGTCGTTGATGGCCAGCGCTGCGGCGTAATCGCCGTTCAGGCTGGCCTCCTGCATCTGGGCGCACAGGCGCGGGGCGACATTGGCGGTGACGGAAATCGCCCCCACCCCGCCCTGCGCGTTGAAGCCCAGTGCCATGTCGTCATTGCCCGACAGCTGGATGAAATCGGCGCCGCAGGCCAGCCGCTGCTGCGCCACCCTTGCGATGTTGCCGGTGGCATCCTTGACGCCGATGATGCGCGGCAGTTTCGCCAGCTGGGCCATCGTTTCCACGCTCATGTCGGCCACGCTGCGGCCGGGGATGTTGTAGATGATGATGGGCAG
>CAZAWH010000124.1:0-8351 GCA_964488775.1 uncultured Sandarakinorhabdus sp. | reverse complement strand
GCCTGTGCCTGCTGCATTGCATGGCCGGGTTCGTGCTGCTCAGCCTGTTTGCCCTCACTGGTGACTGGCTGGATCACCGCGTGCATGTCGTTGGCCTGGTGCTGGCGATGCCGCTGGCGGCGGTGGCGCTGTGGCGGGGCTGGCGCCGGCATGGCCGCCTCGCCATCGGCCTCATGGGCCTCGCTGGCCTGGCGGTGATGATGGCATCGCTGCTGGTTGAGCATGGCGAGCTGGTGGAGATGCTGGTGTCGATGGCCGGCGTGTCGCTGCTGGCCTTCGCCCACTGGCGCAATCTGCAGGCCCTGCGCCAGGGGTGATCCGCATCTTGCACCCGGCCGCCGCAGGCCTGATATAGGCGCATGGGGAATGCGATGCACAGCCATGGCCAGCACCACAGCCGCGATGATCTCGCCACCGCCGCGCAAGGCCGCTTGCTGGCGGCGGGCGAACAATGGACGCCGCTGCGCGCCCAGGTCTTTGCCGCGCTGGCGGGGTTTGACCGGCCGGTTTCGGCCTATGATGTGACCGATGCCGTTTCGGCTGCTGCCGGCCGCCGCATCGCCGCCAACAGCGTCTATCGCATCCTCGATCTGTTCGTGGCCAACAATGTCGCGGCGCGGGTGGAAAGCGCCAACGCCTTCATCGCCAATGTCCATCCCGATTGCCCGCACGACTGCATCTTCCTGGTGTGTGACCGTTGCGGCGGGGCGACTCATGTCGATGATGACCGGATCACCGGCGATGTGCGCGCTGCGGCCGCCGCCACCGGCTTCCGCCCGGTGCGCCCGGTGATCGAAGTGCGCGGGATCTGCGCCGATTGCGCCTGAAATCAAGGACTTGATGCGCTGCGTCAACCCGGTGTCAAACCGGGCTGACACTGGTGATGACAGGCCCGGCCAAGATCGCTAAGGGGAACCCCTTAAGTGTCCAGCCAGGCGAGCCGTTCTGATGAAGCTTGAAACCCCGCTCCTCGATCAGGTCAACATCCCCGCTGATCTGCGCAAGCTGGAGCCCGGGCAATTGCAGCAGCTGGCCGACGAACTGCGGCAGGAGATGATCCACGCCGTGTCCTACACCGGCGGGCATCTCGGCTCCGGCCTCGGCGTGGTCGAGCTCACCGTCGCGCTCCACTATGTGTTCAACACGCCGGACGACAAGCTGGTGTGGGATGTTGGCCACCAGGCCTATCCGCACAAGATCATCACCGGCCGGCGCGACCGCATCCGCACCCTGCGCCAGGGCGGCGGCCTGTCGGGTTTCACCAAGCGAAGCGAGAGCGAATATGATCCGTTCGGCGCCGCGCACAGCAGCACCTCCATCTCGGCGGCGCTTGGCTTTGCCATCGCCAACAAGCTGCAGGACAAGCCGGGCCGCGGCATTGCCGTGATCGGCGATGGTTCGATGTCGGCGGGCATGGCCTATGAGGCGATGAACAACGCGCGCCAGGCCGGCAACCGCCTCGTTGTCATCCTGAACGACAATGACATGTCGATCGCGCCGCCGGTGGGCGCGCTGTCCTCCTATCTCTCGCGCCTGCTCTCCAGCCGCAAGTTCCTGGAACTGCGCGAATATCTGAAGCAGATTTCCGGTCGTGTGCTGCCGCCGCCGCTGCAGAAGGCCGCCGCGCGCGTGGATGAATATGCCCGCGGCTTCGCCCAGGGTGGCGGCACATTGTTCGAGGAACTGGGCTTTTACTATGTCGGCCCGATCGACGGCCACAACATGGACCATCTGCTGCCGGTGCTGGAAAATGTCCGCGATGCCGCCGAAGGCCCGATGCTGATCCATGTCGTCACGCAGAAGGGCAAGGGCTATGCCCCGGCCGAAGCCTCCGCCGACAAATATCACGGCGTGGTGAAGTTCGACGTTGTTTCGGGCACCCAGCACAAGCCGCAGCCCAAGGCCCCGGCCTATCAGAATGTCTTTGGCGACATGCTGATCGAGGAAGCCAGGCGCGACCCGACCATCTGCGCCATCACCGCCGCCATGCCGTCGGGCACCGGTGTGGACCGCTTTGCCAAGGCCTTCCCGGAAAAGAGCTTTGACGTCGGCATTGCCGAGCAGCACGCCGTCACCTTCGCTGCCGGCCTCGCCGCGCAGGGCATGCGGCCGTTCTGCGCCATCTATTCCACCTTCCTGCAGCGCGCCTATGACCAGGTGGTGCATGATGTGGCACTGCAGAATCTGCCGGTGCGCTTCGCCATCGACCGCGCTGGCCTCGTCGGCGCCGATGGCGCCACCCACGCCGGTTCGTTCGACATCACCTATCTCGCCACCCTGCCCAACATGGTGGTGATGGCCGCCAGCGACGAGGCCGAACTGGCCGACATGGTGCACACCGCCGCCGTTTATGACGATGGCCCGATTGCCCTGCGCTATCCGCGCGGCGAAGGCACTGGCGTGGCGATTCCGGCCACCCGCACCCGCCTGGAAATCGGCAAGGGCCGCATCGTGCGCCAAGGGGCCAAGGTCGCCATCCTGTCGCTTGGCACCCGCCTCGCCGAAGCGCTGGCCGCCGCCGACACGCTGGACGCCAAGGGCCTTTCGACCACGGTGGCCGACATGCGCTTTGCCAAGCCGCTCGACATGGCCCTGATCCGCAAGCTGGCCGCCACCCACGAGGTGCTGGTCACCATCGAGGAAGGCGCCATTGGCGGCTTTGGCGGCCATGTGCTGACGCTGGCCAGCGACGAAGGCCTGCTCGATGCCGGCCTCAAGGTCCGCACCCTGCGCCTGCCCGATCGCTATCAGGATCATGATGCCCCGGCCAAGCAATATGCCGATGCCGGCCTTGACGCGGCGGGCATCGTGCGCACCGTGCTCGACGCCCTGCGCCACAACAGCGTGAACGCGGTGGAAGAGGGCGTCGCCCGGGCGTGATCCGTGCCGCGGCCCTGGCCCTGGTGCTGGCAGGTCCGGCGGCGGGGCAGGTGGGCCGCACCTGGCATTTCGTCCGCTCAAACGATGATGGCAGCCGCGCCGAAGCGGTGATCATGCATGCGCCGGCCATGGGCGAACTGGCGGTGATGAAGGCGCAAGCCCGCTGCACCCGTGCCGCGCTGGTGACGGCGCGGATTGATCCGGCCAGCGGCCAGGCCAGCGAACTGGTGGGCGGCACGCTGGGCCGCGATGGCCGGCAACAGGCCTTTGCCTGGTTCAAGGATGAAGGCCGCCAGATCAGCGCCCGCGCCGCGTTGCCGGAAGGCGAAATCCGCCTGGCGACACCGGTCGGTCACCGGCCCTGGCATCTGTATGATTTCGATCTCGCCAGCCTCAATCTGTGGTTGGCGGGCCGCTCCGATCATCGCGCCGGTTTCACCATCGGCCTGCCCCTGTTGCTGATCGGGCCGCAGGGTCCGGCCTTGCGCGATCTGGGCACGGTGACGGCACAATTTGCCGCCGATAGCCATTGGCTGGGCCGGCCGGCCCTGCTGTTCCGCCTGTCTGGCCCGGCGCTGGGCGGGCGTGGCGGCACGTTGATGCTGGATGCGGCGGCGGGCCATATCCTCGATGCGCGCCTGCCCGTTCCCAACCATGATGGCTATCGCGATTTCCGGCTGCGCCTCACCGGCATCAGCGACGGTGCCGCGGCCTGGGCCGATGTGCGCGCCGCCCATTGGCGCGGCTGCCCGGCCGCCGGCTGATCACCTGCGCCAAACGCGCGCTTTCCTTATCGGGCCCGTCCGCCTACACCCCGGCGCGTGCATGCCCCCGCCGCCTCCCGCAGCCCGTCATTGGGCGAAATCCTGCTGCTGGGCAGCCTGACGGCCTTTGGCGCCGTCACCATCGATCTCTATCTGCCCACGCTGCCGGCGATCGCGCGCGATTATGGCACCAGCGACGCCGCGGTGCAGCTCACGCTGTCCACCTTCTTCATCGGCATGGCGGTGGGGCAATTGTTCTTCGGCCCCCTGTCTGACCGGATTGGGCGGCGGCCCACCATCCTGATGGGCTGCGGCGTCTATGTGCTGGCCAGCATCGCCTGCGCGCTCGCCCCCACGATCGAAGCGCTGGTGGCCGGCCGCTTCTTCCAGGCGCTGGGCTGCTGCGCGGCGATGGTCACCTGCCGCGCCATTGTGCGCGACCGTTATGACCACCGCGATTCCGCGCGCATCTTCAGCCTGTTGATGCTGGTGCTGGCCATCGCCCCGCTGCTGGCCCCCACAGTGGGCGGCTGGATCGCTGAAGCCGCTGGCTGGCACGCGGTGTTCCAGGTCTTCATTGGCGTCGGCGTCGCCCTCGCTGTGGCGGTGTGGTCGCGGCTGGATGAAAGCCGCTCGGCCGAAACGGCCGAGACCGCGGCCGCCACCCCGGTGCTCGCCGGCTATGCCCTGCTGCTGCGCGACCGCCGGCTGATCGGCTATCTGCTGGTCGGCGCGGCCAATGGCGCCACGCTGTTTTCCTATATCGCCGGTTCCGCCGATCTGGTGATCAACATCTGGGGCTACAGCCCCGGCCAGTTCGGCCTGATCTTTGCCGTCATCGCCGTCGGCGTTGTCGGCGCCAGCCAGATCAACCGCCTGCTGCTGCGCACCGCCACCCCGGATCAGGTGCTGGGGGCGGCCAGCATCGGTGCGGCGGTGGCCGGCGCGGTGCTGCTGGCGGCCGCGCTGGCCGATGCGCCGCTGTTCGTCATCTTCCCGGCGCTGTTCGTGGCGCTGTCCTCCAACGGCCTGATCGCCGCCAATGCCTCGGCCGGCGCGCTCAATGTCGATCCGCTGCGCGCCGGCGCGATTTCCGGCCTGATGGGCGGGGTGAATTTTGCCGTTGGCGCGCTGGCCTCAGCGCTGGCCGCCGCCCTGCACGATGGCACGGCGCGGCCGATGGCGGCCAATATCTGTGCGGCGCTGCTGGTCGCGGCTGCTGCCTATCACGGGCTGGCAAAGGCGCGATGACCAGCGCCAGCCTCTCGCCCCGCGCGCTGCTGCTGGCGCTGGCGGTGGTCACCGTGTGGGGCAGCAATTTCGCCATCATCGGCGCCACGCTGCACGCGCTGCCGCCGCTGTTGTTCGCCACCCTGCGCTTTGCCGCCGTGGTGTTCCCGTTGATCCTGTTCGTGCGCCGCCCGGCCGTGTCGTGGCGCATCCTCGCCGGCTATGGCATCGCCATCGGCGTCGGCCAGTTCGGCCTGCTGTTCATCGCCATCGATGGCCATATCGCCGCCGGCATCGCCAGCCTGCTGGTGCAAAGCCAGGTGGTGTTCACCATCGCCATGGCAATGGTCACCAGCGGCGAGCGGCTGAAGCCCCTGCAATATGGCGCGCTGGCGCTGGCGCTGGCCGGCGTCGCGGTGATCGCCGGCCACACCGGCGGCGAGGTCACCATCACCGGCATCGCGCTGGTGCTGGGCGCCGCCTTCGGCTGGAGCCTGGGCAACATGGCCCAGCGCGCCGCCGGCAAGGTGGACATGCTGGGCTTCATCACCTGGTCATCGCTGTTCGCCGTGCCGCCGCTGGCCGGCCTTGCCCTGTGGTTCGAAGGCTGGCCGGCCATCGAAACCGCGCTCCTGTCCACCACCCCGGCAGTCTGGGCGGCGGTGGCCTGGCAGGCGGTGGGCAACACGCTGTTCGGCTATGGCGCCTGGGGCTGGCTGCTCGCCCGCTATCCGGCGACCAGCGTGGCGCCCACCTCGCTGCTGGTGCCGGTGTTCGGCATGGCCTCCACCGCGATCTGGCTCGGCGAAGCGCTGCCGCCGTGGAAATTGCTGGCCGCCGCCCTCATCATCGGCGGCCTTGCCACCAATCTGCTCGCCACCCGTCAGGCCGGCGGCAACCGGAAATTATAGGGCTCGGTCTTGTCCGCCGCCGCGATCCACGCCGGGCGGGACTGGATGCGGCGGGCATAGGCGGCCAGATTGGGGAAATGCGCGCCCAGGCCCTGCATCGTCGCAATCTCGGCGATGAAGCTCATCATCACGTCGGCGCCCGACAGTTCGTTGTTCACCAGCCACTCCTTGTCGCCCAGGCACTGGCTGAAATAGGCGACATGGGCACCGATCTGTTCCTGGATGCGCGGCTGCAAGGGCGCTGCCGCCTCGCCCAGGCGGGCGGTGTACAGCGCCAGCAGGAACGGCGTCATCGCCGACCCTTCGGCAAAATGCAGCCACATCAGATAGTCCTCGTGCGCGTCCGTCCCCGGGGCTGGCATGAACCGGCCCTGGCCGTGCTTGCGGATGATCCAGTCGGTGATGGCGGCGCTCTCGAAGATGATCTTGCCATCGGCTTCCAGCACCGGCGACTTGCCCAGCGGGTGAACGGCCTTCAGCTCCGGCGGGGCCAGGTTGGTGGTGGCATCCCGGTTGTAATGCCTGATCTCATAGGGCGTGCCCAATTCCTCCAGCAGCCACAGGATCCGCTGTGACCGGCTGTTGTTCAGATGATGCACGATGATCATGGCCATTCCCCCGTCGAATCACTATTGGGCGGCATCATGGCGCTTTTCATTCCGGAAGACGAACTGGAAGAATCGTTCGTCCGCGCCAGCGGGCCGGGCGGTCAGAACGTCAACAAGGTCTCCTCGGCGGTGCAGTTGCGCTTTGATGCCGCCAACTCGCCCAGCCTGCCCGACGATGTGCGGCTGCGGCTGCTGAAACTGGCGGGGAAGAAGGCCACGGCCGACGGTGTCATCGTCATCACCGCCAACCGCTTCCGCGATCAGCCGCAAAATCGCGCCGATGCCCGGGCCCGCCTCGCCCAACTGGTGGAAAAGGCCTGCATCCGCCCGATCACCCGCCGCCCGACCCGGCCGACGCTGGGATCGAAGCAGCGGCGGCTGGTGGCCAAGTCGGTTCGTGCCGGCGTCAAGGCAGGCCGTGGCAAGGTTTCGACCGACGACTGATTTATCGGTATATGACGCACTTCAAATCAGCGCGGCGCGGCATTACCTTGGTCGGGTTGAAGCGCCAAAGCCTCCGCGATGAAAGGACAAACCATGTCGGACGAAACCGCCATCACCACCACCGAAGCCGCTGATGCCGCCGCCGGCAAGCTGGACAAGATCAAGGCCGACCTGAAGGACCAGGCCGACAAGGCGATCGGCAAAGCCAAGGATGCCGCCACCGCCGCCTATGACAAGGCCGCCGCCAAGGCGCGCGAACTGGCCGAAGTGGCGCCGGAAAAGGCCCGCGAAGTCAAGGAACGCGCCCAGAAGGTGGCCGAGGAAGGCACCGCCAAGGTGCGCACCACAGTCCAGGAACAGCCGCTGGCGGCGCTGGGCGCCGGCATCGCGCTGGGCTTCGTGGTCGGCTGGCTGCTGAGCGGCCGTCGCAAGGATTGAGCGAGCCAAGGGGCCGAGGCAAAGCCTCGGCCTGACGTCAGACCGGTTCCGCTTGGCCGTTGAAACGGCCGCGCGGCCCGGCTGGCCGGCCTTGCCCGAGTCCCTGATCAACGCTGCGCGTTGCTCAGTGGCCGTGCTGCGGCTCCTGCATCAATTCCACCAGCACGCCGCCGGTGTCACGCGGGTGGACAAAGATCACCGGCACGCCATGCGCGCCCATGCGCGGCTCGCCGGTGCCCAGCACGGTGGCGCCGCGCGCCCGCATCGCATCGCGCGCCGCAATGATGTCCTTCACCTCGAAGCAGACATGATGCTGCCCGCCGTTCGGGTTCTTCTTCAGGAAACCATGGATGGGCGAATCCGCGCCAAGCGGCTCGATCAGTTCCAGCTGGCTGTTGGCGACATCGATGAACGCCACCCGCACGCCCTGCGCCGGCAGATCAAAGGCCGGGGTGGACAGCGTCGCGCCGAACAGCCGGCCATACATCGCCACCGCATCATCAATCGACGGGCAGGCAATGCCGACATGGTTCAGGCGGCCCAGCAGCAATTCCGGCAATTCGCTCATCACATCCTCCCGATTGGATCGCCGCTGCCCCTTGCACGAGGCGCAAAAGCCGGCAAGCTGGCAAGATGATCTACATCGTCATCAACGCCATCCCGATCGGCATCGCCACCTTGCTCGGCCTGTTGCTGGCCCAGTTCATCGATCGGCCCAAGGGGCTGGGCGGCTGGATCATCGCCCTGATCTCCGCCGGGTGGCTGTGTGCGATCCTGGCCGGTGCGCTGATCCTGGCCCCGCCCAAGGCGCCGATCTGGATCATGACGGTCGGATCGGCCGTGGTCATCTGGGCCGGCTTTGTCGTCCCGGCGCTCGCCACGTCGCTGCACCTCGCCGGCCAGCGCTGGAACCGCATCGGCATGGCCGGCCTGTGGTGGCTGGCGGTGATGCTGGTGGAAGCCGTGGTGATGCGGCTGATCGGCCTCACCCCGCCGTGAAAAGATCCTCCCCCTCTGGGGGAGGTGCCCGCAGGGCGGAGGGGGCATCCAGGACCGTCCTTGCCGGCCCCCTCCGC
>CAZAWH010000123.1:0-8435 GCA_964488775.1 uncultured Sandarakinorhabdus sp. | reverse complement strand
CAGGAAGTGCTGCAGAAGTACAAGAGCCTGCAGGACATCATCGCCATTCTGGGCATGGATGAACTGTCGGAAGAGGACAAGCTGGTCGTGGCCCGCGCCCGCAAGATCCAGCGCTTCCTCAGCCAGCCGTTCCACGTCGCCGAAATCTTCACCGGCACGCCCGGCGTGTTCGTGGCCGTGGACGACACGATCAAGGGCTTCAAGGGCATCGTGGCCGGCGAATATGACCATCTGCCGGAAGCCGCCTTCTACATGGTCGGCACCATCGAAGACGCGATCGCCAAGGCCAAGAAGCTGGCGGCGGACGCGGCGTAACCCTCACCCTCCCGCCGCTGCGCGGCGGGCCCCTCCCTCTCCCTCAAGGGGAGAGGGGCAAAGAGGACAACCATGGCTGAACTGCTCGATTTCGAACTCGTCTCGCCGGAACGCCGCCTGGCCCGTGCCAAGGTGGCCATGGTGGTCGTGCCCGGTGCCGAAGGCGATTTTGGTGTGTTGCCCGGCCACGCGCCGATGATGAGCACCATCCGCCCCGGCGCGATCCACATCCATGAAAGCGATGGTGGCCCGGCCACGCAGCGCTTCTTCATCGATGGCGGCTTTGCCGAAGTCACCGAAACCGGCCTCACCATCCTGGCCGAAAAGGCCACCCCGGTGGCGGAGATCGACGTGACCGCCGTGGCCAGCCAGCTCGCCGCGGCCCGCGCCGCCGGCGACGATGCCGCGATTGCCCGGCTGGAAGCCATGCAGGCCGCCGCCACCAACTGAGCGTGGCCAACGGCCGGCACGAAACACCCCGCCCGGGCCAGCCCAGGGCGGGGTTTTTCGTGGCGGTTCAGCCAAGGCTCAGCCTTTGAGCGCCATTGTTTGTCGGTTCCCCCGGGCGGCGAAACCGCCTAGACTTGGGGCATAACCCGAGGAGCCCCCGGTTGATGCGCCTGCCCCTGTTGCCCCTGCTGATCATCGCCGCGCCCGCCCTGGCCCAGCAGCAGCCGGCCAATCCCACCACCGCGCCGCCGCGCCCCACCATGTTGAAACCGGCCGATATTCCCAGCGGTGACGGCACGCGGCCGCGCCAGCGGCTGGTGACGGTGTTTGGCAATGAAGCCTGCCCCAAGCCCAATTCCGCCGATGAAATCGTGGTGTGCGCCCGCCTGCCGGAATCGGAAGTCTATCGCATCCCCGAACCGCTGCGCCGGGCCGAGAACCGCCAGAGCGTGCTGACGCAGAACCGCAGCCTGCTGCTGGGCGATGGTGCCGGCGGCGCTGGCGGCAGCATCGGCAGCTGCAGCGCGGTCGGGGCGGCCGGCTTCACCGGCTGTGACCGCAAGCAGATCGAGGCCTGGGCGCAGGACCGCACCAACCGCATGGGCTACAACGAACCGACGCCCAAGCCCTGATCGGGCCTATTGGCCGTCCTTCTTCTTCTTCTGATTGGCGGCATAGAGCGCGATCGCCATGCCGATCAGGCTGATGAACACGGCACCCAATGCAATCCAGACGGCCATGACCTGTCCTCCCTGCCTGTCGCTATAGCGTTTGTCGCGCCAAACAACATGGGGCGCATCGCGCAGTCGCGACACGCCCCAGGTTGGCAGGGTCAGCGGGGATCAGCGCAGCGGCTTCACCGTCGGCGCCACGCCGGGCTTGGCCGGATCAAAGCGCACCCGCACGGTCTCGCCGCTGTTGCCGGGGAAGTTGGTGAAGATGGCGGTGACCAGGTTGGGCACCAGCCGGGTGAGGTTGTTGCTGTTGCTCACCGTTTCGGCGCGGCCTTCGAACACGCTCTGCTTGTCGACCGTGCGGTTGATGCGCATGGCCAGCACGGTGTTGTATTGCGTCACGCTGTAGACGTCGTTGGCGCCCCAGCCGCCGCCCCAGCCGCCAAAGCCCGGGCCCCAGCCGCCCCAGCCGGCACCCCAATAGGGACCCCAGCCCCAACCGCCCCAGCCGGCACCAAAGCCGAGACCGGGCCGGCTCTGCACCTTCTCGCGCGGGGCGGTGACATGATAATCCAGCTGCACCGTCAACGCCGCATTGGCCGGGCTGGCGGCTTCCTGGAAGCCGGCGGCCACCAGCTTCTGGCGCACCAGATTGGCATAGGTGGCAAATTCGATCCCGCCTTCCAGCGACTTGTCGCGCGGTTCGATGACAAAGCTGTTGCCCTGGGCTGCCGGCAGCTGCTGGAACCGGGCCACGCGCGCTTCAAAGCCGGTGGTGCAGGCGGACAGCGCCAGCGC
The DNA here is from genome assembly GCA_964488775.1 of uncultured Sandarakinorhabdus sp. Classification (GTDB taxonomy): domain Bacteria; phylum Pseudomonadota; class Alphaproteobacteria; order Sphingomonadales; family Sphingomonadaceae; genus Sandarakinorhabdus. The sequence goes on along the minus strand of CAZAWH010000123.1, from coordinate 6,198 downwards.
CGCCGTCACCGGCAACAGGATGCGGGCAGAGGAAGTGGTGATCATCGAGTCGCGCTCCACATGAACTTTCTGCAATGAATGGGGCAAAGCATAAGCCTGCGCAAGTTTCCCCTGCATGAACGGCCGTTGGCGCACACCACCCTGACAACACGTCACTTGCCCGTGCCAGACGGGATTGGCAAGCAGCGGGCGATGACAGGCCCTGCCCCGCCGATGTTGCCGCCGACCAGCCGAACCCTGTGGCTGGCGGGCTGTGCCGGCCTGTGGCTGCTGTACTGGTTCGTGTTTGTCACCACCGGGCCGGTGCCGCCGCTGCGGGCGGCGCTGGTGGCGTTGGCCAATGTGCTGCCGTTGGCGCTGTTGATCCTGATGACGCACAGCCTGTTGCGCAGCCATGTCATGGCGCTTTCGGTGCCGCGCCAGGTCGCCGCCCATGCCGTGCTGGCCCCCGCCTTTGGCCTGTTGTGGTATGCCGGCGTGCTGATGTGTCTGGCGCTGGTGAACGCCGCCGATGGCACGCCATTCGTGTTGCGCGCCTTTGCCGGCCCCGCGCTGCCGTGGCAGGTGTTTCAGGGGCTGGTCATCTATGTCGCCGTCGTGGCCAGCTGCTATGCCATCCGTGGCGGCCGGGCGGCGGCCAATCTGACCATCGTCGATGCTCCGGCGGCGGTGCCGCGGCTGGAACGCTATCTCACCCGGGATGGCGATGAACTGGCACCGGTGCTGGTGGGAGACATCATCGCCATCCAGGGCGCCCAGGATTACAGCGAGGTGACCACCCTGACTGGCCGGCACCTGGTGCGGTTGAGCCTGGGGGAGTTCGAGGCGCGGCTGGATCCGCAGCGGTTCCTGCGCGTGCATCGTTCGACCATCATCAACTTCGAGCATCTGATCCGGGCCGAGCCGGCGGGCGGCGGCCGGCTGACCCTGCATCTGCGGTCGGGCGATTCGGTGCAGGCGAGCCGTGCCGGAGCGCAATTGCTGCGTTCGTTCATGGTCTGACGGCACCCGTTCACCGGCCAGCGTGCCGGTTGATGGCTTTTTTCGACGGGCGGGACCGCGGCGCGGCATGGGGCGACGGCAACACCCCTCAAAAAGGCCCGGATGATGAAGCCACTGACGTTCCTGCTGCCCCTGCTGCTGCCGGCTGCCCTGTCGGCTGCCACGATCAATGGCCCGGCCAGCCTGGCCGACGCCACACCGGCTCCGATCCGATTGGCAGGGCTGGACCCGGGCAGCGTGGTCACGCTGACCATGGTGCGTGACATGCCCCAATATGGCGGGCGGTTCAGTGCCAGCGCCCGTTTCAAGGCCCGGGCGGATGGCAGCATCGACACCGGCCGTGATGCCCCGATCAGCAGCGGCGCGGCTGGCAGCTATGACGGGATTGCCGGAACCGGCCTGTTCTGGAGCGCGCGGCCCGATGCCAGCGCCAACGCACCAACCGATGCCAGCGCCCGGATCGAGGCCGAGCTGGGCAGCGCGCGGCTGAGCCTCACCATCCCGGCCCTGCCGCAGGCAGTGACGAGCTTGGCGATACCGGATTTTCCGGGTGCGGTGCTGGCCCGACCGGCGGGCACCAAGGGGCGGTTGCCGTTGCTGATCGTGCTGGGCGGATCAGAGGGCGGCAGCTTCACCGCCCGCACCTATGCCCCGCTGCTGGCCGCCCAGGGCTTTGCCGTGCTGGGCCTGCCCTACTACTCCCCAGGCTATGATCCGGCCGACACGGTGGCTGGCCTGCCGACCAGCTTCACCGAGATCTCAGCCGATCGGTTGCTGGCCGTGAAGGCCTGGGCCGAGCGGCAGGATGGGATTGATGCCACCCGCATCGGCCTGTGGGGCGTGTCGAAGGGCGGCGAGTTCGCGCTGATCGCCGCCAGCCGTCTGCCCTGGCTGCAGGCGGTGGTGGCGGTGGTGCCCAGCGATGTGGTGTGGGAAGGCTGGGGCCGGCCGGGCCCCGCCACCAGCAGCTTCAGCTGGGACGGCAAGCCGCTGCCGTTCGTGCCCTATCTGGGGGTGGAGCAGGAGTTTGCCCGGGTGGCCCGGGGGGAGCGCATGGAAATGCGCCGGCCGCACATCGCCGGCCGGGCCGCCAATCCCGACCGTGTGCCGGCGGCGCGCATCCGGGTGGAGGATTATGCCGGCGCCCTGTTGCTGATCGGCGGCGATGATGACCGGGTGTGGCCATCCGGCCCGATGGCGCAGGCAGTGGCTGACACGCGCGCGGCGGCTGGCCGCAGCACCGCGCTGCTGCGTTTTGCCGATGCCGGCCATGCGCTGGCCGGGCCAGGCACTGATCCGGTGGGCATCATGCAGGCCAATGGCGGCACGCTGGCCGGCATCGCCCAGGCCCGCAGCACCGCCTGGGCCGCCACCATCGCCTTTCTGCAGCGCCATCTGGGCGGGAAGGGCCAATGATGCGCGCCCTTGCCCTGCTGATCGCCAGCATCGCCCTGGTGGCGGCGGTGCCCAACCCGGACGCGGCCGTGGCGGCGGCGCAGCAAGCCATCTGGGCCAGCTTTGCGGCACGCGATCCCGTGGCGGCGCGCGCACCCGCGCTGGCCCGGCTCCGCCTGCTGGCCAAAGGCCCCGGCCGCACTGCCCTGGCGGCGCGGGCTTTGCTGTTGAAGTGGGGCAGCGCCAGCGATGCCACGCTGGCCTGGTCTGGCCTGATGGCGCAGCATCGGGATGATCCGGCACTGGCCCCGGTGCTGGAAGCAAACTGGGAAGGGAGCGCCCTGCCGGAGGCCAAGGCGCGACTGGCGGCGCTGGTGGCCAGCACCCGCAGCCGGGCGGTCGCCGGCAGTGGCCGCTTGCTGCTGGCCCGTGCCGATCTGGCTGCCGGCCGGCGGGCGCCAGCGCTGGCGACATTGGCCGCCGTGGCGCGCGATTATCCCGATGTCACCACCACCATGCTGGGGGCCGGCACGCCGCCACGCCTGGCCACGGTGGCACAGGGCATCAGCTTTCGCGAGACCGCGCTGCAACCCGGCGCGCCGCTGCCGGCCATCCGCGTGCAGGATCTGGCGGGCCGGCCGGCGGACACGACGGTGCTGCGCGGGCGGCCGGTGCTGATCGATTTCTGGGCAACCTGGTGCCCGCCCTGCGTGGCGGCGCTGCCCCGGGTGGCGGCGTTGCATCGGGCCCATGCTGACCTCGCCGTGGTGTCGATCAGCGCCGATGACGATCGCGCCACGGTGCAGCGCTGGCTGCGCCGCCATCCCGAACCCTGGATACAATGGTGGATGGGGCGATCCGGGCGCGTCTCGACGCGCTGGCTCAACAGCGATTATCCCTTTTACGTGGTCGCCGGTCGCGACGGGCGCATCATCGGCACCACCAACCGCATTGCCGATGCCAAGGCGCTGGTGGCGCGCGCCAGCGTTCAGGCCACAAAGCCGACGGCGCGGTGAACCTCGGCCAGCACGGGCTCGGCGATGGCCCTTGCCCGTTCGGCGCCACGGGCGCAGATCGCCTCGATCGCCACATCATCGTCCTTCAGTTCGTTGAAGCGGGTGGTGATCGGGGCGAGCCGGGCCACCATCACGTCGGCCAGGGCCGGCTTGAACGCGCCAAAGCCCTTGCCGCCAAATTCCGCCAGCACAGCTGCGATGCTGCGATCGGTCAGCGCCGCCATCAGGTTGACGAGGTTGGCGGCTTCCGGCCGGCCGGCCAGCCCGGCGGCTTCGGACGGCAGCGCATCCGGATCGGTCTTGGCGCGCTTGATCTTGGCGGCAATGGTGTCGGCATCGTCGGTCAGGTTGATGCGGCTCTGGTCGCTGGGGTCGCTTTTCGACATCTTGGACGAACCGTCGCGCAGGGACATGACGCGGGTGGCCGGCCCTTCGATCACCGGTTCGGGCGGCGGAAACAGCTCCACCCCGAAATCATTGTTGAACTTGATGGCGATGTCGCGCGCCAGTTCGAGATGCTGTTTCTGGTCCTCCCCCACCGGCACGTGGGTGGCCTTGTAGGCCAGGATGTCGGCCGCCTGCAGCACCGGATAGGTATAAAGGCCCACCGAGGCGCCCTCGCGGTCCTTGCCGCTCTTTTCCTTGAACTGGGTCATGCGGTTGAGCCAGCCAACGCGGGCGGTGCACATCAGCACCCAGGCCAGCTCGGCATGCACGCGCACCCGGCTTTGCGGGAACAGGATGCAGCGTTCGGGATCGAGCCCGGCGGCGATCAGCGCCGCGGTCATCTCATGGATGCCGCGCCGCAGGCTGGCCGGATCCTGCGCCACGGTGATGGCGTGCAGATCAACGACGGAGAAGATGCATTCATGCGCATCCTGCATCCGCACCCAGTTGCGGATGGCCCCGAGATAATTGCCGAGGTGAAGATTTCCGGTGGGCTGAATGCCCGAGAAGATGCGGCTCATGATGGTTTCCGTCGCGCCCGGAAGCGGGCAAAAAGGCCAGACAGGGTGAACAGGCCCAAGGTGCGGGCCGCGCCCAGATAGGCGATGCCGCCCGCCAATATCAACAGGCCAAGCATGGCCGCCTGGCGCCACAGCGGCGCATCGGCCGCCACCGCCAGCCGGGGTTGCAACTGCCACAGCGCCACCACCATCCCGGCCGTGGCCAGCACGAGGCGCGGCAGCATGCGGCGCGCGCCGGCATCAAGCCGAAACTGGCCGCGGCGGTGCAGCAGCCACCACAGGGTGAAGGCGTTCATCCAGGCCGAAATTGCCGTGCCGACCGCAATGCCGACATGGCCCAGCGGCCACACCAGCACCAGATTGGCCACCAGATTGACCAGCATCGCCGCCAGGGCCACCCGCACCGGGGTTTGCGTGTCGGACCGGGCGTGGAAGCCGGGCGTGAGCACCTTGATCAGCACATAGGCCGGCAGGCCCAGCGCAAAGCCGGCGAGCGCGGCAGCGGTGGCGGCGCTGTCGGCCGCGGTGAACTGGCCATGTTCGAACAGCACGCGGATGATGGGTTCGGCCGCCACCACCAGGCCGGCCGCCGCCGGCAGGGTGAGGATCAGCACCAGTTCGATGGCCCGGTTCTGCTGGGCGATGGCGCCGGCGCTGTCGTCTGCGCCGAGCAGGCGCGACATGGTGGGCAACAGCGCGGTGCCGACCCCGATGCCGATGATGCCCAGCGGCAGCTGGTTCAACCGATCGGCATAGTAAAGCCAGCTGACCGCACCTTCGCCCAGGAAGCGCGCCGCCAGCGCCGTGGAGATGAGAAGGTTGATCTGCACCGCCCCCGCCCCCAGCGCCGCCGGCAGGATCAGGCGCAACAGGCTGCGCACCTGCGGGCTGAGCCGCGGCCAGCGCAGGCGCAGGGACACGCCGGCGCGGTGGCACGACCACATCAGCCAGGCCAGTTGCACCATGCCGCCCAGCGTCACGCACAGCGCCTGGGTGCGCGCGGCGGCCACATCATCGCCGCCGCCAGACCACAACATGCCGGCAATCAGCACCAGGTTGAGCAGGATCGGCGCGGCGGCATTGACGGCAAAGCGGCCGACCGAGTTGAGCAGGCCGCCGAGCATGGCGGTGATGCTGATCAGCATCAGATAGGGGAAGGTCAACCGGGTGAACTGCACGGTGAGGGCGAATTTTTCGGCACTGGCATCGGGGAAGCCGCCGGTGAGCGCCCACACCACCGGGGCCGCCGCCACCACCATCACCGCCGTGAACAGCAGCAGGAAGGGCAGCAGCACCGCCAGCACCTCCTCGGCAAAGGCGCGGGCGCCATCGATGCGGCCGCCATCAGCGCCGACCTGGCGGTTGAACATCGGCACGAAGGCGGCAGAAAACGCCCCTTCGGCAAACAGCGCGCGGAACAGATTGGGCAGGCGCTGCGCGATCAGGAAGGCATCGGCCGCCATGCCGGCGCCGATCAGCGTCGCCTGCAACACATCGCGCGCAAAGCCGGCGATGCGCGACAGCAGGGTGAGGCTGCCGATGGTGGCGGTGGCGCGCAGGAGATTCATTGCGCAGCGCCGAACGCGCGCGCGCCGCGCGCGAACAGGCGCAAGCGCGGCCGGGCGGACAACGCGCGCATGTGCGCGTTGGACCGCTTCGACGTCACGACGCGGCTTTGCCGCGGCGGCTGGCCCAAAGGTTTGAGAAATTCAAACACGCCGCCTTGTCGGTGCAGCGGCCAAAAAGTGCAAGGCCCTCAAACGAAAAGGGGCGGCCCCAAGGCCGCCCCCTCCGCCCTGCGGGCACCTCCCCCAGAG
>CAZAWH010000122.1:0-8509 GCA_964488775.1 uncultured Sandarakinorhabdus sp. | reverse complement strand
CCGCCAAGCGCGGTCGTGCCAGCCCCCTCCGCCCTGCGGGCACCTCCCCCAGAGGGGGAGGATCGGCCTTCGCCCTGCGGGCACCTCCCCCAGAGTAGGAGGATCCGTCTCAGCCCTTCTTGAACAGCACCTTGCCGCGCTGTTCGACATAGAGCTTCTCGAACGTCGCCGGATCGAAATAGGCCTCCACCCGGCCGGTGTCCGGCATCACGCCATAGACTTCATAGCAGCCGCCATCGACCTTGGCCTTGGCGACCGTCCAGCCCTGCTTGGTCAGCTCGGCCTTCAGCGCTTCGATCGGCTTCATGTCGGCCGGCTTGACGTTGCACTTCAGCTTGCCGGTGGCGAGCGCCGGGCCTGCCATCGCCGTGGCCACCACGGCCGCCATCATCATCACGCGCATGTTCATGCCTTTCGTCTTCCAGGGAAAAATCGCACCAGTTGCAGCCCGCCCACCACGCCAGCCACTGCCATGGCCAGGCTGAACCCATCATGCACCACGGCCATGTGGGCCAGGGCCAGGGCGGCGGCGGCCAGCACCAGGCGCTGCACCGGCTTCCACGCCCGCTTCAGCACCCGCATCGCCGCATCATTGCTGGCCAGCGCCGGCAACAGCATCAGCGCCAGCGCCGCCCAGCCGGTGAGAATGCCGGGCGTGAACGCCTCCTCGGCAATCAGCGCCCATTCACCGCCCGGTTCAGCAAAGGCGCGCATGGCCAGCACGTAGAGCCACAGATGCACGGCGCTGGCAGCGAACGCCGCCAGCCCGATGCCGCGCCGCAGCCAAAGCAGGCGGGCCAGCGGTCGCCAGACCTGCGCCAGCGGCGTCATCACCACCGCCAGCGCCAGCCACGCCATCGCCCAGTTGCCGCTGGCCGCCACCAGCGCATCCACATCGGCATCCGGCGCCGCCGCCTGCCACCACAGGCCGGCCAGCGGCGCCATCAGCACCGCCCATAGGGCCAACAAGGCAAGCCGCCGGGTCATGATCCCAGACCTAGAGTTGTTGCGAATGATTTGCAACAGGCCTGTGGATGCACCCGCCCCTTTCCAAGCCGTCAAACATGATTATGACAGGATGAAATGTGGCGACTTTACCATTTCACCCTCTGCCCGTTCAGCCGCAAGGTGCGCTTTGCCCTGGCGGTGAAGGGCGTCACCCACGAACTGGTGCAGGAACGCCCGTGGGAAAAACGCCCTGAATTCACTGCGATGAACCCGGCCGGGCAAACGCCGGTGATGCGGCGCAGCGATCTGGGCGGCGATGATCTGGTGCTGTGCGATTCGGTGGCGATCACCGAACATTTCGAGGAAGCGCTGGAACGCACCCCGTTGTTGGGCGCCACGCCCGAAGCCCGTGCCGAAACCCGCCGGCTGGTCGCCTGGTTCGATCAGAAATTCTATGCCGAAGTGAACGCGCCGCTGTTGGCCGAGCGCATGTACAAGCGCGCCGTGCTGAAGGGCGCGCCCGATGGCGGCGCCATCCGCCAGGCCGGCCGCATGGCCGACATGCATCTGGATTACATTGATTTCCTGCTGGAACGCCGGGCGTGGATCAGCGGCGGCCAGTTCGGGCTGGCCGATATTGCCGCCGCCGCGCATCTTTCGGTGGCGGATTATCTGTCGGGCCTGGAATGGGAAGGGCATGAACCGGCCAGAACCTGGTATTCCGCGATCAAGTCGCGCCCCACCTTCCGGCCGCTGCTGGCCGAACGGCTGGAAGGCCTGCCGCCGCCCAGCCATTATGACAAGCTCGACTTTTGATTGACGAACGCGGCGCGCCGGCCAAGGTTGCGCAAAACGCCTTGGGGAGAGGCCCTGTGCCCGTCGATGCCGAAGCCCGCGCCCGCCGGCTGCTGATTGCGCTGCTGTTTGTCGGCACCGCGCTGAACTATGTCGACCGGCAGGTGCTGGCGCTGTTGAAACCGACGCTGGAAGCCGAATTCGGCTGGAGCGACCAGGAATTCGCCCATCTGGGCAGCGTGTTCCAGCTCTCGGCCGCCTTTGCGCTGCTCGCCGTGGGCTGGTTTGTTGACCGGTTTGGCGTGCGCCTCGCCTATGGCCTGGCCGTCGCGGTGTGGAGCGCCGCCGGCATGGCCCATGCCGCCGCTGCCAATGTCAGCCAGTTTGTCGTCGCCCGCTCCGTGCTGGCGGTGGCCGAAAGCGTCAACACCCCCGCCGCGGTGAAGGCGGCCGCCACCTATCTGCCGCTCACCCAGCGCAGCTTTGGCCTGGGCATGGTCAACACCGCGCCCAACATCGGCGCCATCCTCACCCCGCTGCTGATCCCGCCGCTCGCCCTCGCCTTCGGCTGGAAAGCCGCCTTCCTCGTCACCGGCGCCCTCGGCTTCGTCTGGCTCGCGCTGTGGATCGCCGGCACCCGCCGGCTCGAACCGGTCGGCGTCGCGAAAAAGGCCGCGCTTGATGGCAACTGGGCGCAATTGTTGTCTGACCGCCGCACCTGGACGGTGGTGGGTGCCAAGGCGCTCACCGATTGCGTCTGGTGGTTCGTTTTGTTCTGGTCCACCGATTTCCTGGTGAAGACCTTCGGCCTCACCCAGGCCGAGGTTGGCCTGCCCAGCGCGGTGATCTTTTCGCTCGCCGCCGTCGGCGCCTTCAGCTGCGGGCTGCTGTTCCCCGCCCTCCTGAAACGCGGCATGAGCATCAACCGGGCGCGCAAGACCAGCATGGCCCTGTATGCCGTGCTGATCCTGCCCATTCCGCTTGCCCTCCAGGCTCCAACCGCCATGGTCGCCGCCCTGATCATCGGCCTCGCCCTGCTCGCCCACCAGGGCTTTTCCACCAACATCTTCGGGCTGGCCGCCGACACCGTGCCCCCCGCCCGCGTTGCCGGCGTCATGGCGCTGGGCGGTGTCGCCGGGAATTTGACGGGCACCGGCATCATCGAACTCACCGGCTGGTGCCTGACCAATGGCGTGGGTTACTGGCCGATGTTCGCCATTGCGGCGGGCGCCTATCTGACAGCGCTGGCGTTCATCCATGTGATGCAACCGGAAATCCGGGCGGCGGACGAGGGGTGAGGTTGCAGGGAAACCGACCACCACCCCGAACTTGATCCGGAGCGGACGCCTTTTCGTTTTGGCATGGGTTCGCCAGTGCGTCGCCCGCCAATCACGCCGGCCCGCATTGCGGTCTGGCGGCTGGCGGCCAATATAGTGCCAATGAATTTGGCAGCGCAGTCTTCCACCCCATCGCCGGCGGCCGGCGGGTTCGGGCCGATCGAGCGGGTTCAGAACCGCCTTGCCGGCGGCGCGTTTTCGCCGCATCGGCACGACACCTACACGGTGGCGTTGACCATGTCGGGCGTGCAGGCGTTCAATTATCGCGGGGCGACGCGGCATTCGCTGCCGGGGCAGGTGCTGATCCTGCATCCCGAGGAGCTGCACGATGGCCATTGCCATGATGAGGCCGGCTTCAGCTATCGCGCGGCCTATGTGCCGCCCACCCATGTCCAGGCTGTGCTGGGGGGCGCCGAGTTGCCGTTTGTCGCCCAGGGCGTTTCGACCAATCCCGCCCTGCTTGCGGCCGCCCGCACGATGGTGATCGATTGTGCCGGCGTAGCGGACCCCGCGGCCTATGAAGACGCGCTCTATGACCTGGCCCAGGCCATGAACCTGGCGGCGGGCAAGGCGGCCCTTGTGCGGATCGCCAACCGCACCGCGGTGATGCAGGCGCGGGAGTTTCTGGAAACGGTGGTGGTTTCCGGCGCGCGGCTTGACCAGCTTGAGCAGGTGACAGGCTGTGACCGGTGGCAATTGTCGCGCGATTTCCGCGCGTTGCTGGGCACCAGCCCCTATCGCTATCTGCAGCATCGCCGGGTCGATCTGGCCAAGCGGCTGCTGCGGGCGGGGGCCACGCTGGCCGATGCCGCCCATGGCGCCGGCTTTGCCGATCAGAGCCATTTTGGCCGCACCTTCCGCAAGGCCGTTGGCCTGACGCCCAGGATGTGGCTGCGATCCGACCTGTTCCGCACGATCGTTCTATAGCCGTGTCGTGCAGGCCATTAGCCTGCACGACATGACACAGACGATTTCTTGCCACGAAATGCCGAAGGGCCGGGTGCCGCCGCGCATCGGCGCCCGTTTCAACCGCATCATGCTGTTTGCCGCGCTGTTGGGGCCGGCGCCGGCGTTTGCCGCGACCTGCGAAGCCACATTCGCGAAGAAGGGCAATCCGATCAACGGGTTGAAATACACCGCACTGCAAAGCGTCAACGATCTGACCACGGCCAACGCGATCAACCAGTTGCGCGGCATTGTGCTGGCCAAGGGCTATGATGTGCTGGCGACCGAGGCCGAAGCGGGGACCATGCTCATCGAGCAGCCGCAAACGGCCGAGCGGCGATCCTTTCCGATTGTTGCCACGGCGACGACCGAGGGCAGCGTGACCACCGTGCAACTGCGGGCGAGCTTGCGGGCCGGACAATTCACCAAGGACGACATGGTGCGCAGCGAGATGTGCGCGGTGCTCGCCCAGCTTCAGGGTGGCAAGCCTGGCATCGCAGCGGCCAACAGCGGGCGCGATGCCGTTCAGGGTGGCGGGGCACCAACGGCCATGACGGCGCAGGCGCTGTCGCAGCGCTTGTCGGCCGAATTCGACAAGAATGCCGAAACGATTCCCCTGCGCTACAAGGGCCGGTCGTTCACCCTGAGCGGCCGGGTGGATTATGTCCGCAAGGATGGCGACACCTATCGGGTGCAGTTTGAAATCATGGACCCGTCCAGGATGGTGTTCAAACTGCCCGGCCAGTCGACGACGAAAACCGACATTGGCTGTTTGATGGCCAAGGGCCAGTCCGTCTACGCGCTGACACTCAAGCCGAAGGCCGGTGTGAAGCTGACCGGCACCTATTTTGATTATCGCGACGTTCCCTATCCGCCGATCCTGTGGCTGTCCGATTGTCGGCCAGCCGATTGAACAGGCCGGGCCAAGGACCGCCCGGTGCCTGGGTCGGGCCCGGACGGGCGTGCCTGCCACTGGAGCCGATGCGACATGACACGCATGATCTTTTCCAACGAAACGCCCAGGGGCTGGATCGCGCCGGCCGCGGCCGCACCGTTCCTCTGCATTGCCCTGGTTGTGATCAGCATGTTGCCGGGCGATCTCACGCTCGGCCACTTCGGCTTCACGGAACCGATGGGTCCGCCGCGCGGGCCCTTGGGCTTTGCCCTGATGCTGGCGTCGTTCGCCGCCATGGGGCTGGCGGTGTTCGGCTGGGTTCGCTGGGTCGAGAAGCGAAGCCTTGCCAGTGTCGGACTGTGCGGCGCCCACGGGCTCAGGCGGTTCCTGACCGGGCTGGCCATTGGCGTGGCGATGATGGGGGCCATCGTGACGGCGATTGCCCTGTCCGGCGGATACCGTGTCGCTGATCTGGCCCCCGCCCTTGCCAGCCCGGCGGCGCTTGGCTGGATCGCCCTGTTGCTCGCCGGCTTCATCGTCCAATCCAGCGCGGAGGAGATCGTCTTTCGCGGCTGGCTGTTCTCAGCCGTCATGCGGCGGTGGAACATGACGGCCGCCTTCCTGCTGAGCGCCGCCGCGTTCACCTTTGTGCACTTCTCCCCCAGAACGCCGCCGCTGTCGTTGGTGATGACCTTCGTTTTCGCGATCTTCGCCTGTGCCTGGGTGCGCCGTTACAATTCGATCTGGGGGGTGATGGGCTGGCATGCCGGCTGGAACTGGTTTGGCGGCACCGGCTTTGACGTGCCGATTACGGGCCTTGACACCGGCCTGCCGGCGCTGGTGGTGAAGCTGGTGCCGGTCGGGCCGGCGTGGCTGAATGGTGGCGCGGATGGCCCGGAAGGCAGCCTGTTCACGCTTGCCCTGCTCGGCGTGGCAAGCCTGGGCCTGCTGCTGGCGCCGCCGCGTCGGCAGAGCGGCATCGACCCCGCCAATGCGGGGCCGCGCGCCTAGCCGCTGCCGGTGGCACCTGGTCCGTGGCCGATGGCCTTCAACGCGAGGCCAGAACCTCCTCCACCCACGCCGGTACCAGCCGTGTTGCCGGGCCGTGGCGGGCTTCGTGGAACATGGGCGTGCCGGCCGACGGTTCGAGGTTGAGTTCCAGCGTGCGGGCGCCGGCGCGGCGGGCCAGCTCCACAAAGCCGGCGGCAGGGTAGACCGCGCCGGACGTGCCGATGGAGACGAACAAATCGCAGGCGGCCAGCGCGGTTTCGATGCGATCCATGTGATACGGCATTTCGCCGAACCAGACGATATCGGGGCGCAAACCGCCGGATTGGCCGCAGGCGGGGCAGGGTGGGTTGCCGATCAGCGGCCCGCGCCACGGCCGGGCGGAGCCGCAACGGGTGCAGAGTGCGCTGTTCAGTTCGCCGTGCATGTGGACGAGGTTGTTGTGGCCGGCGCGGTCGTGGAGATCATCGACATTCTGGGTGACGAGGAGGAAATCACCCCGCCATTCCGCCTCCAACCGCGCCAGGGCGAGGTGGGCGGCGTTGGGCACGACCTGGCCGAGGAAGGCGCGGCGCTGGTCATAGAATTGCTGGACGAGGGTGGGGTTGCGGCGGAAGGCCTGGGGGGTGGCGACGTCTTCGACGCGGTGGCCTTCCCACAGGCCGTCGGCGGCGCGGAAGGTGGGCACGCCGCTTTCGGCCGAGATGCCGGCGCCGGTGAGGATGACGATGTTGCGGATCATGGGCTGAGCATAGGGGCGGCTGGCCAAGTGCGGCAAGCTGTGGCTGAATGCGTGGCCATGCGGGGGCGGCGGATTCAATGGCGCTTTGGTTGGCCGATGCTGGGCTGGGGTGCGGCGCTGGCGGCCGGCGCGCTGCTGCTGGCCTGGGCGGATTATCAGCGGCTGGCGCGCACCCATGCGGCCGATATCGCGCTGGTGCTGGTGGCCGGGTTGTTTCTGGCGCTGGGGCTGTGGCTGGGGCTGGGGCTGCGCGCCCGGCCGGCGCCGCCGCCCGGCAATCCGGCCGCGGTCGCCAGCCTGGGCCTCACCCCGCGTGAGGTGGAGGTGCTGCAGTTGCTGGCCGCGGGCCAGGCCAACAAGGAAATTGCCCGGGCGCTGGGCGTGTCGCCCAACACGGTGAAGACGCACCTGGCCCGGCTGTTCGAAAAGCTTGGCACCAACAGCCGCACCGCCGCCATCGCGCGCGGCCGCGACCTGGGCATTTTGGGGTGATTTGGCGCAAATCACCCATATGGGCGACTGACCGGGCCGGCGCGGCCATGCTGAACCGATGGCTCCACCCAAATCGGAGACTCACATGATCGCCATCCTCATCCGCTATGGCCTCGCCAGCGGCCTCATCATCGGCAGCATCCTGTTCGGCACCACGGTCGCCTTTCACGAAGCGATCCCCAGCCCGGCGGTGGGCATGGCCATCGGCTATGCCGGGATGCTGTTGGCGTTCAGCATGATCGTGCTGGCCATAAGGCAGCATCGCGACGGGACGCTGGGCGGCGTCATCGGCTTCTGGCCGGCGTTGGGCCTGGGGCTGGGCATCACGCTGATCGCCACGCTCTTCTATGTGCTGGCGTGGGAGGCGGCGCTCAGCGTCACCGGCATGGATTTCGGTGCCGAATATGCCGGGGCGATGGTGGCCGATGCGGTGAAGGGCGGTGATGCCGCCACCATCGCCCGGGTGAAGGCCGAGGCCGCGCAGTTCGCCCGGGATTATGCCCGGCCGCTGTGGCGCATGGGGGTGACGGCCACCGAAATCCTGCCGGTGGGGCTGCTCGTCTCGCTGGTGGCGGCGGGCTGGCTCAGCCGGCGGGCTGGCTGAGCTGGCGGGGGCGGTTGCGCAATTGCATTGCCGCCCGCCATCGCCCACAAGGGCAGCATGACGAAGAAGCCGATCCGCATTGGCGTGCTGGGCGCCGGAGGGCGCATGGGCCAGGCCATCATTGCCCAGATGGGGGACTGGCCCGGCCTGGTGCTGGCCGGGGCCGTGGAGCGTGCCGGCCATGCCAGCTGTGGCCGCCCGGCCGGGCCGGGGCATCCGGAAACCCTCACCGTCTGTTCCAACATTGGGGCCATTGCCCACAAATGCGATGTGCTGATCGATTTTTCCGCGCCGGCCGCGCTGGCCACCAGCCTGGAGGCCGCCGAGGAGGCGCGCTGCGCGCTGGTGGTCGGCACCACCGGGCTGGAGCCGGCGCATCATGCCATGATTGACGCCGCCGCCGCCCGCATCGCCGTGCTGCAGGCGGCAAACACCAGCCTGGGCGTCACCCTGCTGGCCCGGCTGGTGGAGCAGGCGGCCCGCGCGCTGGGCCCCGATTGGGACATCGAGATTGCCGAGCTGCACCACCGCATGAAGGTGGACGCGCCATCGGGCACGGCGCTGGCGCTGGGCCAGGCCGCAGCGCGCGGGCGCGGCATTGATCTGGCCACCAACATGGCCAGCGGGCGCGATGGCATCACCGGCGCCCGCACGCAGGGCGAGATCGGCTTTGCCGCCCTGCGCGGCGGCAGCGCGGCCGGCGATCACATGGTGCTGCTGGCCAGCGAGGGCGAGCGCATCGA
>CAZAWH010000121.1:0-8921 GCA_964488775.1 uncultured Sandarakinorhabdus sp. | reverse complement strand
ACATCATTGTCGAAGAAATGCACCAGCCCGATCATGCGGAAGCCGGCGGCGTGCAACCGGGCCAGATTGGCGATATCGCCCTCCAGATTCTGCGCGCCTTCGGTGGACAGCAGCGCACCGGTGACCGGCTTGCCGGCGGCGCGATCGGCCAGCAGCCTGGCAAGATCGCCGGGGACCTTGATGATGCGCAGCCGGCCATTGGCCTTGGCGGCGGCGGCGTGCAGCTTCTCGGCGTGCCAGAGCGAGCGTTCGGTCAGGCTGAACCAGGTGCGCGGTGGCTGCAGCTGGGCGATGACCAGCGGGGTGATATTGTCGGTATCGCCGCCATTGGCGTCGTAATTCTGGCCGCGCGGGGTCTTGGTGACGCTGGAAAAGACCTGCAGGGCGACATTGCCGGTCTCCAGCCGCTTCAGATCGATATGGCCCTGGTTGGTTTCGCTCAACATGTCGCGCCGCCACATAAGCGTATCGGCGTGCAGATCGATGACGGTCAGCCGCTGGTGCAGTTGCCGGGTGGCGGGCGCCACCGGCCAGGTCGCCCCGGTCCAGCGGTTCATGCCGCGCTCCACCACGCCCGGGGCAATGCCGAAGAAGCCGACGGCGGCCACGCCGGCCACCACGCCCACCCCGATCAGGATTTTCCGCAGCATGTTCTTCCCCCCCTTGTTGTTGCCGCTCAGCGCCGCTCCAGCGTGACGAACGCAAAGCCCGGCCGCTCGCCCTCGGCCGGATGCGCCACCCGCGCCACCTCGCACCAGCGCGCCGGATCAAAGGGCGGCAGGATCGTGTCGCCCGCTGGCTCGGCGTCCACCTCGGTCAATTCGATGCGGGTGGCAATCGGCAGGGCCAGGGCATAGATCTCGGCGCCGCCGATGATCATCAGATCGCCGCGCACCCGCGGATCGAGGCCTGCTGCCGCCACCGCCTCGGCCAGATTGGGCACCACGGTCACGCCATCGGCCGTCCACGCCGGATCGCGCGTCATCACGATATTCTGCCGGCCGGGCAGGGGCTTGCCGATCGATTCGAACGTCTTGCGGCCCATCACCACCGGCTTGCCCACGGTGATCGCCTTGAATCGCTTCAGATCGGCCGGCAGATGCCAGGGCAGGGCGCCCTTGTTGCCGATGATGCCATTCTTCGCCCGGGCAACGACGATCGTGATGTCGAGGCTCATACCGCCACCGGTGCCGCGATATGGGGGTGCGGATCATAGCCGGTGATGACGAAGTCATCGAGTTGATAGCTGAACAGGTCGGCCGGCTGGCGCGCGAAGTCCAGCCGCGGGAAGGGGCGGGGGCTGCGGCTGAGTTGTTCCGTCACCAGATGCTCGTGGTTCTCATAGACGTGGCAATCGGCGCCCATCCAGGTCAGCACGCCGGGTTCCAGCCCGCATTGTTGCGCCAGCATGCGGATCAGCAAGGCGGCTTCGAAGATGTTGAACGGAAAGCCGAGGCCCAGGTCGCAGCTGCGTTGATAGAGGATGCCGGAGAGGCGACCATCAGCGACGAAATATTGATAGGTCATGTGGCAGGGCGGCAGCGCCATCTGATCAAGATAGGGCACGTTCCAGCCGGTGAAGATGTGCCGCCGGCTGGTGGGATTGCGTTTCAGCCCGTCCACCAGCGCCGCCAGCTGGTCAAAGGGCGTGTCGGCGCGGTAGCTGCCGTCTGCATTGGCGGCAAAGCGCGGCCAGCGCCGCCACTGCACGCCATAGACCGGGCCCAGTTCGCCCCAGCGCGCGGCAAAATCCGCGTCCGATATGATCCGCGCTTCGAAATCATCGCGGCTGATGGCTTCGCCGCTGGCCTTGCGATACGAATCGAGCGGCCAGTCCGTCCAGATATGCACGCCCTGTTCGACCAGGGGGCGGATGTTGGATTCGCCGTTCAGGAACCAGATGAGTTCCTTGACGGCCGATTTCCAGAACACGCGCTTGGTGGTGAGCAGCGGCACCGTGCCGTCGGACAGATCGAATTTCAGGGTTTCGCCAAACAGCGCGCGGGTGCCGGTGCCGGTGCGGTCCCCACGGCGGGCGCCGGAGCGCCAAACGCGCGCCATCAGGTCCAGATACTGGGCTTCGCCGGTCAATGTCATTGCCCCTTTTCAGGGATATCGCAAAGCCGCGTCAACCACTGCCAGCATGTCCGGGTTGAAACAGGATGACCCGCGCCATGTTCGGCACCGCAACCCAGGGCAGCAGCCACGACATCACCGCCGTTCCCGGCCTGTGGCGCGATGCCAATGGCGAGGCCCGCGCCCTGCGCGCCCAGGGCCGCGCCACGGCGCCGGCGCTGCGCTCCGCCATGCTGCGCGATCGCAAGACGGTGCTGATCGACCGGCTGGGCTGGGATCTGGAATCGCCCGATGGCCTGCACGAAATTGATGAATATGATCAGGATGATACTCTGTATCTGATCGTGCATCAGCAGGAAACCGGCCGGCATCTGGGCTCGGTGCGGCTGTTGCCCAGCATGGGCGCGCATCTGCTGGGCGATCATTTTGCCCATCTGTGCGCCGATGGCGTGCCGCGCGGCCCCGATGTGTGCGAGATCACCCGGCTGGTCACCGCGCCCGGCCTGTCGCGGGCCGAAGCGCTGCAGGTGCGGCGGCAGATGTCCATCGCGCTGTTCGAACATGCGCTGGACGCCGGCATTGCCCGTTACACCATGGTCACCCACATGGCTTGGCTGCCCAGCCTGCTCAGCATCGGCTGGGATGCCGAACCGCTGGGCCTGCCGGTGGACGATGGCCAGGGCGGCGTCGCCGCGCTGCAGATCCTTGTGAACGAAACCACCCTTGGCCGCCTGCGCCAGGCCTGGATCATGCCCGATCCGGTGTTGCCTGATGTCTGGCTGGCCCCCGCGATCGACCGGATGGACAACACGGCGTTCTGACCCTGCGCCGCGTCCATCCGTGTCGAGGGTCTCCCGGCCTGCCACCCACGATCCGCAAACGGCCCTCCCCGTCTGCAGGAATCGGGCTGGCCGGGAGGCCCGACCCCCCAGGCCCCGACCCCCCAGGCTGCAACCCCCAGGCGCTTTCCCGTGCCGCTGCCTGATCTGATCGCGGCCTGGCATCTGCTGCTGGGCGAAGTGCTGTTCCTGCTGGCGTTGATCGTGGCGGTGAATGGCCTGGATGATCTGGCCATTGATGTGCTGTGGCTGGTGCTGCGCCGCCGCCGGCCGCCGGCGCTGGCCCCGGCCGATCCGGCGCACAGCCCGGCGCGCTTTGCCATATTGATCCCGGCGTGGGACGAGGCGGCGGTGATCGGCGCCATGCTGCGCCGGCTGCTGGCCAGCCAGCGCTGGCCGGATTTCACCCTGTTTGTCGGGCTTTATCCCAATGATCCCAAGGGGCTGGCGGCGGTGGCGGCCATTGCCGATCCGCGCATCCAGCGGGTGATCAATCCCCGGCCGGGGCCCACCACCAAGGCGGATTGCCTCAATCATCTGTGGGATGCGGTGCTGGCCGAGGAGTCGCGCTCCGGCCGGCGCTTTGCCGCCATCGTGCTGCACGACGCCGAAGATGTGGTGCATCCGTGCGAACTGGCGGTGTTTGCCGCCCATCTACCGCGCGGCGAT
Source organism: uncultured Sandarakinorhabdus sp. (assembly GCA_964488775.1). Taxonomy (GTDB): domain Bacteria; phylum Pseudomonadota; class Alphaproteobacteria; order Sphingomonadales; family Sphingomonadaceae; genus Sandarakinorhabdus. The sequence goes on along the minus strand of CAZAWH010000121.1, from coordinate 5,337 downwards.
GGCCGCGGCCATGCCATGGTGCAATTGCCGGTGCGCCCGCTTGTCGATCAGGGCAGCCCGCTCATCGCCGGCCATTATCTGGATGAATTTGCCGAATCCCACGCCAAGGATCTGCTGGTGCGGCAGTGGCTGGGCGCGGCGCTGCCGTCGGCCGGGGTGGGCGTGGCGTTTGATCGCGGCATGTTGGGCCGCATCGCCGCCGCCCAGGCCGGCCAGCCCTTTGATGCCGACAGTCTGACCGAGGATTATGAACTGGGCATCAAGCTGCACGCGCTGGGCGGCCGGGCGATCCTGGTGCGGCTGCGCATCGATGGCGAACTGGTGGCGACGGCCGAACATTTCCCGGCCAGCCTGGCGGCGGCGGTGAAGCAGAAATCGCGCTGGCTGGTCGGCATCGCACTGGCTGGCTGGGATCGGCTGGGCTGGCCGGGCGGGCTGGTGGCGCGCTGGCTGTTGTGGCGGGATCGCAAGGCCCCGGCGATGGCGCTGGTCACGCTGGCGGCCTATGGCCTTGCGGCTGCCATCGCGCTGGAACAGCTGCTGTTGTTGGCGATGCCGCCACCGGTGCCGTTGCCGCAGCTGGTGGTGGGGGCCAGCGCCGGCCTGCTGTGGTGGAATTTCGCGCTGCTGTGCTGGCGGCTGTTGCTGCGTGCCGGTTTCACGGCGGCCGAACATGGCCCGGTGGAAGGCCTGCTGGCGACGCCGCGCGCCGCCGTGGCCAACATCATCAATGCCCTGGCCGCCCTGCGCGCGCTGGATCGTTATGCCGCCAGCCTGCGCCAGCGCCGCCCGCCGGCGTGGGACAAGACGGTGCACCGCTTTCCGGGCCAGGGCTGATGCGGCGCGGCCGGCCCTTGCGCTTCTGGACGTTGCTGCTGTTGCTGGCGCTCGGCTGGCTGGGCAGCCGCTGGCCGGCGCTGGTGGCGCGCCAGCATGATCTGGCGGCGGTGCTGGCCGCCGCCGCGCTGCCCGCCGCGCTGCCCCCAATGCCAGCCCGCTTGCCCGTTGCAGTGCGGGTCGCCGTGCCGGCGCGGCCGGCTGTGGTGGTGGCGGCCCCGAGCCGGCCGGTCATTGTGCCAATGCAGCGGCCCATGCTGGTGGCCATGGCCGCCCCGCCGCCCGCCTTGGCCAGCCCGCCGCCGGCCCCAACCCTTAAAGATCCATCGCCGCCGCCCGTCGCGGCCACCGCCGCACCAGCCGTCGCACCGGCCATCGCGCCGGCCTGGCAGTTGGCGCAGGCCGGATATGACCGGTTGGCGGCCGGGCAACGGCGGCGGGCGGCGGCGTTGCTGGATGCGGCGCTGGCGCTGGAGCCTGGCAACCGCCAGTGGCAGCGCGATCGCGCTGCGCTGGGCCGGCACTGGCAGGTTGGCGGCTTTGCCCTGTTGCGCGATGCCGGACTGCCGGCCGCGGCAACGGGGGGGCTGGCGGCCAGCCCGGTGCTGGGCGGCGGGCAACTGGGCGCCAGCCTGGCGTTTCTGCCCGATCCCTATGCCCGCCGGCCGCTGGCGCTCGTGGCGCGGACCAATGTGGCCGCAGGCGGGCAGGGGGTGCAGGCCGAAACCGCCCAGGCCGCCCTTGGCCTGCGCCAGGCGCTGCTGCCCGGGGTTTCGCTGTCGGCGGAGCGGTTGATCGCGCTGGGCCGCGCCAGCCAGAGCCACTGGACGTTGCGGCTGGCCGGTGGCGGCAGCGCCGGGCGGTTCGGCGGCTATGGCGAGGCCGGGGTGCTGGGCAATGGCCAGGTCTATGCCGGTGCCCAGGCGCAGGCACGGCTGGTACGGCTGGGCCCGGCGGTGCTGGCCGCCGGCAGCTGGGCCAGCGTGCAGACCGGCACCGCCGGGGCCGCCAGCGTGTGGCGCGTGGATGTGGGGCCATCGCTGCAGGCCAGCATCGGCGGCGTGCGGGTGGCGGCCGATTGGCGGCAGCGCGTGGGCGGCAATGCCGCACCGGGCAGTGGGCCGGCCATCACCATCGCGGCCGGTTTCTGATGCGGATCAGCCGCCGGGCGTGCCCAGCCGGTCAAACAGGGCCTGAAGCGCGGCCGGGCTGCGCGGCTGCTGCAGGGCCAGCATCAACAGGATCCGCGCCTTGGCCGGGGTGAGCATCCGGCCGGCGATGGTGCCGTTGGCATCGTCGCTGGCGTCGCCGGCTGCGCTGTCGGATCGCCAGATGTCGCCGCTGCCCTGGCGGGCGGTGCGCACCACCGCCACCCCGGCCGCGGCCAGTGCCCGCGCGGCGCGGCGCACCGATGATGGCATGCTGCCGGCGCCGGGGCCGGCGATCACCACGCCGCGCGCGCCAGCGGCGATGCGATCAAGATCATCGCCGGTCATCCCGGCATGGGCATAGGCGATGACCACGCGGGGCAAGGGGGCCGGCCCCAGGGAAAAGGGGGCCGGGCCGGCGCTGGCGGCGGCAAAGAACTGCGGCTGCAACTGCTGCACATGGCCGATCGGGCCGGTGGCGGGGGCGCCGAAGGCGTTGAGCTGGCGCATGTCCAGCTTGGTGACAAAGCGCGGATCGAAAATCTGGTCGTTCATCACCAGCATCACGCCGCGCCCGGCGGCGGCCGGCGCGGCGGCCACGCGGATGGCATCCATCAGATTGTGCGGGCCATCGGCCGAAACCGCCGTCGATGGCCGCATCGACCCCACCAGCACCACCGGCTTGGCCACCGGGGCCAGCAGGGACAGGAAGAAGGCGGTTTCCTCCATCGTGTCGGTGCCGTGGGTGATGACCACGCCGGCCAGCGCCGGATCGGCGGCCGCCGCCAGGATGCGGGCATGGAGCGTGCGCCAGATGGCTTCATCCATGTCGGCGCTGCCGATGTTGGCGATCTGTTCGGAACTGATGCTGGCGATGCGCTCCACCCCCGGCACGGCGGCGATCAGATCGGCGGCCGAAACCTGGCCGGCGCGATAGCCGACGCTGTCGGCCCGGCCGGCGCCGGCGATGGTGCCGCCGGTGGCCAGCACCCGCACGCCGGGAAGCGGGTTGGGCTGCGGATTGGGTTGGGCCAGCGCCATCGCCGGCCACAGCGCCAGCAGCAATGCGGCGCGGCGCAGCTGTTCAGCCATTGTCGTTGGCGATGCGGCGGCGCTCGGCCAGTTTCTTCAGCAGCGCGCGGGTGCGCAGCTGGCCCAGAAGTTCGTTGATCAGGGCAATGCCCTGTTCGGCCATGTCCAGCGCCTTGGCCTCGCCGACCTGGCCGGCGGTGTGTTCGAGGAAATGGCGGATTTCCTGGTTGGTCAGCCAGTCGATCAGCACATGATAGAGCCGCATCTGGCCGTCGTTGAAACCCAGTTCCGGCCGGAAGCCAATCTCGTCCAGCCGACCAACCGTGCGCAGGATGGCAGCATCGCGCGCCGACACCGTGCCGTCTTCGGCCACGCTGATCATCAGATCGTCCAGATGCTCGCGTTGATGGTCGGGCACACCCAGATCAGCCAGCGCCACCCGCGCCGGGCCGGCCTCTTCCAGCCGCTGGGCCAGCAGCGCATCCAGCATCGGAAAGGCATCGGGCAGCAGCCAGCGGTTGCCATCCTCGGCCTCCAGCAGCTCGCGGATCACCGCCAGTGGCAGGAAGCGTTCCTCCTGCAGGCGCTTGATCGCCTTCAGCCGCGCCACATGCACATCGGAATAGCGCGCGCTGTTGCGGCTGGCCTTGTCCGGTTCGGGCAACAGGCCTTCGCGGATATAATAGCGGATGGTTTCCCGCCCGACCCCGCTGGCCTTTTCCAGATCACGCATGCGCATATTGGCCGCCTTAGCGCAATTCGCCGCGCCATGCTAACCCGCTCGCCATGGACGAATTCGCCCGTCTCCTCGATGCGCTGCTCTACACCCGCAGCCGCACCGCCAAGCTGGCGCTGATCGCGGGCTATTTCCGCGCCACGCCGCACCCCGATGCCGGCTGGGCGCTGGCCGCGCTCACCGGCACGCTGAACCTGAAGGCGGTGCAGCCCAGCCTGTTGAAGGCGCTGATCGTGCAGCGGGTTGATCCCACGCTGTTTGCGCTGAGCCATGATTTCGTCGGTGACATGGCGGAAACCATCTCCCTGCTGTGGCCCGAGCCCGCCGGCAGCCGCCCGCCGCCGCCGGGCCTGGATGCGGTGGTGCAGCAGCTTCTCGCGCTGTCCCGCCGGGACGCGCCGGCCGTGGTCGCCGGCCTGATGGACGCGCTGGATGCGCCCGGCCGCTATGCACTGATCAAGCTGGCCACCGGGGCGCTGCGCATCGGCGTGTCGGCCCGGCTGGCCAAGACCGGCTTTGCGCAAGGCTTCGGCCTTGATGTCGAGGACGTGGAGGAGCTGTGGCACGGCCTGTCGCCGCCGTTCACCCCGCTGTTTGCCTGGGCGCGGCGTGAGGGGCCACGGCCCACCCCCGGCGATGTGCCGGTGTTCCGCCCGTTCATGCTGGCCAGCCCGCTCGAAGAACCCGTCGATCTGACCACCCATGTGGCGGAATGGAAATGGGACGGCATCCGCGTGCAGATCGTTCATGCCGGCGGCCAGACAAGGCTGTTCAGCCGCACCGGCGACGATATTTCCGCCAGCTTCCCGGATGTGACGCTGGATCAGCCGCTGGCGCTGGACGGGGAATTGCTGGTGCGCGGGGCGGGCCAGGCGGATGGCACGCTGGCCGCCGGCAGCTTCAACGCGCTGCAACAGCGGCTGGGCCGCAAGGCGCCGCCGGCCAGATTGCTGGCCGAAGCGCCGGCCTTCATCCGTGTCTATGACCTGCTCGCCCACGGCGGGGAGGATCTGCGGCTCTTGCCCTGGGCTGAGCGCCGCGCCCGGCTGGAAGCGGTCATGCCCGGCCTTGATCCCGCCCGGTTCGATCTGTCGCCGCTGGTCGCCGCGGCCGATTGGGACGCGCTTTGCGCCCACCGCGACGGCGCCCGCGATGCCGCCATCGAAGGGCTGATGCTGAAACGCCGCGATGCGCCCTATGTTGCCGGCCGCCGCGCCGGCCTGTGGTTCAAGTGGAAGCGCGATGCGCTCACCGCCGATTGCGTGATCATGTATGCCCAGCGGGGCCACGGCAAACGCTCCAGCCTCTACAGCGATTTCACCTTCGGCGCTTACACGGAGGATGGCCAGCTGCTCCCCGTCGGCAAGGCCTATTCGGGGTTCACCGATGCCGAACTGGCCCTGCTCGACAAGTTCGTGCGCACCCACACCACGGCCCGCTTCGGCCCGGTGCGCGAGGTGGAAAAAAGCTTCGTCGTCGAAGTCGCCTTCGATTCGATCCATGTTTCCACCCGGCACAAGTCGGGCCTCGCCATGCGCTTCCCGCGCATCGCCCGGCTGCGGCCCGACAAGCCGGCGGCCGAGG
>CAZAWH010000120.1:0-8946 GCA_964488775.1 uncultured Sandarakinorhabdus sp. | reverse complement strand
GCGGTGCGGCGCATGCGCAGGCCCACGCGCAACGACCCGAAGGCCGGGCACATGGATTGCGGCTGGTCGTGCGGGCCCTTGGGATAATCGGCCGCGTAACGCTCCAGCACCTCCGACTTGCCGGCCTTGGCGGCGGCGTCGCGCATGGTGTCGGCGCCGGCGTGGCAGCCGGCTCCTTCAGCAGGGGGTGCGGCAAGATCCTCAGACATTGTCGTACACCACTTCCAGGCTCGGCTTGGTCTCATAGACGCCGCCGCGCATGTCGGCCTGGCTGGCCGGCTTCAGGGTGAAGTTGCCGCCGGTGTCTTCCGGCTTGAACAGGCCCAGAAGGCCATCCTGATCCAGCGGGGTCGGCCGCACCGGCGGCGCGGTTTCGACATTCTTCGCCAGTTCGGCAAACAGCGGGCCCCACTGGCCATCCGGCGTGCCGATGATCTGGTAATTGGCCGACTTGCGGCGGATATCCTCGTGCGCCGGGATGCTGGCCAGCACGGGGATGCCAACGGCCTTGGCAAAGGCCTGGGCCTCGCCGGTGCCGTCATCCTTGTTGATCAGGATGCCGGCCACGCCGACATTGCCGCCCATCTTGCGGAAATATTCCACCGCCTTGCAGACATTGTTGGCGACATAGAGCGACTGCAGGTCGTTCGAACCGACCACGATCACCTTCTGGCACATGTCGCGGGCGATCGGCAGGCCGAAGCCGCCGCACACCACGTCGCCCAGGAAATCGAGCAGCACATAGTCGAAGCCCCAATCGTGGAAGCCCAGCTTCTCGATGGTTTCAAAGCCATGGATGATGCCGCGACCGCCGCAGCCACGGCCGACTTCCGGCCCGCCCAGTTCCATGGCGAACACACCGTCGCGCTGGAAGCAGACATCCTCGATCGCCAGCTCTTCGCCGGTCAGCTTCTTTTTGGAGCTGGTTTCGATGATGGTCGGCGTCGCCTTGCCGCCAAACAACAGGCTGGTGGTGTCGCTCTTGGGATCGCAGCCGATCAACAGGACGCGCTTGCCCTGCTGCGCCATCATGTAGGACAGGTTGGCGAGCGCGAAGCTCTTGCCCGAACCGCCCTTGCCATAGATGGCGATGATCTGGGTTTCCTTGGTGACCTCACCGGTGTGGACCGGGTCAGGCTCGATCGCCGCCTCTTCACGAAGCGCGGCAACCTGATCGAGAAGTTGATTGATGCTCATGCGATATCTCTCCAGTCGAAGACCATCTTGAGACAATTGGGGTCCGAAAAGGCCTGACCATAAGCGGTCGGCGCCTCAGATGCCGGAACCTTGTGCGTCACAAGGCCCTCGAGTGACAGCCTACCGCTGCCCACCAGCGCGAGCGAAGTCGCGAGGTCGTCAGGCTGGAACTCTGTGGCGATGCGGATGCGCGCTTCGCGGCGGAATGCGGGCGCGAATTGGAACGAGAGCGGCTCGCTGTAGAAGCCGGCCAGCACGATCTCGCCCCCGCGCGCCATGTGCATGACGGCCTGGTCGAGAATGCGATGGTCACCGCTCGCGTCGTAGATCGAGCGGTAATCCCGCCGCTCGTCGGTTTCGGGCCTGACCACCCGATAGCCTTCAGCCCCGTCCATGCGGGCCTCGTTGATTTCCCACACGGTGGGCTCGACGCCATGCGCCAGCGCGATGCGCGCCAGCAGCCGGCCGAGCACGCCGTGGCCAATGATCAGATCCGGCATCTCGCCGCCCACCACCGCGTGCTGCGCGGTGGCGAGCAGGCTCATCATCACGGCCTTCTCGTCCCAGCCAGCCGGCACCGGGATCACGCGGGCCGCGCCGGTGATCAGGGTGCGCGCCTGGCCGCCGAACAGGCCGCGCGCGCCGTCAAACTTCGAAGAGCCCGGCACGAACACGCTGGTGCCAATCATGGCGGTCGCATTGGCGCCGGCATCGATCACCGTGCCCACCGCCTCATATCCGGGAACCAACGGATAGCCCATGCCGGGGAACATCGGCATCGTGCCGTTGTACATCAGCTTTTCCGTGCCCATGGAAATGCCGGACCAATCGATCCGCACCACCACGTCATCGTCACCCGGCGGCGTGAGGGCGAGCGCGCGCAGTGTCACCTGCTCCGGCGCCTCCACAACCACGGCCATTGTTTCCATGCAATCAACCCCTCATCGCAAAGCGTTCACCCCTGCCCCGGGGACGCTTCGCCGTTGGCCAATTATCCAACCAGACACCGGCCTGTAAAGCGCGCTTGACGATTGGGAAAGAAAAAAATTGGACAAGACTGGTCTGAATTCACTTGACGAATCCGCCGCTCAGCGCTCCGCCACCACCAGCCGTGTCACCATCGGCAGCGCGGTCGGCACCTCGCGGGCGGTGGCGAATCCGGCCTGGGCCAGCAGCGCCAGATAATCCGCCGCGGTGCGCGGGCGCCCCGATCCCATCGCCCACAGGTACAGGCCGAAATAGGCATCGCCCATCACCTCGGCCCCCGGCGTGCCGGCCATCGGCTCGGCAATCAGCAGCCGGCCACCCGGCGGCAGCGCGGCATGCGCCTTCTTCAACAGCGCCCGCACCACGGCATCATCATGATCATGGCAGATGCGCACCAGGCTGATGGCATCGGCGCCCTGCGGCAGCGGATCGTCGCGGAAACTGCCGCCGTGCAACGCCACATGCGACAGGCCACGCCCCGCCAGCTTCGCCTTCGCCCCGGCCACCACCGCCGGCAGATCGAACAGCTTCATGGCCAGGCCCGGATGCCGCGCCGCCACCTCGGCCAGAAAGGCGCCATGGCCGCCACCCACGTCCATCAAACACTGGTGCCGGCGGAAGTCATAGGCATCCAGCACCTGTTCGGCCACCATCGGCTGGCTGGCCGCCATCAGCGCGGAATAGGGCGCCACCGCCCCGTCGCCATCGCCCTGCCAGCTGGCATCATCGGCGGCCGCCGGCTGCCCCTGCCCGGCCGCCGGGGCATAGGTCCAGAACGCCGCCAGCTTGCCCTGCCCGCGCCCGCCGCGCAGCATGGCCAGCGGATCGGCCAGATCATCATAGAAGATCTTGTGATGCTCGATCATCGCCAGCGCGCCCTGGTTGGTCGAAAGCGCCGCGCCGCGCTGCCCCAGAACCCACAGGTCATCCTGCGCCAGTTCCACCAGATCGATCGCCTTGGCCGCCCCCAGCAGCCGCTGCAACGCCTTCAGTTCCAGGCCCGACACCGCCACCAGCTCCGCCGTGGTGGCCGGCCCCTCGGCCAGCCGGCGGATCAGCCCGGCATCCACCGCCGCCGTCAGCGCCTTGGTCTGCACAAAGCCGGTGATCACGGCAAACATGCTGTTGGCATGGTGGCGGGCGGTGCGGCGGAACAGGATGTTGCGCATGGCAAAGCGCTGGAACGCCGGGCTGGCCAGCATCCGGTTGCGCGCCATCAGCCAGCGCAACCGCAGGCTCCTGCTCTCTGTCCCGGCCCTGTTTTCACCCATGATTGCGCCCGCTTGTGTCAAATTGTCTGGACAGTCGCCGCCCAAAGGTCAATCATGACCTTGACGGTCGGGTATGGGCCCAGCCCACCCCAACCGCTGGGCATGAGTGATTCGGACGCTGGATTTGGCAGGCGAAAACGGCATTGTCATCATCGGAGCAGGCATGGGCGGTCTCAGCGCTGCCGTGCTCCTGGCGGCGCGTGGCCTGCCCGTCACCGTGGTGGAACGCATGGCCCACCCCGGCGGCAAGCTGCGCACCGTCGATGTTGGCGGATACGCGATCGATGCCGGCCCCACCGTCTTCACCCACCGCCCGGTGTTCGAACGCATCTTTGCCGATGCCGGTGCGCGGCTTGATGATCATCTCACCCTGGTCAAATCCGAACGCCTCGCCCGCCATGCCTGGCAGGACGGCGCGACGCTTGATCTGTGGGCCGATCACGCCCGCAGCCGCGATGCCGTCGCCCAGTTCGCCGGCGCAGGTGAGGCGGAGGGCTGGACCCGCTTCCAGGCCGAAGCCGCGCGCATCTTCCGCGCACTCGAAACCCGCTTCATGGAAAGCCCGGCGATGGGCCCCCTCGGCCTCACGCTGAAATATGCCCCCTTCCACCTGCACGAAATGTTCGCGATCAACCCGTTCGCGACGCTGTGGGGCGCGCTGGGCAGTTATTTCCGCGATCCCCGCCTCCGGCAGCTCTACGGCCGCTACGCCACCTACACCGGCGCCGATCCCTTCCAGGCCACCGCCACCCTGATGCTGATCGCCCACCTCGAAGCGCGCGGCGTCTGGCTGGTTGACGGCGGCATGCACGAGGTGGCGCGCCAGATGGCGGCACTGGCCACGCGGCTGGGTGCCAAATTCCATTACAACGCGCACGTGTCCGAAATCCTGGTGCGCGGCGGCCGCGCCGCCGGGGTGCGCCTCGCCAGCGGGGAGGACATCCCGTCCGGCGACGTGCTGTCCAACAGCGACATCTCGGCCATCGCCGATGGCCGCTTCGGCCCCTCCGCATCCCGCGCCGTCACCGGGGTGAAGCCCCACGAACGCTCGCTCTCCGCCCTCGTCACCATGATGACGGCGGAAGCGAGCGGCTTCGAGATGGATCGGCACAATGTGTTCTTCTCCACCGACTATGCTGCCGAGTTCCGGCAAATATTTGGTGAACGCCGGCTGCCGGTGGAGCCCAGCATCTACATCTGCGCGCAAGACCGCGGCATCACGCCACCCCCGCCGGGGCTTGAGCGCTTCCAGTTGATCGTCAATGCCCCACCCACAGGTGACGGGCAGCCCCCAACCGACGAGGAGATGGCCCAATGTCAGACAGCAACCCTGGCCGTGTTGGCCCGCTGCGGGCTTCATCTGAAACCGCACGGGGTGCACCCGGTGGGCCCGAAGATGTTCGAGGCACTTTTCCCTTCGAGCGGTGGGGCCCTCTATGGTCGGGCCTCGCACGGGTGGCAGGCCAGCTTCCGCCGGCCTGGCAGCAAGACGAAGCTGCCCGGACTGTGGGTCGCATCGGGCAGCGCGCACCCGGGGGCGGGCGTGCCGATGGCGGCCTTGTCCGGCCGCTTGGCGAGCGCAGCGATCCTCAAGGCCCGCGCTTCGACCAGGACGTTCCTGCCCATGGCTACCGCTGGTGGTATGTCGACGCCGAAAGCGACTGCGGAAACTATGGGCTGACGATCATCGCCTTCATCGGCTCGGTCTTCTCCCCCTATTACAAGGCCGCCGGCCGCCAGGCCCCCGAAGACCATGTCAGCCTCAACGTCGCCCTCTATGGCAAGGGCGCCCGCCGCTGGACGATGACGGAACGCGGAGCTGGCGCGCTCTGGCGCGATTCCCACACGCTGCGCATCGGCCCCAGCCAGGTGCGCTGGGACGGGCAGACGCTCGTCATCGACATCGAGGAGCATGGCGCCGTGCTGCCGCTGAACGTGCGCGGCCAGGTGCGGGTGACGCCGATGGTCTATGGCCAGCGCCGTTTCCGCCTCGATCCCGGCGGCCGCCATGTGTGGGAGCCGCTGGCCCCGTGCAGCCGTGTCGAAGCCAATTTCACCGATCCCGCCATCCGCTGGTCCGGCACCGGCTATCTCGATGCCAACCACGGCAGCGAATCCCTGGAAGACGGCTTTGCCGACTGGCAGTGGAGCCGCGCCCATCTGAAGGACGGCTCCACCGCCGTGATGTACGAAGGCCAATTGGCCGACGGCAGCGACTTCGGCATGGCCCTGCGCATCACGCCCGACGGCCAGGCCGAAGTGATGGAAATGCCGGCCCCCGTCGTCCTCCCCAAAACCGCCTGGCGCCTCGACCGCCTCACCCGCGCCGACGCCGGCTACACCGCCCGCATCCGCGCCACCTGGGAAGACACCCCCTTCTACAGCCGCACCGCCCTCGCCACCCGCCTCTGGGGCGAAGACGTGGTGGCGGTGCACGAATCGCTCAACATGAAGCGCTTCGCGACGGGCGCGGTGCAGTGGATGCTGCCGTGGCGGATGCCGCGGAAGGTGTGAGCATTGCTTGTCAGCTATTGCAAAGATTCATTGTCAGCCAATGCTGAAAAAAATTCTCTAGCCAACACAGAAAAGCGCTCTCCATAAATATTCCTCGCTTCACGGAGTTCATTTCGTACCTCTTCAACCTCCTTTTGCTTCGCGAGCACCGATCTCACGTATTTCTGTTCTTTTACGGCAACAAAATTGATGAAATTCTGCCAGTTTTCTTCAACTAAGTTAACTACATATCTCATGCCCTTGTCTCGAAGCCGCTGAGAATGTATCCAAATCAAAACCGCCGCATATACTTTAGGCATTATAATCAGGAAGCTCTTTTTGTTAGACATTGAATTGCCCGGCTGAAGAACATTTATAGCCTCAAATCCAGCAACAAAATTATCCATCGAAACGGAATCCGATTCAATTCTAGCTCTGACAATCTTTAAAGATGGCCTTTTGCTCAGCGCATCCTGAATACGACCATTACTACCAAAATAAATTCTCGCAAAAAGTGTCTTGTTCACGACTTGCTTTCTGCTCACATATCCGTTTTTGATGCCATCAGCGAATTCACCCCGCTTCCTCTCATAAAGAATACCAGACCTTGAAAACAAAATTTCTTGGATCGTTAAATGAATTGGATCATTAGATAACTTGTCAATGTTAGTTACTGCTGTCTGACTGTTTGTAGCGGTTGATATTTTTTCAATTAGCGCCACTCTATTTTGATCTGCTGTCGCGTCATTTGGCGACCGCTCTACAGCGATCGCCTTTACCATCACTTCCTTACCCTCAAATAATTTCTCGCGCTGATCAGGTTCTGTTGCATCGAAGATACGGCTTAGCGTGAACGCAGTTTGACCTCCGTTAATGATTTGAGGATTCTTCATATAAAGCTGCGCTTTGTTTTTCTTTCCCGATAGTTCATTTATTCCACTTTCGTCGCAAATAATTGTAATTCCATTATTAAGTAGCGCAAATTCATTTCCATTTGTATTTATTATGCTATCTCTTATAGCAGAGTTTACTTTTTCTCCTTCAAATTCCAAATAATTTCTAGGGTTATACGATAATATTGAATTTCTATATTTCGACATCATCTTTGCAATTTCGATTGTAGGAACAAATACCACAGTAATTTCACAATCTAGATCAGACGCTAAAACGTTATAGCCAATCTTCGAGCCTGTGCTCTTATTGGTTAAGTCGACACTTATACTGATTCCAGCCGCCTTAAAAAGAGATCCAGACAAAACAGGATAGAGCAACGTCCTGTAGGCACAGTCAAAATCGACAATTTCATATGGCAAGCCATCCGTAATTTTTAGCATATTTTCGGTCAAAATAGGCCGACAATTGGCCAATACAACAATTTTATAACTGTATCTCCCAATATCAAATATTTCAGATATCCTTCGTTGAAGGCCACGTATTTTCCCATTATAATTATTTCCTCTAATGTCCGTTTCAGATCCTCCCAATATTCTTTTTATTTCCATAGACAAGAGTTCATCAATTTCGACAGGTTTTGATTCAAAATTTTCCTCAGATCTTCTGAACTTACTTTGAATCAGATACACACAATAATTTTGTTGATCAATGTAGTATCCGTCAACTCCACCGTCATTAGAGCCATCCGAAACAAAATTCTCCCTCTCTGAAAATTCCTCTATGCCAAACATAACTTTCAAATAAAGATGAATATAGGCTCTCGATCTGGCTTGCCACACCTGCTCTGATATTTTCGACGAAGATGCATAACGATCTTCAAACCGAGTTCCGATTGCTTCTTTCCTGATTCCGTCCAAAACTCGAATTAGCATATCATATCTGCTCATTATTCGACCTCTGCGAAGTTAGCCTGATCCACCCTGAACGTTGCGAGCAAGAAAATCAACCGCGACGAAGCGAGCTATTTGCAGATATCCCTAGTTTCGGAACCTGCTGTTCTACTTATCATCCTCATCGCCCTTCTTCTTCCGTGGCGTCCACAGCTGCCAGGCGGCGGAGGCGAGCACCGCCACGAGGGAGATGTCGCCTTCGATGAGGCCGTAGTGTTCAACCGGGACCTCCACCTTAACGCCGGATCGGGCCGTCGGGCCCATAGAGCGGGAAGGGGGGGCGCTTGGGCAGCGACGGCGGGGTCTTGGCCAGGGCGTTCAGCGCCAGAGCGAATGCCTTTTCCTGCTGCGGGTCGCCACCGGCGATAACCTTGTCCGGGCCCTTTCTCCCCGACAGCGGGCGGAGTGAGACGGACAGAGCGGCGCAGAAACAAACGGGTCAAGGGGCCTCGCCCCTTGCCACGTCACCCCGGACTTGATCCGGGGCGGAGGCTTCTCCGCCTTCCACCGCCCCCGGCACGCCGCCCTGTCCTACACACGGCAAATGGGGTTACACTGCGCCCGCTCTTTCCACCGCCAGCATCAGCCACACCGCGCCACGCGCGCCAGATGCGTCACCTGTGTCGCATCATGACAGGCGGGGCATGGGGAAGCCCGCCCCGGCCGCCGCAAAGGCCAGGAAAATCAATTCGGAATCCCGGCAAATCCGTCAAAAGTGTCAAAACTCAACCGCCCTTGGGCGCGTCATCATCCCCCGCGTCCGGCTTGTCGCCCGGCTTTTCCCGCAGGGACCACAACTGCCACCCCGCGAAGGCCAGCACAGCGAACAGGCTGACCCCGCCTTCGATCAGGCCATAATATTCAACCGGGATCTCCATCTTACCGCCGGATCGGGCCGTCCGGCCCATAGAGCGGGAACGGCGGGCGCTTCGGCTGCGGCGGCGGGTTCTTGGCCAGGGCGTCCAGCGCCAGCGCCACGGCCTTTTCCAGCTGCGGGTCGCCGCCGGCCATCACCTTGTCCGGATCCTGGTCCACCTCCACGTCGGGCGGCACGCCGATATTTTCCACCGCCCATTCGCCGGCCGGCGAGAAGAAGCCCACGGAAGGGCTGGTGAGCTGGCCGCCGTCCATCAGCGGCGGGATGCCGCCGATGC
>CAZAWH010000119.1:0-8976 GCA_964488775.1 uncultured Sandarakinorhabdus sp. | reverse complement strand
GGCGAGTGCATCTATGCCGCCTGCCCGCATTATCGCAGCTGCTTCATCGAACGCGCCACACGGGCCAGCGCCGGGGCCGATCTGGTGATCGCCAACCATGCGCTGGTGATGATCAACGCCGCGCGCGGCCGGGCCGAAGGGGCGGGCCTCAACCGGCTGGTGTTTGATGAAGGCCATCATCTGTTCGATGCCGCCGATGCCACCTTTGCGGTTGCCTTGACGGGGCGTGAGGCGGTGGAGCTGAAGAACTGGCTGCTCGGCCCCGAACGGGCGGCCGGGCGGGGTCGCCGGCGCGGGCTGGCCGCCCGGCTGGCCGATTGCATCAGCTATGATGATGAAGCTGCACAAGCGGTGGAGGCGGTGGCCGAAGCTGCCCGCGCCCTGCCCAATGAAGCCTGGCTGGCCCGCGTCGCCGGCGATGGCGGGGACACGGCCATTGAACGCCTGCTCGCCGCCGTGCGTGCCCAGGTGCTGGCCCGCGCGCCGGCGGACGAGGCGGACAGCGGCTATGGCCTCGAAACCGAGGTGGCCGAGGTGTCACCCCGGCTGGTGGAGGCGGCAGCCGATGCGGCGGCGGCCCTGCAGAAACTGGCGCGGCCGATGGCGCAGCTGGATGGCCGGCTGGCGTTCCTGCTGGATGATCCGCCCGACTGGCTGGATGGCGGCGCGCGCGCCCGGGTGGAAGGCGCGCGCGCCGGCCTGCAACTGCGGGCGGGCCTGATCACGGCGTGGACGGCACTGCTCGCCCGCCTGGGCGGCCCGGCCGATGCCGATTTCATCGACTGGCTGGAAATCGTCCGCGCCGATGGCCGGCTGCTCGACGTTGGCCTGCAACGCCGCTGGCTCGATCCGATGCGGCCCTTTGCCGGGGCGGTGCTGGAGCCCGCGCATGGCGTGCTCGTCACCTCCGCCACGCTGCGCTCCCGCCCCGACGCGCTCGCCGATGATTGGCGCGACGCCGATGCCCGCACCGGGGCGGCGCATCTGCCGGCCCCGGCGCTGCATTTCGCCGCCGCCAGCCCGTTTGATTATGTTGCCCAGGCCCGGGTGCTGATCGTCACCGATGTGCGCCCGCGCGATGTGGCGGCGCTGGCCCATGCCTATCGCGCCCTGATCGAGGCGGCGGGCGGCGGCACGCTGGGCCTGTTCACCGCCATCGCGCGGCTGCGCGCCGTGCACGCCCGGCTGGCCGATCCGCTGGCCCGCGCCGGCCTGCCGCTCTATGCCCAGCATGTCGATCCGATCGACACGGCGACGCTGGTCGATATCTTCCGGGCCGAACCGGGGGCCAGCCTGTTGGGCACCGATGCCCTGCGCGACGGGGTGGATGTGCCGGGTGACAGCCTGCGCCAGGTCATCATGGAAGGCGTGCCCTGGCCGCGCCGCACCGTGCTGCACGCCGCGCGCCGGCTGGCTGGCGGCGGGAATGCCTTCGATGATCGTGTGACGATGGGCCGGCTGGCGCAGGCCTTTGGCCGGCTGATCCGCCGGGCCGATGACCGCGGCCATTTCGTGCTGCTGGGCCCGGCCGTGCCGAGCCGGCTGCTGGGCGCGTTCCCGCCCGGCGTGCCGATCGAACGGGTGACGCTGGACGAAGCCGTGGCGCTGGTGCGGGCCGGCGTGAAGGCTGGCAAAGCTCTGCCTGATGTGCCAAGCCTTGGCCCGCGATGAAGACGCTGATCCTCTTGCGGCACGCCAAATCGGGCTATGACGATCCGTTGCTGCGCGATTTTGACCGGCCGCTGAATGATCGTGGCCGCCGGGCCGCGATGAAGGTGGGCCAATGGCTGGGCGCCGCGATCCGGCGGGGGGACATGCCCGATCCCACCCTGGTGTTTGCCTCGCCGGCGGTGCGGGTGCGCCAGACGATCGAGGGGCTGGAAGCCGGGGTCAACCATCCGCTCGCCCCAGTCTATGAACAGCGCATCTATCTCAGCTCATCGGCCACATTGGTGGAATTGTGCGCCGGTTTTTCCGACGATCACCAGAATGCCATGCTGGTTGGCCACAATCCGGGGCTGGAGGATCTGCTGCTGGAACTGGTGCCGCCGGGCGGGAGCTTGCGCGCCGAAGCCGAGCTGAAATATCCCACCGCCACCCTGGCCCGGCTCGATATCGCCATTGACCGCTGGGCCCAGATCGACGGCGGCCGCGCCGAACTGGTGAAGTTCATCCGCCCGCGCGATCTGGATCCGAGTTTGGGGCCGGACGATTAAAGCCCCATCTCCGCTGCCGCTGCCCGGATGCGGCCTTGGGCGGCGGCGTCGCCGGTGAAGGCGGCCAGCGCCTGATCCCGGGCGGTGCGGGCGGCGGCGGTGTCGCCCAGCACCTGGCGGGCGCGCATCAGGCGCAGCCAGCCGGCTTCGTCCTTCGGGTTGGCCTTCAGCTTTTCAGCCAGGCCATCGACCATGCCGCGGATCATCGCCTGCCGGTCGGCCGGGTTCATCGCCTGCGCGGCCTGCACCTGTTCGCGGCTGGGGCTGGGCATCACGCCGGCGGGCGCACCGGCCGGCGCGGCGGTGGCTGCGGTGGCGGCGGCGGCCGCAGCCGGATCGGGCTGGCCGGGCACGCTGGCATTGCCGACCGGGCGGGTGGCGGCCAGGCGGGCGGCGATGTCGATCCTGGCCTGGGCGGCGGTCTGTTCGATCACGCTGCGCAGCTGCGGCAGCCAGGGGGCATCGGCCGGCGAATCGGCCAGCAGCCGCAGCCAATCCTCGATGGCGCCCTTGCGGTCTCCGGTTTCGGCCTTGCGCACCGCCAGGAAATAGCGGGCGCGGGCATCGGCGCCATCCTGCTGCGCCGCCTTGGCAAAGGCGGCGGCGGCGGCCGGCGTCACCTGTCCGCCGGCTTCCTGCACCAGCGCCTCGCCATAGGCGGATTGATAGCCGACGCCATCGGGCTTCAGCGCGATGGCGCGGGCATAGGCCTTGGCGGCATCGCCATAGCGGCCGGTCTGGAAATAGCTCCAGCCCAGCATGCGCCAGCCTTCGGGATCCTGCGGGTTGGCTTGCATCTTCTGTTCAAGGCCAGTGATCAGCTGCGCCACCTCGCCCTGCGCCTGTGCGGCGGCGGGTGCGGCGGCGGCGGCAGTCGGGGCGGCACCCGGCGCCGGCACGCTGCCGGCCAGATCGGGCTGGCCCATGTTGGTGTAAAGCGCGGCGGCGGCCAGTGCGACCATGGCGGCCATGCCCAGCGCCAGGCCAGACAGCGCCTTCTGGCCCATGGTGCGATCCAGTTCGGCCGGGATGTGGCCGGCGGCGAGCAGGCGGCGGCGGATCTCGTTGCGCAGGCCCTCGGCCTCGCCGGGCTGAATGCTGCCGGCCGCCAGCTGCACATCGACATCGGCCAGCTGATCCTTCAGCACGGCGATGGTGGCGGCGCGGGCGTCCACCCGGGCCTCGTGCCGGCGCACCAGCGGGATGGTGAGCCAGGCGGCGGCGAGCGCCGTCAATGCGGTGAGGATGATCCACAGGGTCATGTCGGGTCCGGTTTCAGCTCAGCCGATCCAGCTCGGCGCGTTCGGCATCGGAAAGGGGGGCGTCGGCGGCGGTAACAGGTTTGCGGCGTTGCCAGACCGCCACGCCGATGCCGCCCAGGATCAGCACCGCGAACGGGCCGGCCCACAGCAGCAGCGTGTCGCCTTCCACCGGCGGCTTCAGCAGCACGAAATTGCCATAGCGGGCGACGACATAATCCCGCACCTCGGCATCGGATTTGCCCTTGGCGATCTGTTCGCGCACCAGCAGGCGCAGATCGCGCGCCAGCGGGGCGTCGCTGTCGTCGATCGACTGGTTCTGGCAGACGACGCAGCGCAAATCCTTGCTGATGGCGCGGGCGCGGGCCTCTTGCGCCGCATCGGGCAGCACTTCATCGGGCATCACCGCCGCCGCCGGGGCGGCGACAAGCAGGGCGAGCAGGAGCCAGGCGAGGCCATTGCCCTTGCGGGTAGAACCGTGGCTGGCCAGAAATCCTTCCCCTCTGGGGGAGGTGCCGACCGCAGGGAGGCGGAGGGGGCGGCGCGCTCCGCGCTGAAAGCCCCCTCCGCCCTTCGGGCACCTCCCCCAGAGGGGGAGGATTGTCATCCATGCCCTCATGCCTCGGCCCTCAGCTGCTGCATCAGCGGCTTGATCTCGCCTTCCCATTGTTCCGGGCTGATCGGGCCGACAATCTTGAAACGGACCCGGCCCTTTTTGTCCACCACGAAGGTTTCCGGCGCGCCGGTGACACCCAGATCGATGGCGGTGCGGCCGGATTGGTCCATGCCGAGGCCGGAATAGGGGTTGCCGAAGCGGGCGAGGAAGGCGCGGCTGTCGTCCGGCTTGTCCTTCCAGGCGATGCCATAGACCGGGAAGCCTTCCTGCGCGATGCGTTCCAGCACCGGGTGTTCCTGCGGGCAGGCGGCGCACCAGCTGGCCCAGACATTCAGAAGGCGCGGTTCGCCGCGGAAGCTGGCGCTGGCCAGATCAGGCCCATCGATGCCGGCCAGCACGAATTCGGGCAAGGGCCGGTCGATCAGCTGGCTCGGCAGTTCCTTGGGGTCTTGCGTCAGGCCATAGCCCAAAAAGCCGGCGAGGCCGACAAAGGCGATGATCGGCAGGATGAAGAGCAGGCGCTTCATGGCGGGCTTATTCGGCCGGAACCAGCGCGGGCGCAAGAGGGGCGCGGGTTTGCGGCGCGCCAATGCGGAAGCGGCGATCCGACAGGCTGGCCGCGCCGCCCAGCGCCATCAGCAGGCCGCCAAACCAGATCCAGCCCACCAGCGGGTGCCAATAGAGCCGCACCACCAGCCCCTGGCCCTTCGCGTCGGACTGGACATCGCCGATGGCGACATATTGGTTGCCCAGCACGGAAACGCCGATGCCGGCCTCGGTCGTCTGGTTACGGCTGTTGTCATAGAAACGGCGTTCCGACACCAGGATGCGCTCCCCGCCGTTCTGGCGCACGGCAAAGCGGGCGCGCAGCGCGCGGTAATTGGCGCCGTCCACCTCTTCGGCGCCCAGCATGGTCAGGCTCAGCGGCCCGGCCGTGGTGGTCTCGCCGGGGCGCATGACCAGGATATGTTCGGCGGCAAAGCTGCTCATCGCGGCGATGCCGGCGGTGGTGAAGCCGATGCCGGCATGGGCCAGCGCCAGGCCGATGGTGGCCGCCGGCGTGGTGCGCACCAGCCGCAGCGAAAAGCCGCCCGCCCCCCACCAGCGCCGCGCCAGCACCAGGCCGGCACCCAGCACCAGCCAGGCCCCCAGCGCCAGGCCCAGCGCCGCCGACGCCTGGGCGAGACCGGTCCACAGCGACAGGCCGGCGAGCAGCGCCGCGGTGAGCACCGCCGGCACCAGCAGCTTCCGGCCCACCACCGCCAGATCATCCCGCTTCCACGCCAGCATCGGCCCGGCGGTGACCAGCAGCAGCAACGGCACCGACAGCGGCACGAACACCAGGTTGTAATAGGGCGGGCCGACCGAAATCTTGTTGGCCGGGGCCAGCGCCTCCATGATCACCGGGTAGAAGGTGCCGAGGAAGACCACGGCGGTGAGCGCCATCAGCAGCAGATTGTTGAGCGTGAGCCCGGCCTCGCGGCTGACGCTGCCGAACAGGGCGCCCGATTTCATCTGCGGCGCCTTGCTGGCAAACAGCGCCAGCGCGGTGCCGGTGGCGCCGATGATCATGGCGAGGATGAAGACACCACGTTCGGGATCGACCGCAAAGGCATGGACCGAGGTGAGGATGCCGGAGCGGACCAGGAAGGTGCCGATCAGGCTGAGCGAAAAGGCCAGGATGGCCAGCAGGATGGTCCAGCCGGCGAGTGACCCGCGCTTTTCGGTGACGATGGCCGAATGCAGCAGCGCCGTGCCGAGCAGCCACGGCATGAAGCTGGCGTTTTCCACCGGGTCCCAGAACCACCAGCCGCCCCAGCCCAGTTCATAATAGGCCCAGAAGCTGCCCAGCGTGATGCCGCAGGTGAGCGGCACCCACGCCGCCAGCACCCAGGGCCGCATCCAGCGCGCCCAGGCCGGATCGGCGCGCCCTTCCAGAAGGGCGGCCACGGCAAAGCTGAAGGTGACGGAAAAGCCGACATAGCCAAGATAGAGCAGCGGCGGGTGGAAGACGAGGCCGGGATCCTGCAGCAGCGGGTTCAGCTCCGCCCCATCCAGCAGCGCCGGCGAGAGGCGGGCGAACGGGTTGGAGGTGAACAGCGCAAAGGCCAGGAAGGCGACCGAGATCATCGCCTGCACGCTGAGCACCCGGGCCTGCAGCGTGGTGCGCAGATTGTCGCCAAAGCGGGCGATGCCGGCGCCATAAAGCGCCAGCACCAGCACCCACAGCAGCATCGAGCCTTCGTGATTGCCCCAGGTCGCCGCCAGGCGATAGGGCAGCGGCTGCGACAGCGCGCTGTGGTTGGCAACCAGCGCGACGGAAAAATCGGCCTGGCCAAACAGGGTCATCAGGCAGGCGAAGGCGATGGCGATCAACACCGCCTGCAGGCCGGCGGCGCTGCGCCCGAACGCCATCAGCGCCGCATCGCCGCGCACCGCGCCCAGCATCGGCAGCACCGCCTGGGTGGCCGCCACCAGCAGGGCGAGGATCAGGGCGAAATGGCCGATTTCGGCAAGCATGGCAGGCGGGGCTCCTGATGGGCGGGTGGCGGAAAAATGCGCCGGCCCGTCATTCTTGGTCTAGCCGATGCGTATCAAGATGCTAGGATTTATCGCAATGGGGAAGCACCACCGGGGACCGGTGCGACGCCATGCGCCTGACCAAAGCGCCTGTACCGGGGGGAACAGCTAGCGTGACCGGGGTTCGCATCGCCATCGTGGGATCAGGCCCGGCCGGCCTGTCGGCGGCGGCACATGCGGCCAGACTCGGCCTGTCGCACGTGCTGCTGGAAAAGACCGACCATCTGTCGGACACGATCTACAAATATCAGAAGGGCAAGCATGTGATGGCGACGCCATCACAGCTGGTGCTGCGCTCGCCGCTGGATTTCGAGGCCGGCAAGCGCGAGGTGGTGCTGGGCACCTGGAACGATCAGACCGGCGCGGCGGGCGTCAACGTGAAATATCATGCCGAGGTGAAGGCCATCGTCGGCACCGGCCCGGCCATCGCGGGATCGGTGATGAAGATCGTGACGCGCAAGCGTGACGGCAGCACCGACACCAAGGAGATCCAGCGCCACGCCCCGCCCTATCGCCTGACCCTGACCAACGGGGAGGAGATCATCGCCGACACGGTGATCCTGGCCATCGGCACCCAGGGCAATCCCAATCTGATGACCTGCCCGGGCGGCAACCTGCCCCATGTGCAGTATCAGCTGGATGACCCCACCGAATATACCGACGAGCATATCTTCGTCATCGGCGGCGGGGATGCCGGGATCGAGAATGCGCTCGGCCTGTGCGCCGATCCGGCCCAGAACAACACGGTGACGCTGGTCAACCGCTCGGCGGATTTCGCCAACGCCAAGGATGCCAATGTGAAGGCGCTGTTTGCCGCCCGCGACGCCGGCCGCATCAGCATCATGACCGAAACCACCACCAAGGAGATCGAGACCGGCCACATCACGCTCGACACCCGCGATGGCGAGGTGCGGGCCCGGTGTGACCGGATCATCGCCCGCATGGGATCGGCGCCGCCGCGCGGCTTTGTCGAAGGCTGCGGCGTGGAATTCGCCTCGAATGACCGGCTGGCCTTTCCCAAATTGTCGGCCACCTTCGAATCGACGGCGCCCGGCATCTATGTGGTGGGCGCACTCGCCGGCTATCCGCTGATCAAGCACTGCATGAACCAGGGCCACGACGTGGTGGAGTTCATCAACGGCAATCTGGATCTGAAGCCGGCCGACGAACCCATTCTGGAGGCCAAGTTCGCCGGCCTGCCCAGCGGGCGCAGCGTGGCGGACTGGCTGGAATATCTGCGCACCCGCGTGTCGATCCTGTCGGGCATGTCCAGCTTGCAGATGCGCGAGTTCATGCTGGATTCGAGCGTGAAGCTCTACCCGGCCGGGGCCGTGGTGTTCGAACGCAACGCGCCGGGCTCCTCGCTGTTCGGCATCGCCGATGGCCAGGTGCTGGTGGAGGTGAACCCCAACGACCCGTCGATCACCGTGCCGATCAATGCCGGCACCATCTTTGGCGAGGTGGGTCTGATTTCCGGGCGGCGGCGCGGCGCGACCATCCGGGCCGGCAGCGATTGCATCCTGGTGGAGATCAGCCGCAACGCCGCCCTGAAGCTGATGAGCCAGGTGCCATCGGCGGCGCGCGAAATCACCCGCATCACCACCGAACGCAGCCTGTTGCAGATCTTCAAGTCCGGCCTGGCCCCGGCCGATCTGGTGGACGTGATCGCCGGCGCCAAGGTGGAAAGCATCCGTGCCGGCCAGGCCATCATCAGGGAAGGCGAGGCCGGCGACGACATCTTCATCATCCGCTCCGGCTCGATGGTGGTGGAAAAGAGCATCGGCGGCAAACCGGTGTTCCTGTCCTATGTGCCGGCCGGCAGTTTCGTCGGCGAAATGGCGGTGATCGATGGATCGCTGCGCAGCGCCACGGTGCGCGCCGCGGTGAAGAGCGATGTGATCCGCCTCGCCGGTGAACCCTTCCGCGCCCTGCTCGCCGCCAAGCCGCAACTGCTCGACAAGCTGCGAAGCGAGATGGCCAACCGCACGCGGCTGAACAACTATATCGAATCCAAGAAGGACAGTTTTTCCGGCGTGGTGGACCTGTACACCGGGGTGGCCAATTTCCTGGTGGAACAGGGCGTCGGCGAAGCCACCGATGTGCTGCTGATCGACGAGAAGCTCTGCGTTGGTTGCGACAATTGCGAGAAGGCCTGCGCCGACACCCACGATGGCCTGTCGCGGCTGGACCGCGAGGCCGGGCGCACCTATGCCCATCTGCACGTGCCGACCAGCTGCCGCCACTGCGAGCATCCCCATTGCATGGCCGATTGCCCGCCCAACGCCATCCACCGCGGGCCGACCGG
>CAZAWH010000118.1:0-9022 GCA_964488775.1 uncultured Sandarakinorhabdus sp. | reverse complement strand
TGGTCATGGCGATCAGCACGATGTTGCGTTCGGGCAGGATATAGTTGCGCACCTGGACGCTTCCAATGGCCCCGCGCCGTTCGATCACCTGCACATCCTTGTCGCAGCCTTGCAACCGGGCCTGGAACGACCATTGGCCCAGCGCGGCAAAGCCATTGCCGGGCTTGCCGGCCCACATCAGGTCACGCTGGGCCCGGGGCAGCAGCTTGCCATCGATCAGGGCCTGATCGAAGCGCCACAGATCGCGCGCCGTGCCGGTGAGCGCGCCGGCACTGCCATAGGCGGCAAGGTTGATCGGCCCTTCGCCGGCAGCCGTCACATGCGGGCCGGCCAGTGCGACGCTGCTCAACCCCAGCGGCCGCAGGATGCGGGTGGACAGCAGGCTGGCCAGCGGCTGGCGGTTCACCGCTTCCAGCAGGCGGCCGGCGACGAGATAATCGCAATTGTCATAGAAGAAGCTGGCGCCCGGCTGGTCACGCACCGGGCCGGCGCACAGGCCGGTCAGCGGATCAAGATTGCCGCGAAAGCCGGGACGGAAGGCGGCGCCGCCATTGGCATTGCTGTCGGGCAGGCCCGATTCGTGGCCCAGCAGCATGGCCACCGTGATGCGGTTGCCGGTGGGGCCGCGAAAGCCGGGCAGATAGCGGGTGATCGGCGCATCCAGCGCCAGCCGGCCGGCGGCAACATCCTGCAGGGCGATGGTGGCGATGATCTGCTTGGTGACCGAGGCCCAGCGCCAGCGATCGCCGGGCAGGAAATCCGATGGCTGGCGCGGCCGTGGCGGCGCGCTGGCCGATTTCAGGCCAAAGCCGCGTTCCAGGGTGACCTTGCCGTCTTCGGCAAGCAGCACCAGGCCGGCAAAGCCCTGGCCTTCGGCAACGCTGGCGACGCGGCCCGGAGCAGCCGGCGTTGCCGCCGCCGCGATCAGGGCCATCAGCGCGATCAAGCCGCGCGGCTGCCGGGCTTGATCGCCGGGATCGCCGCCAGTTCCGGCGGCAGGGCATCGGGCTGGTAACTGGGCACATCCAGCCGGATCAACGGCGTGAACGGCACGCCCAGATCCGCCTTGCCGTTGGAGCGATCCACCAGCGAAGCCGCGTGGATGACCGCGCCGCCGGCGGCCGCGATCGCGGCGATGGCTTCGCGCGACGAGAGCCCGGTGGTGACGACATCTTCCATCAGCAGCACCTTCTGGCCCGGCGCAAGGCGGAAGCCGCGGCGCAGTTCGAAAATGCCGGTGGGCCGTTCGACGAACATCGAATCCACCCCCAGCGCGCGGGCGAGTTCATAACCGCAGATGAGGCCGCCCATCGCCGGGGCGATGACCGCAGTGATCTGGGTCTTCACCGCGGCCGGGATCTTGGCCGCCAGCGCCACGGCCAGGCGTTCGGCGCGGGCCGGATCCATCAGCACCCGGGCGCATTGCAGATAGCGGGACGAGCGCAGGCCCGATGACAGGATGAAATGGCCTTCCAGCAGCGCCTCGGCAGCGCGGAATTCGGCCAGCACGTCGTCGTCGGTCATTTGACACTCCTGCCTTTGGCCAAGCGCCTAATGGGGCTTGGCCACAGCGGCAAGTGTCACGGTGTCACTTCGGTGAAGACATATTCGTGCTGGGAATCGCGAACGGTCAGGCTGCGCTTGCCGGCGGTGCTGCCGACCACGAGATCAACGCCAGTGAGGCCCGGCGCGGCGGTGACGAAGCTGAGGCTGCCGTCGGTGTTGCGGTGGGTGCCCATTTCGCTTTCCCAGGCGGCAAAGCGGAAGCTGAGGCGGTTGCCATTGCGCACCACGGTGAGCGGGCCGAGTTCGGTATTGGTGTAGCGGCTGGCCAGGGCGGCCACGGCGGCGGGATCGGCGGGCAGGGTGATGCGACCGCGGAGGTCGGCGGTTTCGGCCTTGCTGCGCGCAGCGGCGGCCTTGATCTCCGCTTCGGCCTCTGGCTTGCCATCGTACAGCAGCTCCAGCAGCCGGCGCATCAGCGGGCCGCGCAGATACACACCATCGTCGCTGTTGGTGAGGATCACCGCACCGGCCCCGGCCGACGGCACCCACATCATGTCGCTGTGGAAGCCCACCAGATCGCCGCCGTGGTCGATGACCGTCACGCCGGTGCGGCTGTCGTCCCACAAGCCCATGCCATACCATTGATTTTCGCCCGTGCGCACGCCGCGCGCCCGGCGGGCGAACAGCGCATCTTTTGAAACAAGCTGCTGGCCGTTGGGCAGTTTGCCTTCGGCCAGTTCCAGCCCGACATAGCGGATCATGTCGTGCGCCGATGACCAGGCACCGCCGGCCGGGCGGAAGGGGGCGACGGTGCGGTTGATGGCGCTGCCCACCGACGAGATGACGGTCTGGCCATCCAGTGCGGTGGCGTGCGGGGTGGCGTGGTTGCCGGCCTCGGCGACGGCAAAGCTGAAGGTGGAATCGGCCATGCCCAGCGGTTTCCAGATGTGATCGGCCACCGCCTTGTCGAACGCCGCGCCCAGTTCCATGCCGGGGTAGAAGACATGGCCGGCAACATAGCCGGCGGCCGATGCCATGAGATTGCTGTATTGGAACGCCTCACCAAATTTGCTGGTCGGCTGGGTGGCCGCGAGCTGGCGGAACGTGTCGGCCGCCGGGGTTTGGGCGGTGGTGGAAAACAGCCATTCCAGATCCTTGCGCGGCAGGCCGGTGCAGGCGCAGACCAGATGGCGGATTTCCACCTGCGCCGTGGTGGCATCATTGCCCAGCCGGAAGGCCGGATAGAGGCTTGTGACCTTCTGGTCCCACTTGAGCTTGCCGGCATCGACCAGTTCGGCCAGCAGCATGGTGGCCATGGATTTGGTGTTGGATGCGATCATGAAGCGCGTGTGGGCATCCACCGGCGTGGGGTCGCCGAGCTTGCGCACGCCCAGCCCGCCTTCCCAAACCACCTGGCCATCCTGAATGAAGGCGAGGCCCACGCCCGGCACATCCAGCGCCTTCATGCCCTCGGCGATGAACTGGCGCAGGATGGCGACGCGTTCGGGCGTGAGCTTGTGGGCAGTCTTGCCAGCAAAGCTTTCGGGGGCATAGCCGGCTGGGCGCTGGCTTTGCATGATAAGGCTGATGGCAGCGCCGCGCTTGTCGGCAATGGCTTCGGGCATGTCGAACAGGGTGACCGTCCAGGCGGTGCCACGGCGGAAGGCCCAGGCCCCGACCCAGCGTTTGGCATTGGGCGGGGTGTCATAGGTGAAATTCACCCGTTCCTCCCAACCAAATCGCGGGGTGGATGGCGCGACCACGCGCAGCGGTGGCACGTCGTGCCCGGCCCATTGCGCCCAGGCCTGTTTCACGGCGGCAGTGGCATCGGCCGCTGTTCCGACATCAACGAGCGCCGCGCGTGCATCTGTTTCGGGCGCGATCAGTTCGGTGAGGGCGCCGGCGTCGGCGCGGTCAAAGCCGGTGGGCTGGGTAAAGGCGGTGCCGGCGGCGGTCTTGCCCGGCGTGTCGCTGGCCACAGGCGCGGCAAGCGCACTGGTGGTCAGGGTGGCGGCGATGATGGCGGCAAAGATGCGGCGCATGGCAGGTCCCCCCAGGAATGAAGCAGGGAGCGTAACTGCCGGGCCGGCGGCCGCAAGCCTATAATCGCACCCGTTCGGCCGAAACCACGGCCTTCACCTGGCGAAGGGCGGTGAGGATGGTGGCGAGGTGGGCAACACTTTCCACCTCGATATCAACGATGTCGGTGTGGAATTCGCGGTCGCGGTGTTTCAGCGCCAGGCCGACGATGTTGGCGTTGTGGGCGGCGATGCTGGCCGCCAGGCTGGCCAGCGCACCCGGCTGGTTGTGCACCACCACCGCGATGCGCGCGGCGGCACCGGCGCTTTCGGCGCCCCATTTCACGTCCAGCCATTCGCCGCTCTCGTCGGCGAGATGGTCGCAATCGATGACATGCACCGAAATCGGCCCATCGGGATGGCGCACGCCGACGATGCGATCGCCCGGCACCGGCCGGCAATGATCGCACAGCAGGAAGCCGACGCCGGGGGTGAGGCCTTCGATGGAAATGGCGGTGGCGGCCTTGGCCTTGGCGGTGCGCGGGCGGCGCGCAGTGCTGGAACCGGGCACCAGCGCCTCGGCGACCTGATCATCGCTGAGGTGATTTTCGGCCATCGCCAGTTCCAGCGCGGCGCGATCATGGATCTTCAGCCGGCCCAGCGCCGGGCCAAGAATCTCGTCATCAAGGCCGACGCGCAGGCGGGCCGCCACGGCGTCCAGCAGCTTGCTGCCCATCGCCTGCAATTCCTCGCGGCGTTTCTGGCGGACATGGCGGCGGATGGCAGCGCGGGCCTTGGCGCTGGCGACAAAGGCTTCCCAGGCCGGATCGGGCGCCTTGACCTTGCCCTTCAGGATTTCCACCTGGTCGCCGTTGACCAGCCGGGTGCGCAGCGGCACGACGCGGCCGTTCACCTTGGCGCCCACGCAGATGTCGCCCAGATCGGAATGGACGGCATAGGCGAAATCCACCGGCGTGGCATCGCGCGGCAGCTGATACAGTTCCCCCTTGGGGGTGAAGGCGAAGACCTGATCCTGGAACATCGCCAGCCGGGCGTTTTCCAGCAGCTCTTCCGGGCTGGCAGCATCCTGCAGCACGTCGAGCAGATCCTCCAGCCAGGGATAGGCCTCGCGCGCCGGGGCACCTTCGGCCCCCTGCTTGTAGGCCCAGTGGGCGGCGAGGCCATATTCGGCCTCCTCGTGCATCAGTTTGGTGCGGATCTGCACCTCGATGCGGGCCTGTTCGCCGCCGAGCAGCACCGAAGTGTGCAGCGAGCGATAGCCGTTGGGCTTGGGCGTCGAGATGAAATCCTTGAAGCGGCCGGGCACCATCGGCCAGCGGCCGTGGACGATGCCCAGCGCGCGATAACATTCGGACACATCCTCCACGGTGACGCGGAAGGCCATCACGTCGGACAATTGCTCAAAGCTCATCTGCCGCGCCTGCATCTTGCGCCAGATGCTGGAGGGGCGCTTTTCGCGGCCCGTGACCTTGGCGGCCAGGCCCTTTGAGCGCAGCAGCGATTCCAGCGCGCCCGTAATGCGGTGCACGTTGGCGCCGGTGGTGTCACGCAGGCGGGCCATGCGCTGGGCGATCATGTCGCTGGCCTCGGGCTCCAGATGCTTGAAGGCCAGTTCCTGCATCTCCTCCATGAAGCCATACATGCCGATCCGCTCCGCCAGTGGGGCATAGATGTCCATGGTTTCGCGGGCGATGCGGCGGCGCTTCTCCTCCTTGCCGATATAATGGAGGGTGCGCATGTTGTGCAGCCGGTCAGCCAGCTTGACCAGCAGCACGCGGATGTCGTTGGACATCGCCAGCAGGAACTTGCGCAGATTTTCGGCCTGGCGCTCGCTTTCGGTCTGGGTTTCGATCTTGGACAATTTGGTGACGCCATCGACCAGCCGGCCGACATCGGGGCCGAACAGCCGTTCGATCTGTTCCTGCGTGGCCACCGTGTCCTCGATGGTGTCGTGCAGGATGGCGGTGGCGATGGTCTTGTCGTCCAGTTGCAGGTCGGTGAGGATGCCGGCGACCTCGATCGGGTGGCTGAAATACGGGTCACCGCTGGCGCGCAGCTGGCTGCCATGGGCCTTCACCGAAAACACATAGGCGCGGTTGAGCAGATCCTCGTCCGCTTCCGGGTCATAGGCCTTGACCCGCTCGACCAATTCATACTGGCGCAGCATAGCCGACTATCTTGGGGGGGATTGGCCCGGCCTGCAACCCAAAAGGGGCATGCGGCGTCGCGGCAAAGCCGCGCCGTCAGACGACACAAAAAAGGGCGGCTGGAGAGCCGCCCTTTTTCGGTCGCTGGCCGATCTGGCGCCAGCCTGCCCCGGCGAAGGCCGGGGGCGCGCATGGAACCATGCGCGCTCGCGGCGCTGCGATCAGCGCGAATAGAATTCCACGACCAGGTTCGGTTCCATCTTCACCGGGTAGGGCACTTCGTCCAGCGTCGGCACGCGGACATAGGTGGCCTTGTTGCCATCGACCGAGACATATTCCGGCACGTCACGTTCGGACAGGCTCTGGGCTTCCAGCACCAGCGCCATTTCGCGGGCCTTCGGGCCCAGCTCGACAACGTCGCCCGGCTTCACGCGGGCCGAACCGATGTTGCAGCGCACGCCGTTCACCCAGATGTGGCCATGGTTGACGATCTGGCGGGCGGCAAACACGGTCGGCGCCCACTTGGCGCGATAGACCACGATGTCGAGGCGCTGTTCCAGCAGGCCGATCAGGTTCTGCGAGGTGTCGCCCTTCATGCGCACCGCTTCGGCATAGACCTTGCGGAACTGCTTTTCGGTCACATCGCCGTAATAGCCCTTCAGCTTCTGCTTGGCGCGCAGCTGCAGACCGAAATCGCTGATCTTGCCCTTGCGGCGCTGGCCGTGCTGGCCCGGGCCATATTCACGCTTGTTGACCGGGCTCTTGGGGCGGCCCCAGATGTTCTCGCCCATGCGGCGGTCAAGCTTGTACTTCGCGTTCGAACGCTTCGACATGTGATATCCTTGGCTTCTGCTTCAACGTTGGTCCCGGTCTCGCCGCGACAGCCAGTTGCTGCCGTGGGCCACCGCTTCACCGGGGTGCGGGGCCAGATGCGAAGCGGGTGCGTTAGGGGCGTGACCGGCC
Source organism: uncultured Sandarakinorhabdus sp. (assembly GCA_964488775.1). Classification (GTDB taxonomy): domain Bacteria; phylum Pseudomonadota; class Alphaproteobacteria; order Sphingomonadales; family Sphingomonadaceae; genus Sandarakinorhabdus. Next base: position 2,367 of record CAZAWH010000118.1, on the reverse strand, counting down.
AGAGTCAAGCTGTGCCACCCGTGTGGCGGGGCAATTTCCTTGACTTTGCGGCCCCGGCGAGTCAGGGAGCGCCATTCCCACATCGGATTTTTCGGAGCCACTTCATGGCACGCGTGACTGTTGAAGACTGCGTTGACAAGGTCCCCAACCGGTTTGACCTGGTGCTGCTGGCCGCGCATCGTGCCCGCAACATCTCGTCCGGTTCGGAACTGACGATCGACCGCGACCGGGACAAGAACCCGGTGGTGGCGCTGCGCGAGATCGCCGAACAGACCATCCGCCCGGCCGACCTGCAGGAATCGATGGTGGTCGGCATGCAGCGCGTGCAGGCGGAAGATGACGACACGCCGGATGTGATCGGCTCGCTGTCGGCCTCGGCCGAGGCGCTGCGGATCACCGCCGCCCAGCCGCCCCGTAACCAGAATATGGGTGGGGATTACGAGTAAGGCGGCTGGAAATAGCGCAGCTATTTCCAGACTCGCCGCACTCCGGCCGGCGACCAAAAAAGGCGACCTTCGAGGTCGCCTTTTTCGTGAGTCGTCCGACGGCGCGGCTTTGCCGCGCGCTTTCTTCCTTCTTTCGCTTGCGTCCAAAGCGGACTCGGCGGCTCTGCCGCCGGCCGCGACCGCCGGGGCCAGCTGGCAAACTTGTGCGGTGCTTCGACAAGCTCAGCATGAGCGGGCTTGGTCCTTCGGCGCGAGGGTCACATGAGGGGGCTGGGGCCGCAGCATCAGCCCTGGCTTCGCGAGCCCCCTCCGCCTCGCTGCGCTCGGCACCTCCCCCAGAGGGGGAGGATCTATCCCCCTCAAAACCCGGTCGGTGCCACTGTCCGCCCCAGGAACTGCAGCCGGGTGACCCACGTGTGCACCTCCAGCCCCGGGGTGGCGTGGGTGGCGCCGGGGTAGACCATCAGGTCAAACGGCGTCTTCGCGCGTTGCAGCGCCGTCATCATGGCCAGCGAGTTTTCGAACACGACATTGTCATCAGCCATGCCGTGGATCAGCAGCAGCGGGTCCTTGATCTTGCCGGCATCGCCGAGCGCGCCTGAGCGCTGGTAGGGGCCGGCATCGACGCTGGGGTTGCCCAGATAACGCTCGGTATAGGCGGTGTCATACAGCTCCCAGCGAGTGACGGGCGCGCCCGAGATGCCGGCGGCGAACTGGCCGGGGGCGGCCTCCAGCAGTTTCAGCACCATGTAGCCGCCGTAGGACCAGCCGTTGACGGCGATCTTGTCCGCCCTTGCCCAGGGCTGCTGCTTGATCCAGGCCAGGGCCTGCAACTGGTCCTGCACCTCGACGCCGCCCATGGCCCGATGGATCGGGTCTTCAAAGGCCTTGCCGCGATCGTTGCTGCCGCGGTTGTCGAGCTGGAACACTGCCCAGCCCTTGCTGACCAGATATTGTTCGATCACCGCCGGGAAGCGTTTGTGGACGTTGTGGGCATGCGGCCCTCCATAAACCTGCACCAGCACCGGGAAGGGGCCGGGCCCCTTGGGTTTGAGCAGACGCCAATCCATCGTCTGGCCATCGGCGGCCTTCAGCGTGCCGAATTCGGGCACGACATGGCTGGCCAGATAGGGGGCATAGGGATGATTGGCATCGAGCCGGTTTTCCTCGATCCAGGTCAGGCGTTTGCCGGCGCCATCGGCCAGCCACACCTGCGCCGGCTGGGTGGGGGTGGTGCTGGTGATGATCAGGCGGCGGCCGGCCTTGTCCATCACCGCCTCGTGCCAGCCGCCGGGCGCAGTCAGCCGCTGCGGGGTGGCGCCGCCCTTGCGGAAATCGAGGGCATAGACATGTTTTTCGAGGGTGGAATCGGCAAAACCGGTGAACCAGAGCCGGCCGTCCTTCTCGTTCACGCCGACCAGTTCATCCACTGCCCAACGACCGCGGGTGAGTTGAACTGCCTTGGCGCCGGCCAGGCGATAGAGGTGGCGATGGCCGTCCGCCTCGCTGGCCCACAGGATGCTGCCATCCTTCAGCGGCTGGAAACTGTTGTGCAGGTTGATCCAGGTGGTCGCGGTTTCGCTGTGCAACACCCGCGCAGCCCCGGTGGCGGGATCGATGGCCATGATGTCCAGCCGGGTCTGGTCGCGGGTCAGACGCTGGACATAGAGGGTCTTGCCGTCCTGGGCCCAGGCGACGCGGGCGATATAATGATCGGCGGGATTGCCCAGATCGATGGCGGTGCGCCCCGTCCCGTCCGGGTTCACCAGCCACAGGGTGACGTTGGCGTTGGCGGTGCCGGCGGCCGGATAGGCCTGGGTGAACAGGCGGGTGCCATCGGCACCGATGGCGGCGCGGGTGACCTGTTTGACCGGGGTTTCGTCCACCCGGGCCACGGCGATGCGGGCATCATCGGGCGACC
>CAZAWH010000117.1:0-9277 GCA_964488775.1 uncultured Sandarakinorhabdus sp. | reverse complement strand
TGTCCAGCTCGATGCGCGACAGGCTCATCAGATCGTCGATCAGCCGGCGCATGCGGTCGGCCTCTTGCGCCATGATCGCCAGGAACCGCTGCCGCGCCGGCTCATCCTCGGCCGCCGGGCCCTGCAGCGTCTCGATGAACCCGGTCAGCGTCGCCAGCGGCGTGCGCAGCTCGTGGCTGGCATTGGCGACGAAATCCACCCGCATCCGTTCGGTGGCCTTGGCCTGGGTCACGTCATCCAGCAGAACGATGCAGCGGCCATCGCCATCGGCCAGCGCGCGCAGCCGGAAGCTCCGGTTGCCCTCTCCCAGCCCGGTGATCTCACGCTCATCCGATGCGCCATCGGCCATCACCTGGTCCACCGCGTCCAGCAAGGCCGGGTGGCGCACGGTCAAGCGGATGTCGCTGCCCACCACCCGCGCGCCCAGCAGGCTGCGCGCCGCGCTGTTGGCCGCCTCGATCCAGGTGCCGCGCAGGATCAGCACCGGGCCATTCAGGCTTTCGATGTGCAAAAGATCGGCCGGCGGCGCATCCGCCTTGGCCGGCACCGGTTCATCGACCGGGGGTGGCGGCGGCAGCTCCACCCGCTCCGGCGCCGTCACCCGGCCCAGGAAATAGCCCAGCAGCATCACCGCCAGGACCAGAAGGGCGATTTCCAGCGAGGTCATGCCCGCGGCAAGCCGGCCAGCGCCGGCACCAGTTCATCATAATGGTCGATCAGGGCATCGGCGCCCAGCGTGTCGGCCGGCACATTGGTATAGCCAAAGCGCACCAGCACCAGCGGCAGGCCGGCATTGCGCGCCGCCCCCGCATCGGTGGCCGAATCGCCCACAAAGGCCGCATCCCCGGCCTGCCCGCCGCACGCCGCCAGCGTCACCATCACATGCGACGCATCGGGCTTGGCCTTCGGGGCCATGTCGTGCCCGATCACGGCGGCAAACCGCCCCTGCCAGCCCAGCGCCGCCACCAGGCGGTTGGCCAGCCCGGTCGGCTTGTTGGTGCAGATGGCAAGCCGGCAGCCCGCCGCCGCCAGCGCATCCAGCGCCCGTTCCACCCCGTCAAACGGGCGGGAGGCATCGGCGATGTGCGCGGCATAATGGTCAAGGAACAGCGGCATCGACGGTTCCACCAGATCGGGCCGGGCCTCCCCGGTCACCTCCAGCCCGCGGCTGATCAACGCCCGGGCGCCATGGCCCACCAGATGGCGCACCATATCCACCGGCAGGGTGGGCCGGCCCAGGCTGGCCAGCACATGGTTCATCGCGCCGGCCAGATCGGGCGCGGTGTCGACCAGCGTGCCATCCAGATCGAACAATATGGTTTTGGGAAGCGTCACGCCGGTGGCCGTGCCTGAAAATTGTTGCAGTTCCGCGTCATCCGTTGCGCCCGGAACCGCCACTTTTCAAGCCCGTGGCATTGTGGCAGGGCTGCCATCGTGACCAGCAGCCCTGCCCCGATCGCCGCCATCATCCTTGCCGCCGGCATGGGCACCCGCATGAAATCCAGCCGGCACAAGGTGTTGCACCCCATCGCCGGCAAACCCATGCTGCGCCACCTGATGGACAGCCTGGCCGAACTGCGGCCATCGCGCACCGTCGTGGTGGTCGGCGCCCTGAAGGAACAGGTCGAGGCCGAAGTCACCGGCCGCGCCGACGTGGCGGTGCAGCAGCCGCAACTGGGCACCGGCCATGCCGTGCAGCAGGGCGAAACCGCGCTCGCCGGCTTTGATGGCAAGATCCTCATCCTCTATGGCGATGCCCCGCTGGTGCCGGCCGCCACCATGCAGCGGCTGCTCGATGCGCTGGCCGGCGATGTCGCGGTCGCCGTGCTCGGCTTCCGCCCCGCCGATCCGGGTGCCTATGGCCGCATCATCGCCCGCGATGGCGCCATCGCGAAAATGGTGGAATACAAGGATGCCAGCGCCGCCGAACGCGCCGAAACCCTGTGCAATTCCGGCCTGATGGCCGTGCACAGCCGCGATCTCTTCGCCCTGCTCGCCCGCGTCACCAACAACAATGCCGCCAGCGAATATTATCTGCCCGATATCGTCGGCCTGGCCCTGGCCGATGGCCGGGCGTGCGTGGTGATCGAAACCGCCGCCGATGATGTGGCCGGGGCCAACAGCCGCGCCGAACTGGCCCAGCTGGAAGCGATCTTCCAGCGCCGCCGCCGCGCCGAACTGATGGCGGCCGGCGTGTCGATGCAGGCGCCCGAAACCGTGTTCCTGTGCGCCGACACCGCCATCGAAGCCGATGTGACCATCGAACCTTTCGTGGTGTTCGGCCCCGGCGTCCGCATCGCCAGCGGCACCACCATCCGCGCCCACAGCCATGTCGAAGGCGCCGTGATCGGCCCTGATTGCGAGATCGGCCCCTTTGCCCGGCTGCGCCCCGGCACCGTGCTGGGCCAGGGCGTCAAGATCGGCAATTTCGTCGAAACCAAGAAAGCCGTGCTGGGCGATGGCGCCAAGGCCAACCACCTGTCCTACCTTGGCGACGTCACGGTCGGGCCAAAGGCCAACATCGGCGCCGGCACCATCACCTGCAACTATGATGGCTTCTTCAAATATCAGACCGTGATCGGCGCCGGGGCCTTCATCGGCTCCAACAGCGCGCTGGTCGCACCGGTCAGCATCGGCGCGGGCGCCATTGTCGGTGCCGGCAGCACCATCACCGGCGATGTCAGCGCCGATGCCCTTGCCGTGGCGCGCGGCCGGCAGGATGAACGGGCGGGCTGGGCGGCGCGGTTCCGCGGCATCCAGACCGCGAAGAAAGGCAAGCAATAATGTGCGGCATCATTGGCATCCTGTCGGGCGAAGCGGTGGCGGACCGCTTGATCGATGGCCTCAGGCGGCTGGAATATCGCGGTTATGACAGTGCCGGCATCGCCACCATCCATCATGGCGTGATGGACCGGCGGCGTGCCTCGGGCAAACTCGCCAATCTGGCCCGCGAACTGGCCGCCGATCCGCTGCCCGGCACCATCGGCATCGCCCACACCCGCTGGGCAACCCACGGCGCGCCCACCACCGGCAACGCCCACCCCCATGCCACCGAAAATGTCTGCCTCGTCCACAACGGCATCATCGAGAATTTCAAGCCGCTGCGGGCCGAGGTGCTGGCGGCCGGGCGCAGCCTGTCGTCCGACACCGATACCGAAGTCGTCGCCCATCTGCTCGAACTCGCACTGGCCGGCGGCGCCACCCCGGATCAGGCGGTGGCCGCCACGCTCAAGCGGCTTCACGGCGCTTTCAGCTTCGCCATCCTGTTCAAATCCCACCCTGATGTGCTCTATGGCGCCCGCCGTGGCTCGCCGCTGGTGGTGGGGCAAGGCCAGGGCGAGATGTTCCTCGGCTCCGACGCGCTGGGCCTGGCGCCGTTCACCAACCGCATCGCCTATCTGGAAGAAGGTGACTGGGTCCGCCTCGACCGCACGGGCGCTGCCATGTTCGACGCCGATGACCAGCCGGTGTCGCGGGCCTTCATCACCTCGTCGGCCAGCGCCGCGGTGATGGAAAAGGGCAATCACCGCCACTACATGGAAAAGGAAATCCACGAACAACCGATTGTGGTGGCGCAAACCCTGGGCGCCTATCTGGATCCGCTGGCCGAAACCGTGGCGCTGCCGCGCGAGCTGCCGTTCGATCTGGCCGACGTGAAGCGGGTTCAGATCGTCGCCTGCGGCACGGCGCTGCTGGCCGGCCATGTCGCCTCCTACTGGATCGAAAGCCTGGCGCGCGTGCCGGTCGCCATCGAGAACGCGTCGGAATATCGCTATCGCGACCCGGTCTATGAACCGGGCGGCCTGTGCCTGTTCATCAGCCAGTCGGGCGAAACCGCCGACACGCTGGCCGCGCTGCGCCATGCTGCGGCCGGCGGCCAGATGGTGGCCGCCGTGGTCAATGTCGACACCTCGACCATGGCGCGTGAAACCCAGCTGCTGCTGCCCACCCACGCCGGGCCAGAAGTGGGCGTCGCTTCCACCAAGGCCTTCACCTGCCAATTGTCGGTGCTGGCGGCCTTTGCCATCGCGCTGGGCAAGGCCAAGGGCCGGGTGAACGCGGCGGAAGAAGCCCGCCTGGTCCATCTGCTCACCGAAGTGCCGGCCGCGATGAACCAGGCGCTGAAGGCCGAAGAGGCGATTGCCGCCCTCGCCCCCACCCTCGCCAAGGCGCGCGACATTCTCTACATCGGCCGTGGCCCGGATTATCCGATGGCGCTGGAAGGCGCGCTGAAGCTGAAGGAAATCAGCTATATCCACGCCGAAGGCTATGCCGCGGGCGAGCTGAAGCACGGCCCCATCGCGCTGATCGACGAACATGTGCCGGTGATCGTCATCGCCCCGTCGGGCCCGCGCTTTGAAAAGACCGTGTCCAACATGCAGGAGGTCATGGCCCGCGGCGGCCGTGTCGTGCTGATCTCCGATGCCGAAGGCACCGCCGCCCATGGCCACGGCACCACCGCCGGCATCACCCTGCCCACAGTCGATCCGTTCATCAGCCCGCTGATCAGCGCCATTCCGGTGCAGTTGCTGGCCTATCACGTCGCCCTGGCCAAGGGCACCGATGTTGACCAGCCGCGCAACCTGGCCAAATCGGTGACGGTGGAATGAACGCTTACCGCTTCAGCCGCGCGGCATAGGTCTTGCGGAACTTGGCCAGCTTGGGGCCCACCACCGCCACGCAATAGCCATTCCGGGTGCCATTGTTCTCGAAATAGCGCTGGTGATAATCCTCTGCCCGCCACCACGGCGCATTGGGCTCGATCCGGGTGACGATCGGCGCGTCCCAGCTGGCCTGGTTGCGGGCAATGGCGGCCTCCGCCTCCACCGCCTGCACGCCATTCTGCGGGAAGATCGCCGACCGATATTGGGTGCCAACATCCCCGCCCTGGCGGTTCAGCGTGGTCGGATCATGGGTGTGGAAGAAGATGTCGAGAATGTCGGCATAGCTCAGTTCCGACGAATCATATTCGATGCGCACCGCCTCGGCATGGCCGGTGCTGCCGGAACAGACCTGTTCATAGGTCGGATTGGCGACATGGCCGCCGATATAGCCGGATTCGACCGCCTCAACGCCGCGCAGATCGTTGAACACGGCTTCGGTGCACCAGAAACAGCCACCGGCAATTATTGCCACTTCACGTGTCATTTGTACCTCGTTGTAAAACCATTGTTCACCATCTATGGTGTTCAAACGTCTGTTGTGTCTGAGATAGGCGTGCCAACCACGGCTCGGCAAGGGGGAGCGTCGACCGGCAGTACGTCGCAGGGCTGTGCGGCGACAAAGGGGCTTGTCGCGTGGGGTATCAGTCCAATGTTTTCCGGGATGTGCAGGCATTCGTGCGCGCGGTGCGGGAGGCGCCGACGCTGACCGATGTCGGCCTCGTGCTGAAGGATGCGACGCGCAGCTTCCGCTTCGATCATTTCGCACTGGCCCAACGCCTGTCGGCGACCCGGCTGGGCACGTTGCGTCTCAGCGACTTTCCCGACCACTGGGTGGAACAACTGGCCCAGCAGGGCCGGCTGGCCGACGATCCGGTGCTGCTGGCCTGCGAACGCCAGGTGACGCCCTTTGCCTGGAGCAACCTGCCCGCGCTCATCCCTTTGAATGGCCGGCATCAGGCCTATATGGCGGCGGCCCGGGCGGCCGGGCTGGCCAATGGCTACACCGTGCCCATCCATGTTCCGGGGCAGGCTTCGGGCCTGGTCAGTTTTGTCGTTGCCGATCGCGATGAACTGCCCGGCGACGCGCTGCCCGCGGCGCAATATCTCGCCTGCTTCGCGTTCGAAGCCGCGCGCCGGCTGCAACTGGCCGGCCATCACGGCGAAACCGATCAGGTCCGCCTCACCCAGCGCCAGCTCGATTGCCTGGTGCTGGCGGCGCGCGGCAAATCCAACTGGGTCGCCGGCCAGCTGCTGGGCCTGTCGGAAGGCACGGTGCACAAATATCTCGAAGCGGCCAAACGGCGCTACAATGTCTCCAGCCGCACCGAACTGGTGGTGCGCGCCCTTTATGACGGCCAGATCAGCTTTGCCGATGTGATGGGTGACAGGCGGCAGGACGGCTGATAAGCCTTTGCCCCGATGGGCCGAACGGGCCGGCAATTCGGGGTGGATGGGGATGGCCGATCAGGAAACGCCGGGCACGGAACCGCACGGCAAGGTGCCCGCCGTCGGCGGCCCCTATGCCTGGTATGTGCTGGCGCTGCTGGTCCTCGTCTATGTCTTCAACTTCATCGACCGGCAGATCCTCTCGATCCTCGCCGAAGACATCAAGCGCGACCTCGATCTCACCGATGCCCAGCTCGGCTTTCTCTATGGCACCGCCTTTGCCGTCTTCTACGCCCTGTTCGGCGTGCCGATCGGCCGCCTGGCTGACAACTGGGTTCGCACCCGCCTCCTGAGCTTCGGCCTCACCCTGTGGTCGGGGATGACCGCCCTGTCAGGCCTTGCCGGCAGCTTCACCCAATTGTCGCTGGCCCGCATCGGCGTCGGCGTCGGCGAAGCCACCGCCGGCCCGTCGGCCTATTCGATGATTTCCGACTGGTTCCCCAAGGCCCGGCGGGCAACCGCCCTGTCCATCTATGCCGCCGGCCTCTATCTGGGTGGCGGCGTCTCCCTCTTGATCGGGGCCGTGGTGGTGAAGGGCTGGAACACCGCCTATCCCGGTGGCGGCCCGCTTGGCCTCGTTGGCTGGCAGGCGGCCTTCATGGCGGTCGGCATTCCCGGCCTGTTGCTGGCGCTGTGGGTGGCCACCCTGATCGAACCCATCCGTGGCCGCGCCGACGGCCTGCCGCCGCCGGTGCCGATGGCCGGGCGCACCATCATCCGCAACTTCCTGGCCGACATGGCCAGCGTCATCCCACCCCTCACCCTGGTCAACATGGCGCTGCTCGGCCGCAAGGCGCTGCTGGAAAACATCGCGGCGCTGGCGCTGGTGGCCGGGATCGTCTCCGCGCTGGTGGCCGCCACCGGCGAAATCCCCCAGTTCCTCGCCGTCGGCACCGGCCTCTATGCGGTGATCAGCTGGGCGCAATCGATCAAGCGGCGTGACAAGCCCACCTATGCGATGATTTGGGGCACGCCGGCCTTCGTCTTCACCATCCTGGGCTTCGGCTCGATCAGCTTTGTCGGCTATTCGGTCGGCTTCTGGGCGGCGCCCTATGCCATGCGCACCTTCGTCGAACCCATGGCGACCAGCGGCGCCCCGGTGCCCTGGTATGGCACCCGCGAGGCGGTGGCCTTCCTTCTGGGCGGCGGCGGCGCGCTGGGCGGCTTCATCGGCACCATCCTGGGCGGCGTGCTGGGCGATGCGGCCAAGAAACGCCACCCGTCCGGCCGGATTATCGTCGGCAGCCTCGCCACACTGGTGCCGGCACCCTTCATCTGGATGCAATATACCACCAGCGATCTGGCCACCTTCTTCCTCTGCTATGCCCCCACCACCATCTTCGGGTCCATGTATGTCGGCGTCGCCGCCGCCACCACACAGGATCTGGTGATGCCGCGCATGCGCGGCGCCGCCACCGCCACCTTCTTCATCGGCACCACCCTGTTCGGCCTGGGCCTGGGCCCGTGGTTCACCGGCTTTGTTTCCAAGGTCAGCGGCGATCTCGGCACCGGGGTGCTGTCGCTGCTGCTGATGGCGCCGGTCACCATCACCTGCCTGGTCCTGGTCTATCGCTGGCTGCCGCTGGCCGAATCCAGCCGCCTCACCCGCGCCCGCGCGGCCGGCGAAATCATCGGAGACGACGCGACATGAAGATCGAACATTTGTTCAGCGTGGCCAACAAGACCGCCGTGGTCACCGGCGGCAGCCGCGGCATTGGCGAGATGATCACCCGCGCCCTTATCGAAAACGGCGCCCGGGTGATCATCACCAGCCGCAAGGCCGCCGATTGCACGGCGCTGGCCGATGAACTGGGCCCCAACTGCATCGCCATCCCGGCCGATCTGTCCCGGATGGACGAGATCGAACGGTTCGCCGCCGCCGTCGCCGGCCATTTCCCCACGCTCGACATCCTGTTCAACAACGCCGGTGCCAGCTGGGGCGCCGGCATTGATGACTTCCCCGAATCCGGCTGGGACAAGGTGATGGATCTCAACGTCAAATCCGTCTTCTTCCTCACCCAGAAACTGCTGCCGCAACTCGCCGCCGCCGGCACCAGCGCCGCGCCGGCCAAGGTGATCAACATCGGGTCGATCGATGGCCAGCATGTCTCCGACCTCGAAACCTACAGCTATGCCGCGTCCAAGGCGGGGGTGCTGCACCTCACCCGCATGATGGCCAAGTTCCTCGCCGGGCGGCACATTGCCGTCAACGCCATCGCCCCCGGCTTCTTCCCGTCAAAGATGACCGCCGGCATCGCCGAGGACTTCCGCGAGGCCTTCCGCGCCGCCACCCCCATGCAGCGCTGGGGCAATGCAGATGACATGGCGGGAGTCGCCCTGTTCCTCGCCAGCCGGGCCAGCGGCTTCCTGTGCGGCAGCGTGATCACCGTCGACGGCGGCTATGCCACCACGGTCTGACGGCTTGATCCGGGGCAATGACGGTGAATGCCGCAGTGCGTCAAATAGGCCAAATTACGGTGGCGCGGCGATTTCAAAAGGCGCATGAGTTGCCTCGGTTGCAGTCTCGCCAGGGGGCGGGGCTTGGCCGCGCATCACCAGCGAACCGGGGCAGGAGAGAGCTGTGAAGAAGGTCGAAGCCGTCATCAAGCCGTTCAAGCTGGACGAAGTGAAGGAAGCCCTGCACGAGGTCGGCGTGTCCGGCATCACCGTGACCGAGGCCAAGGGCTTTGGCCGGCAGAAAGGTCACACCGAACTCTATCGCGGCGCCGAATATGTGGTGGATTTCCTGCCCAAGGTGAAACTGGAAGTGGTGGTGGACGACGACCAGGTGGAACGCGTCGTCGATGCCATCACCAACGCCGCCCGCACCGGGCGAATCGGCGACGGCAAGATTTTCGTGTCCACCATCGACATGGCGGTGCGCATCCGCACCGGCGAGCGTGACAGCGACGCCATCTGATCGCTGGGTTTCTTGAATAACAACAGCAACAAGGGAAGAGCCAACATGGCCACTGCTGCAGATATCCTTGGCATGATCAAGGAAAAGGAAATCGAGTGGGTTGATCTGCGTTTCACCGACCCCAAGGGGAAGTGGCAGCACCTCACCATGGTGTCGAGCGTGATCGATGAAGACATGCTCACCGATGGCTTCATGTTCGACGGCTCGTCGATCGCCGGCTGGAAGGCGATCAACGAAAGCGACATGA
>CAZAWH010000116.1:0-9331 GCA_964488775.1 uncultured Sandarakinorhabdus sp. | reverse complement strand
CCTCCCCAAACTTGTTTGGGGAGGGGGACCGCCGGAACGGCGGTGGAGGGGCGCGTGGCGGCAGAGCCCCTCCGTCGCAGCCCCTCCGCCTCGCTGCGCTCGGCACCTCCCCATCCTTCGGCTGGGGAGGAATGGCGCCACCTCCCCACACAAATTTGGGGAGGATCCTAGATCACCCGTTCCGCGAGCAGGCTCAGCTGGTCGGGCACCTCCACCTCTTCCTGGTCGGTCAGGCGGGTGGGGTAGTCGCCGGTGAAGCAGGCGTCGCAATATTGCGGGGCATGGTCATCGCGCACCGGTTCGCCCACCGCGCGATACAGGCCGTCGATCGACAGGAAGGCCAGGCTGTCCACCTTGATGAAGTCGCGCATGCGCTCCACGTCCATCTGGGCGGCCAGCAGCTTGGCGCGTTCCGGCGTGTCGACGCCATAGAAGCAGCTGTGCCGCGTCGGCGGGCTGGCGATGCGCATATGCACCTCCTCCGCGCCGGCCTCGCGCAGCATCTGCACGATCTTCACGCTGGTGGTGCCGCGCACGATCGAATCATCGATCAGCACGATGCGCTTGCCCTGGATGAGGGCGCGGTTGGCATTGTGCTTCAGCTTGACGCCGAGGTTGCGGATCTGGTCCCCCGGCTGGATGAAGGTGCGGCCGATATAATGGCTGCGGATGATGCCCAGTTCGAAGGGAATTCCGCTTTCCTGGGCATAGCCGATGGCGCCGGGCACGCCGCTGTCGGGCACCGGCACCACCATGTCGGCTTCCACCGGGTTCTCGCGGGCCAGCTCGGCGCCGATGCGCTTGCGCACCTCATAGACGCTGCTGCCGTCCATCATCGAATCGGGCCGGCTGAAATAGACATGTTCAAAGATGCACGGCCGCGCCCGCTGCGGCGCGAACGGCCGGATCGAGCGCAGGCCGCGCCCGGTGATGATGATCAGCTCGCCCGGCTCGACCGAACGCAGGAAGGTCGCCCCCACCATGTCGAGCGCCACGGTTTCGGAGGCGAGGATGTAGCTGTCGCCCAGCCGGCCCAGCACCAGCGGCCGGATGCCGAGCGGATCGCGGCAGGCCAGCATGCCTTCGGCGGTGAGGCAAATCAGGCTGTAGGCACCCTCCACCCGCTTCAGCGCATCGATGAAGCGGTCGAGCAGGGTGCGATAGGATGAGGTGGCGACGAGGTGGATGATCACCTCGGTATCGCTGGTCGACTGGAAGATCGCGCCGCGCCGCACCAGTTCGCGGCGCAGGGTCATCGCGTTGGAAATATTGCCGTTGTGGGCGACGGAAAAGCCGCCCGAGGCCAGTTCGGCAAACAGCGGCTGCACGTTCCTGAGCGCGGTTTCGCCGGTGGTGGAATAACGGTTGTGGCCGATGGCAATCTCGCCCTTCAGCTTGTTGATCACCGCATCATTGTCGAAATTGCCGGCGACATGGCCCATGGCGCGGTGGGTGTGGAAGTCCTTGCCGTCGAAGCTGGTGATGCCGGCGGCTTCCTGGCCGCGGTGCTGCAGGGCATGCAGGCCCAGCGCCACCAGCGCGGCGGCCCCTTCGGCGCCATAGACGCCGAACACGCCGCATTCCTCGTGGAGATGGTCATCTTCCCACGGATTGGTGGTGAGCATCTGGTCCATGTGGGCGGCCTTTGTCTTTCGGCAGATGCCGCGCCATATAGGTCGGAGGCGGGGCTTTGTCGCCCCCCGTGTTGTGATGAAAGTGTCACATGAGCCATGCGTTGGACGAAAGCCTGGAATTCCAACCCCGCTGGGGCGCCGATGGCCTGTTGACGGCGGTGGCGGTGGATGCCGCATCGGGCGCGGTGCTGATGATCGCCCACATGAACCCCGATGCGCTGGCCACCACCCTGGCCACCGGCGAGGCGCATTACTGGAGCCGCAGCCGGCGGGAACTGTGGCACAAGGGGGCGACCAGTGGCGCGATCCAGCGCGTCGTCGAAATCCGCGTGGATTGTGATCAGGATTGCCTGCTGCTGCTGGTCGAACCGGCTGGCCCCGCCTGCCACACCGGCCGGGTGAACTGCTTCTACCGCCGGCTGGACGGCGGCCGGCTGGTGATGCTGTGATCCTCCTCGCGGGCGCGACCGGGCTGGTCGGCGGGCTGGTGCTGGCGCGCTGCCCCGATGCAATCCCGGTTTCGCGCCGACCCATCCCCGGCCGGCCCGGCGTGGTCGCCGATTTTGACGATCTTCCGCCATTGCCCCCGGCCCACGTCGCGGTCTGCGCGCTCGGCACCACCCGCGCCAAGGCCGGCAGCGACGCCGCCTTTCGCGCCGTCGATCATGACGCCGTGCTGGCCTTCGCCCGGGCCGCCAAGACGGCGGGGGTGACGCATTTCATCCTCGTCAGCAGCGTCGGCGCCAACCCCAGGTCCGGCCTGCTCTACCCGCGCACCAAGGGCGAAGTGGAGGCGGCCCTCACCGCCATGGCCTTCCCCCGCCTCGACATATTGCAGCCCGGCCTCCTCATCGGCCCCCGCGCCGAACGCCGTCCCGTGGAACGCTTTCTGCAATGGGCCGCCCCGGTGATCGACCTCGCCCTGCCGCGAGACATAGGCAGCCTGCCGGCGGACGCTGTGGCGGAAGCCATCGTGGCCCTGGCCAAGCGCAGCGAACCCGGCGTCTTCCGCCACACCAATCGCGCCATCGCCCGGCTTTAGCCCCAATTCTCCCGAAACCGGTCAATCTGGTGCATCTGCTGGTGCAGGATGGTGACAATACCCACCGCGCCATCGCCGAGCAGTTTCCAGTAGATGAAGTGCGACCCTTCTCGGCAGACAAAGCCGTTCACGCCAAATTCCGCGGGCACTGGTCGCCACGGGAATTCCCGGTTCGCGATGGCGGCGAAGCGGGCGAACAGGCCGTTGATATAGGCTTCCGCCTGCGCCTGGCCCCAGCGGTCCCGCGTGTAGGCAAAAATCTCGTCCAGCCGGTGCCCGGCCGCCCGCGAAACGCGAAACCCACTCATCCCCGGTTGCGGCTGATGATGTCACTGGCGGTCAGCGTTTCGAACTGATCGTCCGCAACCGCGAACGCTGCCGACAATTCGGCCTGCAGTCGGGCAAACTGGGCCTGGTCGGCGCGCTCCTTGTCCTTGCGGATCAGGTCGCGAACATATTCGCTGACATTTTCATAAAGGCCGGATTCGCCGACATTTTCCGCAACGAAATCCCCCAACGGGCCAGACAGGCGGACATTCAACGTCATCGTTTTCGGCATCGCCACGCTCCTGTCCACAAATTGAGGAATATTCATGACAAAGTCAAGTCATACCCCAGCTTGACCTTTACGTAAACGTCAACTACCCCATCCGGCCATGAGCAATCCGGCCGAGGCTGCCATCACCGACGAGTCGCCCGCGGCGCTGCTGCACGCCTTTGCCACCGCGCCCGCCCCGCCGGCCGCCGGTGATGCCAGCCATTTCTCGATCACCGAACTGGCGCTGGCCTTCAACATCACGCCGCGCGCCATCCGTTTCTATGAAGACCAAGGCCTGATCGCGCCAGAGCGGCAGGGGCAGAACCGCATTTATTCGCGCCGCGATCGCGCCCGGCTGGCGTGGATCCTGCGGGCCAAGAATGTCGGCTTCTCCCTCGCCGAAATCCGCGAGATGATCGATTTGTATGACGTCGGCGATCACCGCCAGACGCAAAAGCGCGTCACGCTGGAGAAATGCCGCGCGCGCATCGCCCTGCTGGAAGAACAGCGCGCCGATATCGATGCGACCATCCAGGAACTGCAACAATTCTGCGCTGTCGTCGAACTATCACTGAAAGCCTGAGAACGAGCCCGCCATGCCCTTCTATCGCGCCCCCGTCAAAGACACGCTGTTCGTGCTGGAGGCCGTGGCCGGCCTCTACAACCAGTCCCATGTGCCGGGGTTCGAGGCGGTGTCGCCCGATCTGGTCGAGGCCGTGCTCAACGAAGGTGGCAAATTCTGCTCCGAAGTGCTGGCGCCGCTCAATCTTCCCGGTGATCAACAGGGCTGCACCCGCCATCCCGATGGCAGCGTGTCCGCGCCTGATGGCTTCAAGGCGGCCTACAAGGCGTTCTGCGACGGCGGCTGGGGCGGCCTGATCGCGCCCGAACATCATGGTGGCCAGGGTCTGCCCTACACCATCGGTGCAGTGATGCAGGAATTCATCGCCGCCTCCAACATGGCGTTCGGCATGTATCCCGGCCTGTCCGAAGGCGCGCAGGCCGCCATCGAGGTGGTGGGCTCGCCGGAGCAGAAGGCGAAGTGGCTGCCCAACATGGTGCAGGGCCGCTGGACCGGCACCATGAACCTGACCGAGCCGCATTGCGGCACCGATCTTGGCCTGATCCGCACCCGCGCCGAACCGAACGCCGATGGCAGCTATGCCATCACCGGCACCAAGATCTTCATTTCGGCCGGCGAGCATGACCTGTCGGAAAATATCATCCACCTGGTGCTGGCCAAGACGCCGGGCGCGCCCGACAGCGTGAAGGGCATCAGCCTGTTCATCGTGCCCAAATTTATCGTCAACGACGATGGCTCGCTGGGCGCCCGCAACGCCGTCACCTGCGGTTCCATCGAACACAAGATGGGCATCCACGGCAACGCCACCTGCGTGATGAACTATGATGGCGCCACCGGCTACATGCTGGGCGAGGAGATGAAGGGCCTGGCCGCCATGTTCATCATGATGAACGCGGCGCGGCTGGGCGTCGGCATCCAGGGCCTGGCCCAGGCCGATGCCGCCTATCAGAACGCGGTCGAATACGCCAAGGGCCGGCTGCAGGGCCGGTCGCTCACCGGGCCGAAGAACCCCGAGGGCAAGGCCGATCCGATCATCGTCCACCCCGATGTGCGCCGCATGTTGATGGACGCGCGCGCCTTCACCGAAGCCATGCGCGCCCTGGTGCTGTGGGGCGCCATCCGGGTTGACCTGTCGCGCAAGGCCCCTGACGCCGCCGAGCGCGAGATGGCCGACGATTTGATCAGCCTGCTCACCCCCGTCATCAAGGGCTATGGCACCGATCGCGGCTATGAAGTTGCCACCAACTGCCAGCAGGTGCTGGGCGGCCATGGCTATATCGCTGAATGGGGCATGGAACAGTTCGTCCGCGATGCCCGTATCGCCATGATCTATGAAGGCACCAACGGCATCCAGGCGCTCGATCTGGTCGGCCGCAAGCTGGGCGCCAAGGGCGGCCGCGGCACCCAGGCCTGGTTGGCGCTGGTCGGCAGCGATCTCGCCGCCGCCGCTGCCGACGACCGGCTGGCCTTCCTCACCGGCCCGCTGGGCAAGGCGCTGGCTGACGTGCAGGCCGGCATCATGTGGCTGCTGCAAAATGGCATGACCAACCCTGACAATGCCGGCGCTGGCGCCACCGCCTTCATGCGCATGCTCGGCCATGTCGCGCTGGGCCATATGTGGCTGAAGATGGCGATGGCGTCCCAGGCCGCGCTTGATGCCGGCACCAGCGATCCGGATTTCCACACCGCCAAGCTGATCACCGCCCGCTATTTCGCCGCGCGCGTGCTGCCCGAAACCGCGTCCCTGCGCGCCCAGCTGGAAGCCGGGGCCGAGGTGGTGATGGCGCTGCCGGAAGCGATGTTCTGACACTGCTCCCCTCCCGCTTGCGGGAGGGGTCGGGGGTGGGAATGAACCCGCACACCCCCAGATTTCGAAGAACCCACCCCTAACCCCTCCCGCAAGCGGGAGGGGAACCAGAAGGCCCAGGAGACCAGAGATGACCGAAGCCTATATCTACGACACCGTCCGCACCCCGCGCGGCAAGGGCCGCAAGGATGGCAAGCTGCACGAGATCACGCCGGTGCAGCTGGCGACCCAGGTGCTGCAGGCGGTGCGCGACCGCAACCAGATCGACACGGCCGATGTCGATGATGTTGTGCTGGGCTGCGTCTCCCCGGTGGGGGAACAGGGCAGCGACATCGCCCGCATCGCCGTGCTGAACGCCGATTATGCCGAAACCACCGCCGGCGTGCAGATCAACCGCTTCTGCGCTTCGGGCCTGGAGGCCACCAACATGGCCGCCGCCAAGGTGATGACCGGCGAGGCGATGTTTGCCATCGGCGGCGGCGTGGAGAGCATGAGCCGCGTGCCGATGGGCAGCGATGGTGCGGCCTGGGCCACCGATCCGTCGGTCGCCTTCAAGACCTATTTCGCGCCGCAGGGCATCGGTGCCGACCTCATTGCCACCAAATATGGCTTCAGCCGCAACGATGTGGATGCCTATGCGGTGGAATCGCAGCGCCGCGCCGCCCAGGCCTGGGCCGAAGGCCGCTTCCAGCGTTCGATCGTGCCGGTGAAGGATGTGATCGGCGAAGTCGTGCTCGCCCATGACGAGCATATGCGCCCCAACACCGACATGCAGAGCCTGGGCGGCCTCGCCCCCAGCTTCCAGGCCATTGGCGAGGCGATGCCCGGCTTCGATGCCATCGCCCTGATGCGCTATCCGGAGATCGAGAAGATCAACCACGTCCACCACGGCGGCAACTCGTCGGGCATCGTCGATGGTGCCGCCGCCATCCTGATCGGCAACAAGGAAATGGGCGAGAAATATGGTCTGAAGCCCCGCGCCCGCATCCGCGCCATGGCCTCGATCGGTTCGGAACCGATGATCATGCTCACCGGGCCTGAGTTCGTTGCCAACAAGGTGCTGGCCCGCGCCGGCATGACCAAGGATGACATCGACCTGTTCGAACTCAATGAGGCGTTCGCGTCGGTCGTGCTGCGCTTCATGCAGGCATTGAACATCCCGCACGACAAGATCAACGTGAACGGCGGCGCCATCGCCATGGGCCATCCGCTCGGCGCCACCGGCGCGATGATCCTGGGCACCGTGCTCGACGAACTGGAACGCACCGGCAAGGGCACCGCGCTGGTCAATCTGTGCGTCGGCGCCGGCATGGGCACGGGCACCATCATCGAACGCGTGTAACTCCCCTCCCGCTTGCGGGAGGGGTCGGGGGTGGGTCTTCCCGCCCGGGCCGTTCCCGCCGTTGAAGAAAATTCCCACCCCCAGCCCCTCCCGCAAGCGGGAGGGGAGCCAGAAAGGGAAACCCCAATGACCACCGCAATCCGCACCGAACTCGATGCCGATGGCATCCTCCTCCTCACCATCGACGTGCCCGGCCAGTCGATGAACGTCATCACGCCCGAAGTGCAGGCCGATCTCGCCGCTGCCATCGAGCGGCTGAAGACCGACGATACCGTGAAGGGCGCCGTGCTGACCAGCGGCAAGGCCAGCGGCTTCATGGCCGGCGCCGATCTGAAGGGCATGGGCGCGCTGATGGGTGGCGGCAAGCCGCCTGAGGGCAAATCGAAGATGGCTGCCCTGTTCGATGCGGTGTTCGGCCTCAACAGGCTGCTGCGCGATCTGGAAACCTGCGGCAAGCCGGTGGCCGCGGCCGTCAACGGCCTCGCCCTCGGCGGCGGCCTCGAATTCGTGCTGGCCTGCCATTACCGGGTGATTGCCGACAATCCGAAGATCACGCTCGGCCTGCCGGAAATCATGGTCGGTCTGTTCCCCGGTGCCGGCGGCACCCAGCGGCTGCCGCGCCTGATGGGCGTGCAGGCGGCGCTGATGTATCTGCTGCAAGGCAAGAACATGAGCCCGCAGGAGGCACTCGGCTTTGGCGTCGCGCAGGAGGTTGCGCCGCTGGCCGAGATCGTCGCCCGCGCCAAGGCCTGGGTGAAGGCCAACCCCAATGGCGGCGTGCAGCCGTGGGACACCAAGAATTTCAAGATGCCCGGCGGCCCCGCCACCGCCTTGAACCCCAATTTCGCGCAGATGTTCGTGGGCGGCAACGCCATGACCCATGTGAACGCCGGCGACAACATGAACGCCCCGCGCGCCATCCTGTCGGCCGTCTATGAAGGCGTTCAGGTGCCGATGGATCTCGCCATCCGCATCGAGAGCAAATATTTCGCCAAGGTGGTGGCCGACCCGCAAGCCGGCAACATGATCCGCAGCCTGTTCGTGTCGAAACAGGCCGCCGAAAAGGGCGCGCGCCGCCCGAAGGACGTGCCGCCCGCCCCAACGAAGAAGGTCGCCATGCTCGGCGCCGGCCTGATGGGCGCCGGCATCGCCATGGTCTCGGCCCAGGCCGGGATCGAGGTGGTGCTCCTCGACACGACCCAGGAAGCCGCCGAAAAGGGCAAGCAATATACCGCTGACCGGCTGGCCAAGAAGAAGACGCCGGCCGACAAGGCCCAGGCCATTCTCGACCGCATCAAGCCGACCACCGATTATGCCGATCTCGCCGGCTGTGACCTGGTGATCGAGGCGGTGTTCGAAACCCGCGAGATCAAGGCCAAGGTGACCCAGGCCACCGAAGCCGTGCTCGGCCCGGATGTGATCTTCGGTTCCAACACCTCCACGCTGCCGATCACCGGCCTCGCCGAGGCCTGGTCGAAGCCGGAAAATTTCATCGGCATCCACTTCTTCTCGCCGGTGGAAAAGATGCCGCTGGTCGAGATCATCGTCGGCAAGAAGACCGGCGCCGCCGCCATCGCCAAGGCGCTGGATTATGTTGCCCAGATCCGCAAGACGCCGATCGTGGTGAACGACAGCCGCGGTTTCTACACCTCGCGCTGCTTTGGCACCTATGTGCAGGAAGGCCTGGCGCTGCTTGGTGAAGGCACCGTGCCCGCGCTGATCGAGAATGTCGGCAAGCAGATGGGCATGCCGGTCGGCCCGCTCGCCGTGAACGATGAAGTCGGCCTCGACCTCAGCTACAAGGTGGCGCAGCAGACCAGGAAGGATCTGGGCGATGCCTACAAGGGCGGGCCGGGCGAGACGGTCATCGAAAAGATGAACGAAATCGGTCGCTTCGGCCGCAAGAACGCCAAAGGCTTCTATGTCTATCCCGAAGGCGGGGCCAAGAAGTACCTCTGGCCCGAACTGGTGCAGACGGTGGCCGGCGGCCTGGCCGAAACCCAGCCTGATGCCGCTGAGGTGAAGGAACGCCTGCTCTATCGCCAGTTGGTCGAATGCGCGCGCTGCATGGGCGAAGGCGTGCTGGAAACCCCGCAGGATGGCGACCTGGGCGCCATCTTCGGCTGGGGCTTCGCGCCTTTCACCGGCGGGCCGTTCAGCGCGATGGACACGATCGGCATCGCCAACGTGGTCGCCACGCTGGACCGGCTGGCCCAACGCCACGGCGAACGCTTTGCCCCGCCGCACTATCTGCGTGACATGGCGGCGCGGGGCGAAAGCTTCTACGGGCTGGCGGCGAAAAAGGCGGCGTAACCATCCTCCCCCTCTGGGGGAGGTGGCGCCGAAGGCGACGGAGGGGGCGGCCAAGCGCGATCCTCTCCGCCC
>CAZAWH010000115.1:0-9455 GCA_964488775.1 uncultured Sandarakinorhabdus sp. | reverse complement strand
TCATCGGCACCGGCGGCAAGGTGATCCGCGAGATCGTCGCCACCACCGGCGCCAAGGTGGACATCGAGGACGATGGCACCGTCAAGATCTCCAGCTCCGACCCGGCCCAGATCGAAGCCGCGAAGAACTGGATCATCGGCATCGTCGCCGAACCGGAAGTGGGCAAGATCTACACCGGCAAGGTCGTCTCGATGGTCGATTTCGGCGCCTTCGTGAACTTCATGGGCGCCAAGGACGGCCTCGTTCACATCTCGGAAATCAAGAACGAGCGTGTGGCCAACGTGAAGGACGTGCTCAGCGAAGGCCAGCAGGTCAAGGTTAAGGTCATCGGCGTCGATGATCGCGGCAAGGTCAAGCTGTCCATGCGCCTCGTCGATCAGGAAACCGGCGAAGAACTGCCCGACACCCGCCCCCCGCGCGAACCGCGCGAAGGCGGTGACCGCGACCGTGGCCCGCGCCGTGACGGCGACCGGGGCGACCGCCGCCGTGATGGTGGCCGTGACCGCGGTCCCCGCCGCGATGGTGATCGCGACCGTGGTCCCCGCCGCGACCGTGAAGACCGTGGCGACAAGGGTGGCGACGGCGATGCCGGCGGCCTGCCCAGCTTCCTGACCGGCAACGACGACTGAGTCAGCCGGCCACATGGCCAGAACAAAGGGCCGCGCTTCTCCGCAAGCGCGGCCCTTCTCTTTGATCCTCCCCAGCCTGTCCGGCGCGGGGCCTGCGCGCGCCGGCCGGATTCCCTCGCCAAAGCCGGATCGGGCCGTTATAGCATGACAACACACATCGAGGCTCCGACACGAGATCATGCTGACCAACGCGCGCGCATGGGCGAAACGCCAGCCGGTCTGGTCAGGCCTGATCGCCCTGGCGCTGCTCTCCATCACCTATCTCGCCGTCCGCCCCACCCCGCACGATTATGACTATGTCAGCGAGGCCGTCGATCGCGGCGACGTGGTGCGCAAGGTCTCGGCCAGCGGCAAGCTGCGCGCGCTCAACACCATCAAGGTCGGCAGCGAGGTGTCGGGCCAGATCACCCGCGTGCATGTGGATTTCAACTCCCCGGTGAAGGCCGGGCAGGTGCTGGCCGAAATCGACCCCACCCGTGTGCGCGCCCGCACCGAACAATCCGAAGCCCAGGTGGCGCTGGCCCGCGCCGGCCTGCAACAGACCATGGCCAATGTCGCCCGCGCCCGGCTGGAGCTGGAAATCCAGAACCGCGAATATGCCCGGCAGCGCGAGCTGGCCGAACGCGGCTTCACCTCGCGGGCCAATCTCGATCTGGCGCAGACCAAGCTGAACAGCGCCCGCAACGCGCTGGACGTGGCGGCCGCCCAGATCCAGAGCAGCAACGCCCAGATCCGCCAGGCCACGGCCGAACTGTCATCGGCCCGGCTTGATCTGAAGCGCACGCTGATCGTCGCCCCCGCCAGCGGCGTCATCATCAACAAGCTGGTCGAACCGGGCACCACCGTCGCCGCCAGTTTCCAGACGCCCAACCTGTTCGAAATCGCCGCAGACATCACCAAGATGCAGGTGGAGGCATCGGTGGACGAAGCCGACATCGGCCAGATCGCCGCCAGCCAGCGCGTGCTGTTCACCGTCGACAGCTACCCCGATCATGTCTTCCGCGCCGCGGTGCGCCAGATCCGCAAGGCCCCGGTCGAAACCCAGAATGTCGTCAGCTATCTGGTCATCATCGATGTCGACAACCAGGATGGCAAATTGCTGCCCGGCATGACCGCCAATGTCGACATCATCACCGGCACCCGATCCGCCGTGCTGCGCGTGCCCACCGGCGCCCTGCGCTTCCGCCCCAAGGCTGCCGATCGCGGCGCGCCGGCCGATGCAAAGCCGGCGCCCGGCCCGGCGGTGTGGGTGGCGGGCAGCGATCCCTACAAGCCGCGCCGCCAGCCGGTGCAGACCGGCCTGCAGGGCGATGATCATGCAGAGATCGTTTCCGGCCTGAAGCCCGGTGACAAGGTGCTGGTGCGCACCCGGTCGCTGAAGCCCAGGATCCCGACCGACGATGCGGACGACGATGACAGCACCGCTTCTTGAAACCCATGATCTGATCAAGGATTATGTGATCGGCGGCGAACTGGTGCACGCGGTCAACCGGGTGTCGCTCACCATCCAGCGCGGCGAATTCGTGGCGATCATGGGCGCCAGCGGATCGGGCAAATCCACCTTCATGAACCTGATCGGCTGCCTCGATGTCCCCACCTCGGGCACGCTCAGGCTGGACGGGGTCGACACCAAGAGCCTCGACAGCGATGCGCTGGCCGAAATCCGCAACCGCAAGATCGGCTTTGTCTTCCAGCAGTTCAACCTGCTCGCCCGCACCAGCGCACTCGACAATGTCGCCGTGCCGCTGATCTATGCCGGTATCGGCCCTGCCGAACGCCGTGCCCGGGCCCGGGCCAAGCTGGACGCCATGGGCCTGGGCAACCGCCTGGAAAACACGCCAGCCAAATTGTCAGGCGGTCAGCAACAGCGCGTCGCCATCGCCCGGGCGCTGGTCACCAACCCGCTGATCCTGCTGGCCGATGAACCAACCGGCGCGCTCGACACCCAGACCTCGCTCGACATCATGGGCATTTTCCAGCGCCTGAACGATGATGGCATCACCCTGGTGGTCGTCACCCATGAACCCGACATCGCCGAATATGCCGCCCGCCGCATCGTCTTCCGCGATGGCCGGGTGATCGAGGATGCACCCGTCACCAACCGCCGCCGGGCGCCGGCGCCATGACCAGGCTGTTCGACACCATTGCCGGTTGGGGCGTCAATGTTGCCGTGGCGATCACGGCGCTGCGCACCAATCTGATGCGCTCCATCCTCACCACGCTGGGCGTGATGATCGGGGTGTTCTCGGTGATCGTCGCCGTGGCGGTCGGCAACGGGGCGCAGGTGTCGGTCACCCGGCAGATCGCCACGCTGGGGTCCAACATGGCCATCGTGCTGCCGGAACCCGAACGCGCCAATGGCCCGCCCCGCCCGGGCGATCGCGGCCGCCTGACCGAACGGGATGGCGACGCCATCGCCCGGCAGGTGCCCGGCGTGCGCGCCGTGGCGCCCCAGATCCGCAGCAGCGTGCAGATGGTCACCGGCGGGCGCAGCGCCTCCACCCAGGCCATTGGATCAACCGCCGAATTCGCCGGCATTTCCAACATCAACACATCCGATGGCCGCTTCCTCACCAACAGCGATGTTGCCGCCGCCGCCCGGGTGGCGGTGATCGGCCAGACCGTGGCCAACAAATTGTTCCCCGATCTGAACCCGATCGGCGAAACCGTTCGCATCAATCGCGTGCCGTTCACCATCATCGGCCTGCTGGAAAGCAAGGGCAGCAATCTGGGCAACGACAATGATGATCAGATCATCGTGCCCATCTCCACCCTGCGCCAGCGCCTGTCCACCGCCGCGGCCCAGGGCCCCGATGATGTCACCCTGTTGTTCGTCGGCTTTGAGGACGAGGATTCGCTGATCGCCGCCGACCGGGAGATCAAATCCCTGCTGCGCGCCCGTTACCAGGTGTCAAAGGGCAAGATCACCCCGTTCACCGTGCGCACCACCAAGGAAATCGCCGAAACCTCGGGTGAGGTCACCCAGATTTTCCAGGCTGTGCTGGTGGCCATTGCCTCCATCTCGCTGCTGGTGGGCGGCATCGGCATCATGAACATCATGCTGGTCAGCGTGACCGAACGCACGCGCGAAATCGGCCTGCGCATGGCGCTTGGCGCCCGGCGGCGCGATATCCGCAACCAGTTCCTGGTCGAAGCCGCCGTGCTGTGCATCATCGGTGGCGGCATCGGGCTGGCCCTGGCGATGACGGCGGCAGCCATCTTTGAACGGATCGCCGATTTCCCCGCCCCCATCGGCTGGGAAACCGCCCTGCTCGCCATCGCCTTTTCCGGCGTCATCGGCCTGATCTTTGGCGGTTACCCCGCCATCCGCGCGTCGCGCCTGTCCCCCATCGAGGCGCTGCGCAGCGAATGACGCCAGCGGCCCGGCTGCGGCCTCAGAAGCGGAAGCGCAGGCCGGCAATACCCGCCGTGGTGTCGCCAAAGGGAAAGCTCACCGTCTGGATGACGCTCAGATCCAGCGCCACCGCCTTCGACATGTTGAAACTGAGCGTCGCGCCCAGTTCGCCCCAGCTGCCGCTGGTCTTGGGCGCATCGACAAAGCGCGGCGTACCGGCGGCGGTGCGCTGGCCCGTGCCGACCTGGGCCACGGCGGCGATGTTGCTGGCGGTGTTGAACGCGGCGTTCAGGCCGAAACTGCCGCCATCGCCGGCAAACATGTAGGTGAAGGCTGCGCCGGCCGAACCGGTGACGCCATCGGCCGATTGGGACTGGCTGGAAATCGGCCGGCCGGTCGGCCCGGTCAACGCCACGGCGAAATCAATCTGGTTGTAATCCACCCCGGCATAGGGGGTGAGGAACAGCCGGTCGCCCACGGCAATATCATAACTGATCGAACCGCCCAGCCCGAACAGGCTGCCCGATCGGCCCACCGTGATCGCCTGCCCGGCCTGGGTGCGAAAGCTGCTGGCATCAAAACGGCGGGTGCCCAGCGACAGATGCGCCTCCAGCCCGAGATTGCCGACATAAGTGCCGGCCGAAAGCCCGCCGATCCAGGTGTCGGCCGGGATGGTCAGCGCGCGGGCATCGCCGCTGCCCACATAGGTCACTTCGCCCTTGACCCAGCTGTTGCCGAAACTGCGCGCGAGGCCCAGGCTGCCAAAGGGCTGATCGGCCTGCGCCTGCACAGCGGTGATGCCGCCCAGCACCGACAGGGTCCACGGCCGGTCGCGATCGGCCGGGGCGGTGGCGCTGCCCTCCTGCGCGCTGGCCGCACTGGCCATCACGGCCAGCATGGCCGCCATCATCACCCGCCTCGACATGTTGCTTCTCCCCATGGAACAGACTGCGCGCGCGATTAACGCATGGGCCACGCCAATTCCTTCGCGCCGCCGGTGAATTTTTGCGCCGGCGCGCAGGGCTGGCCGCGAAGGAATTGGCCGGCCCCGGCGTTGAAGCCTATGATCAGGCCGGCAGGCCGGAAAGGGCACACGCCAGGGTGTTGATGCAGCGGCTGGACGATCCCGGCCAGGGGGATGATGCGCTGATGGCGGCCACCGCCGCCGGCGACCGCCAGGCCTTTGCCCGCCTGGTGGAACGGCATGCCCCGGCGGCGTGGCGGCTGGCCTTCCGGTTGGCGGGCGATGCCGGCGATGCCGAGGATCTGGTGCAGGAAGGCTTTGCCCGGCTGTGGCGCCAGGCCCCGCGCTGGCAGGCCGGGCAATCCGGGGTCGCTGCCTTCCTCACCCGGGTGGTGACCAATTTGGCCATTGATCGCAGCCGGCGCAAACGGCCGCAGCCGATGGCCGATCTGCCCGATGATCCGGATCCGGCGCCGCTGGCCGATGCCGTGCTGGCGCAAGCGGATGTGGGCCGGCGCATCCAGGCCTGTGTCGCCGCCCTGCCCGAACGGCAGCGCGCCGCGATTGTTTTGACCTATTGGGAAGGATTGACCGGGCCCATGGCCGCCGAAACCCTGGATCTCAGCCCCAAGGCGTTTGAATCGCTGCTGATCCGTGCCCGCGCCGCCCTGAAGGGCCTGATGGCCGCCGCCGGCCTGTCCGCCGCCGACCTGCCGGGAGATGCGCCATGAGCTTTGCCCCCGCGATCAGCGATGCCGATCTTGCCGGCCTGCTCGCCCTCGCCGGGAGCACGCCCGCCATGCCGGCCGGGCTGGCCGATCGCATCATGGCCGGCGTGGCGGCAGACCCGGTGCCGTTGCCGCCCCCGGCCGCGCCGCGCCGGCCGCAGCGCGCCTGGCTACGCCCCGGCCGCAGCGCGGTTCTGGCCATCACCGCCAGCCTGGCGCTGGCCAGCGCCGTGGCCGCCGGCATCGCCAACCCGGCGCTGCTGCAACCGCTGATCGCGCCGGTGCTGGAACGGCTGGGCCTGGCCCCGCGCGCCCCCGCCCCGCCGCCCCGGGCGCCGCGCCCGGCCCGGGTGACAACCGCTGCAGCGCCGCCCGCCGCCGCAATTGCGGGCCCTGCCCCAACCCCAGCCCCTGTCGCTGCCCCGCCGGCCCGATTGCCGGCCAGCCTCGCCGCGCCGCCACTCCCGGATCTGCCGCGCTTCACCCCGCCCGCGCCGCCCGCCGCCGCACGCCTCCGGCCCGGCCTGCCAGCCACTGCCCGGCCTGAACGCGCCGCCCTGGCCGCCGCGATCCGGCCGGCGCGCCTGCCCGATATTGCCCCACCCGGCCTGCCGGCCACCGCCGCCCCGGTGCTGCCACCGCCACCGGTGGTTGCCGCCACCGGCGCACCGCCTGCCGCCACCGGCGCACCGATTGCCGCCACGCCGGCACCCGATGCCGCCACCAATCCGGCCGAAACGTCCACGCTTCCGCTGCGTCCCGCCGATCTGCCCGCCACCGCTGCCGATCGCGCTGCCGCGCTGCAGGCGCTGCGCCAGGCCCGGCAGAACGGCACGCTGACGCCCGATCAGGCCCGGCAGCTGCGCGCCCTGCAGGCCCTGCGCGCCGCCCGCGCCGCCCGCCCGCCGCGCGAGGCGGGCCCCCGCCGCTAAGCGCGCCGCGAAGGAGTCCACCCGCCCCGGCGTTATAGGGGATGAGGCAGCCAAGCGCCGCCCGCACCGCCAGGAAAAGGGAGATTTTCTCATGCGTATCCAGATGCTTGCCTGTGTTTCGGCCGTCGCCCTGATGCTGGGCGCCACTGCCGCTGCACAAACCACGCCGCCGGCTGGCACCACGACCAAGACGATCGACAATGCCAAGGTCAGCGGCACCGTCACCACCACCCGCGATCCCGACGCCGGCAGCTTTGCCCGCACCGTGGAAGTGACCCGCAAGAGCGACGGCGCCACCATGACGAACAGCATCGA
The DNA here is from genome assembly GCA_964488775.1 of uncultured Sandarakinorhabdus sp. Lineage (GTDB taxonomy): Bacteria > Pseudomonadota > Alphaproteobacteria > Sphingomonadales > Sphingomonadaceae > Sandarakinorhabdus. The sequence goes on along the minus strand of CAZAWH010000115.1, from coordinate 2,532 downwards.
GCGCACCCGCACCGATGGCAGCGTCACCACCGCCACCAGCCGCACCGGCTTCGACGGCCGCACCCGCAGCAGCGAGATCACTCGCACCCGCACCGAAAACGGCTTCACCGAAACCGGCACCATCACCGGGCCGCAAGGCAACACCTTGAATTTGAACGGAAGTGTCGCCCGCGCCGATGGCACGCTCACCGCCAATCGCGCCCTGACCAACGCCGCTGGTGACACGGTGGCCAGCCGCAGCATCACCGCCACCCGCGCCGCCAATGGCCAGGTGACCCGCAACGTCACCGCCACCGGCCCGCAGCGCCTGCTGAACCGCGTCGGCCGCCCGGCCGGTGTGCGCCCGGGCCGCCCTGGCTGATTTTCCGTTTGGGATCAGAATGATGGCCGGGCCCCAACAGGCCCGGCCATTGTCATTTCCGCTTGGGCGCCGGTGCCGCCGCCCGGCCCCGCCGCTCGCCGCGGCGATTGCCGCTGGCCGTGCTCGACAGGCGCCGGCTCTTCTTGGGTGCCGGCGGCGGGGGCGGTTCTTCCCACGGCGCGCCCAGCGCCATGTCAAAGCCCAGCATCGCCCAGCTTTCGGCCATGTGATCCGGCAAGTCCGCCGCGATATCCAGCGTGCCGCCACCGGGCAGATCGATCACCAGCCGCCGGCTGTGCAGGTGCATCTTGCGGCTGATCCCGCCGGTGAGAAACGCCTCCTTGCCGCCATATTTGCCATCGCCCACAAGGGGATGGCCAATGGCGGCGGCATGCACGCGGATCTGGTGGGTGCGCCCGGTCAGCGGCTGGAACTCCACCCACGCCGCCCGGCCCGCCGCCCGGTCGATCACGCGATACCTGGTCTTGGCGCTCTGCCCGGCCTCGGGATCGACATGCATTTTCTCGCCGCCCGTGCCCGGCTGCTTCGCAATCGCCGCGTCGATGGTGCCGGCCGCGACGCGTGGCACGCCAACCGTGATCGCCCAATAATATTTGCGTGCGTCACGCCCCTGGAATGATTTGGAAAAATGCGCCGCAGCCTTGGCCGTGCGCGCCAGCAGCAGCAAGCCTGACGTGTCCTTGTCCAACCGGTGCACCAGCCGCGGGCGCGACGGCGCATCATATTGCAGCGCGTCGAGCAGGGCATCCACGCTGGTAGCCTGCTTGGTGCCGCCCTGCGTCGCCAGGCCCGGCGGCTTGTTGATCACGATGGCATGGGCATCCCGGTGAATCACCAGGCTGCGCATATAGTCAATCTCTTCGTGGGTCAGCGGCGGGCGCTGCTTCTCGGCCGGGCGGCTGGCGGCCGGCACCGGCAGTTCACCCGGCCATTCCACCACCTGGCCAGCCCGGATCCGGTCCCCCGGCCCTGCCTTGGCACCATCCAGCCGCACCGCCCCGATCTTGGACCAGCGCGAGACGATGTTGAAGCTGATCTCCTTGGTATGGCGCTGAAACCAGCGGTCAAGCCGGATGCCATCATCATCCTCGGCAATGGTTGCTGTGGGCATCAGGCCAAACTCCGCATCAGCCACACCCCGGCCAGCACGGCGAGCACGCTGCCCGCCACGCTCGACATGGCATAGGCCGCCGCCAGCGCCACTTCGGCGCGGGTGATCATGTTGTAAACCTCAAGGCTGAACGCCGAAAAGGTGGTGAAGCCGCCCAGCACGCCCACGCCCAGCAGCAGGCGCAGTTCCTCTGCGCCGTCACCAAGACGCGCCAGCCAGCCAGCCAGCAGCCCCATGGCAAAGCCGCCGATGATGTTGACGGCAAAGGTGCCGAACGGAAACCCTGGCCCCATCAGCGCGATTGCCCAGCGGCCAACGCCATAGCGCAGCGCCGTGCCGAGCCCGCCGCCAACGGCGACCAGCAACAGATGGTTGAAACCGGGGTTCATCGCCACTCCCTTAGCGGCATCAGCCCGATATTGCCAACGCGCCGGCAACGGCGCAGCATGCACCGCAAATTCGCTTGGGGGGAAAGCATGTCAAAGCCGCGCTCGCTGGCGCACGTCGTTTACCAGACGCGCCAATATGATCGCATGATCCGCTGGTATGAAACCGTGTTCCAGGCCCATGTCGTCCATCGCGATCCGGCGCTGGCCTTCCTCACCTTTGATGAAGAACATCATCGCTTTGCCTTCGCCAATCTGGAGCTGATGCGCCCCGGCGCGGCCAATGCCGGGTCAAAGGGCGAGATCGGGGTGAACCACGTCGCGTGGACCTTTGCCAGCGCCCATGACCTGCTTGCCACCTACAAACGGCTGAAGGCGCAGGATATCCTGCCCTACTGGACGGTGCATCATGGCCCCACTCTCTCGCTCTACTATGCCGATCCGGATGGCAATCGCATGGAATTCCAGGCGGATGCGCTCACGGTTCCAGAAGCCAACGCCTTCATGGCCGGCCCGGCGATGGCCGCCAACCCGGTGGGCGTTGCCTGGGATCCCGATGCCCTGCTGGCCCGCGCCGAGGCGGGCGCCAGCGAGGCCGAGCTGCTCGCCATGCCCGATGGGCCGCCGTCCCCCATCCCGGCCCTGCACGGCCT
>CAZAWH010000114.1:3487-9495 GCA_964488775.1 uncultured Sandarakinorhabdus sp. | reverse complement strand
CCGCCGGTGGCGAGCAGGCCGACCGCGGCGTTGACGATGGCGCGTTCATCGACGCATTCGCCCAGCGGCCGTTCCTCGGGCTGGCCGATGGCGATGGCGGCCAGCCGGTGCATGGCGGCGCGGTTCAGCGCGTTCCTGAGGCCGCTGCCGGGGTTGGCGAAGGCGGCGCCGGGGATGTGCAGGCCCATCACCTCCATCATCATCTGGTTGGAATTGGCGGTGCCATAGAAGGTGCAGGTGCCGGGGCTGTGATAGGAGGCGCTTTCGGCGTCGAGCAGTTCCTGGCGGCTGGCCTTGCCTTCGGCGGCGAGCTGGCGGATGCGCTGCTTTTCCTTGTTGGGCAGGCCCGATGGCATCGGGCCGGCGGGGATGAACAGCGTGGGCAGATGGCCGAAGCGCAGCGCCCCCATCAGCATGCCGGGCACGATCTTGTCGCAGATGCCGAGCAGGGCCACTGCCTCGAACATGCCGTGGGAGAGGGCAACCGCGGTGCCGAGCGCAATGGCATCGCGGCTGAACAGCGAGAGTTCCATGCCGACCTGGCCCTGGGTGACGCCATCGCACATCGCCGGCACGCCGCCGGCGACCTGGGCAGTGGCCCCGGCTTCGCGGGCGAACAGCTTCAGTTGCGGCGGATATTGGCCATAGGGCTGGTGGGCGGACAGCATGTCGTTGAAGGCGGTGACGATGCCGATGTTGACGCGGGCGCCGGCCTTGATCGTGGCCTGATCCTCCAGCGCGGCGGCAAAGCCATGGGCAAGGTTGGAGCAGGACAGGCGCGGCCGGCCCATGCCGGCATCCCGTTCGGCCGCGATGAGATCAAGATAGCGGCGGCGGCTGGCGCGGCTCTTTTCGATGATGCGGTCGGTCACGCGGGAGAGGGTGGGGTGCAGAGTCGTCATGGCGACAACTTAGGCGCGAAAAAGCCAAATGGGCAGAGGTGAATAGCTATGCATTGACGCTGTGGCCGGCAGCGGGCAGCAAAAGGCGGGGGAAACATGGCAGACACGAAGCGCGAACTGGGCCTGATGGCCGCTCTGGCCCTGGTGGTCGGCAACATGGTGGGATCGGGCGTGTTCCTGCTGCCCGCCACGCTGGCGCCGCACGGCTGGTCGGCGATGGGCGGCTGGATGATCGCGCTGGCCGGCACGCTGGCGCTGGCCGGATGCTATGCCGCGCTGTCGCGCCAGATGCCGGGCACCTGCGGGCCGCATGCCTATGTCGAGACCGCCTTTGGGCCGCGCGCCTCGTTCGTTGCGGCCTGGAGTTACTGGATTGGCGTGTGGGTGGGCAATGCCGCGCTGGCGGTGGCCGTGGTGTCCAACTTCACCGTGCTGTGGCCGGGCCTGGGGCAGGACCCGCTGTTGAGCGCTTTCATGGCGGTGCTGGTGCTGGTGCTGGTGACGCTGATCAACCTGGCGGGCGCGCCGGCGGCGAGCTTCGTGCAACTGGCCACGACGGGGTTGAAGCTGTTGCCGCTGGTGGCGGTGCTGGCGATTGCCGGCTGGTTGCTGGTGGACAAGGGCGCGGCGGCAATCGTCAACCCGCCGCAGGCCATGCAGGCCGATGGGGTGATCACATCGGTCACGCTGACGATGTGGGCGTTCCTGGCGTTTGAAAGCGCCACCGTGCCGGCCGACAAGATCAGGCGGCCGCAGGTGACGGTTCCGCTGGCCACCATGCTGGGGCCATTGCTGGCCGGCGTGCTGTACATGGCGATTTCGGCGGCGATGATCGCGCTGGTGCCGGCCGATGCATTGGCCGGCAGCAATGCGCCCTTTGCCGATTTTGCCGCCCCGTTCATCGGTGGGCAGGCGGCGGCCTTGATCGGGGTGTTTGCGGCGATTTCAGCGCTGGGCACGGTCAATGGGCTGACGTTGACGGTGGCGGAACTGCCGCGGGCGCTGGCGCTGGCCGGGCAGTTTCCGGCGCGCTTTGCCGTGCTGAACACGGCCGGGGCACCGGCGGCGGGGCTGATCCTGTCGGGCCTGTTGCCGGCGGGGCTGGTGCTTTTGAACATTGATCGCAGCCTGGCCGGGCTGTTCGAATTCACCATCCTGGTCGCCACCTCGGCGATGCTGGTCGGCTATCTGGCGGTAGCGGTGGCGGCGGTGAAGCTTTTGTCGGGCTGGCTGCGGCTGGTGGGGGTGCTGGGCGTTGTCTATTCGCTGTTCGCGCTTTATGCCGCCGGGCTGGAGCCGAACCTGTGGTGCATCGCGCTGGTGGCGGCCGGGGTGCCCGTGCTGCTTTACAGCCGGCGGTAGCGTTTATCGGAAAGGATTTCCCGCGCCGCATTGTGGCCGGGGGCGCCGGTGACGCCGCCGCCGGGGTGGGCACCGCTGCCGCACAGATACAGGCCCTTGATCGGCATGCGGTGATCGCCGTGGCCGAGCATGGGGCGGGCGGCCCAGAGTTGATCGAGGCTGATGCGGCCGTGGAAGATGTCTCCGCCGATCAGGCCGAACTTGCGTTCGAGATCCAGTGGCGAGTGGATCTGGCGGGCAAGGATGCTGGCCCTGAAATTGGGGGCGTGGGCGGTGACGGTGTCGATGATCAGATCGGCGACGGTTTCGCGGGCGTCGTCCCAGCTTTGGCCATTGGGCAAGCTGGGGGCGAATTGCTGGCAGAACAGGCTGGCGACATGTTGGCCGGGCGGGGCGAGCGTGTCGTCCAGCGTTGAAGGGATCAGCATTTCGACGATGGGCGCGCGCGACCAGCCATGGGTTTTGGCGTCGGTGAAGGCGCGGTCCATATAATCGAGGCTGGGGGCGATGATGATGCCGGCGCCGTGGTGGGGGCCGGCTTCGGGCAGGACGGTGAAGCGCGGCAGTTCGGACAGCGCGACATTCATGCGGAAGGTGCCGGAGCCGGCGGCATAGCCATCGATGGCGCGGGCGAAATCGGCCGGCAGATCGGACCGGTCCACCAGCTGGCGGAACAACAGGGCAGGGCCGGCGTTGCTGGCGATGATGGGGGCTTCCAGCGTGCGGCCATCGGCGAGGGTGACGCCAACCGCCTTGCCGCCGGCCACGTTCACCCTGGCCACGCGTTCTTCCAGGCCGATGGAGACGCCGGCAGCGGCGCAGGCCCTGGCCATGGCCTGAGTGATGGCGCCCATGCCGCCGATGGCGTGGCCCCAGGCGCCCTTCACGCCGTTCACCTGGCCGAAGACATGGTGGAGGAGGACATAGGCGCTGCCCGGCGTGTCGGGGCTGGCGAAATGGCCGACGATGGAGTCAAAGCCCAGCACCGCCTTGATCGGGGTGGATTCGAACCAGCCATCAAGGAATTCGCGCGCCGAGCGGGTGAAGAGGGCAAACAGGTCGCGCTGTTCGTCTGCCTGAAGGCCGAGCAGCGGCCAGCCCTGGGCGGCGAGTGCGGCCATGCCCTTCAGGCCACGCCCCGGCGGGGTTTTCAGCGCGAGGCGGCGCATCTGATCGGCGAGCACCTCGAGCCGGGCGTCATAGGCGGGCAGGGCGGCGGCGTCTTTGGCCGAGAAGCGGGCGACCTCGGTCTGTGTCTGGCCGGCACCGACCTTGAGATAATCGCCATCCAGCGGCAGGAAATTGTTCAGGGGGCGCAGCACGACCTTGAGGCCATGATCGGCCAGCCGCATGTCGGCCGCGACCTTTTCCTGCAGCAGCGAGACGGTGTAGCTGGCGGTGGAATTGCGGAAGCCGGGTGCGAATTCCTCGGTGACGCAGGCCCCGCCCACGACATCGCGCGCCTCGCAGATATGGACCTTCAGGCCGGCGCGGGCAAGATAGAAGGCCGTCACCAGCCCGTTGTGGCCACCGCCGATGATGATCGCGTCAAACTTCATAGGCAGCAGCCATGCCTGGCTGCGGGCGGGTGGTCAATTGCCGCCAACGTCAGTTTCTGGCAGGAATGTGCTTGTTGATTTTCCGAAGCATAAATAGCATATCCCACTCATGAACGGATTTAGCGATTATATTGTATTTGCTGACGAAAGCGGAGACCATGGATTGGCTTCGATTGATCCGCAGTTCCCAGTCTTTGCGCTTGTATTCTGCGTCTTCGAGAAAGCGATTTACACCGACGAAATTGAGTCTGCCTTTCGAAGGCTTAAGTTCAAATATTTTGGCCATGATGCTGCGATCTTGCATGAGCGAGAGATTCGCAAACAGGCGTCTCCCTTTGGCTTCCTGCGGCAGGATACTGCCACTCGCGACGCATTCATGGCTGACGTGAATGACATCATGCGTAACGCAAAATTCCATGCCTATTGCGCGATCATCGACAAACTGAAGCACAAAGCTCGATACGCAGATCCGTGGAATCCTTATGAAATTGCTATGCAATTTTGTATGGAAAGGCTCAGCTCAGGGTTGGTGGCAAGAGGGCAAGCTGGCCGACTAACCCACGTCCTCTTTGAGGCGCGGGGACGGGAAGAGGATCGCCAGTTGGAACTTGAGTTTCGACGGGTTACAGCGAATGACAAGCGTTGGGGTTGGCGAAACGTTGATTTTTCAATGACCCCTCTGGAACCACTCTTTGTCCCCAAGGCAGCCAATATGGCAGGTCATCAGTTGACTGACCTAATTGCACGCCCGTTGGCGCTGAGAGCGCTTCGTCCAAGTCAGCCAAATCGTGCATTTGAAATCGTCGCTGATCGGATTTGGGGCTGGAAGACCTTTCCCTGAGTCCACCAGACGACAAAAAAACGGAAGGGCCCCGGAAGACCGAAGCCCTTGCGTCGACCGGGAAAGCCCAATCCTTGTTCAATATATAGTCGCCGATGACCGTGTTCGCAAGTTGCGAACCGACGCACCCCGCGCCCACCCTGTTGCAACCTCCGCCGCATCCGCTATGCCAAGGCCCGATGAGCAGGCGGGGAGGCCGGTTTTGGGCGTTGCAGATGAGACGGTCGACGATGTGATCGACCCGAAGCGGGATCGGCTGGTGATCGTGGCCAGCTCGCTCGGCACCGTGTTCGAATGGTATGATTTTTTCCTCTACGGCATCCTCGCGAGCCTGCTCGGCAAGCTGTTCTTTGCCACCGGCAACCCCACCACCGAGCTGCTGTTCAGCCTGTTTGCCTTTGCCATCGGCTTTTTCTTCCGGCCGCTGGGCGCGCTGGTGTTTGGCTGGTTCGGGGACCGGGTGGGGCGGAAATACACCTTCCTGATCACCATCGCCATGATGGGCGGGGCGACTGCCTGCATCGGCCTGTTGCCGACCTTTGAACAGGCCGGGATCATGGCGCCGATCCTGCTGCTCACCCTGCGCACCTTGCAGGGCCTGGCGCTGGGCGGCGAATATGGCGGCGCGGCGATTTACGTGGCGGAGCATGCGCCCAAGGGCAAGCGCGGCGCCTATACCAGCTGGATCCAGGCGGCGGCGGCCGGCGGCTTCATGTTGACCCTGGCGGTGGTGCTGGCCACCAAGGCGATGATTCCAGAGGCGGAATTTGCCGCCTGGGGCTGGCGCGTGCCGTTCCTGGTGTCGCTGCTGCTGCTGGGCATTTCGATCTGGGTGCGGATGAAATTGTCGGAAAGCCCGGTGTTCCAGAAGATGAAATCGGCGGGCACCACGTCGAAGAATCCGTTCAAGGATGCGCTGTCGGCGCCCGGCAACAAGGGGCGGTTGCTGGTGGCGCTGGCGGTGTCGGCCGGCTTCACGGTGATTTTCTACACCAGTCAGTTCGGCACGCTGTATTTCCTGCAGAACACCGCCCGCCTGCCGGAGACGGAGGCGCTGCTCTATCTGGCGGTGGGGGTGGCGGTCTCGGCCCCGGCCTATATCTGGTTTGGCGGGCTGTCGGACCGGTTCGGGCGCAAGCAGGTCTTGAGCGCCGGCTTTGCGCTGACGCTGGTGGCGCTGTTCCCGATCTTCAATCTGATGGCCAAGGGCGCCAACCCCGCGCTGTCCGAAGCGATGGCGACGGCGCCGGTGACGGTGGATCTGCCGCCGTGCGAATACAACATCTTCCTGAAGCAGGAGGCCGAGTGCGGCAAGGCGCTGGAATGGCTGACCAAGCGCGGCGT
>CAZAWH010000114.1:0-3387 GCA_964488775.1 uncultured Sandarakinorhabdus sp. | reverse complement strand
CTGCCGGTGGTCTCGCAATATATCGTCGTGTCCACGGGCGATGTGTTTGCCGGCCTGTGGTACACGATTGCGGTGGTGGTGGTGGGCCTGATCGTGATGCTGCTGTTCCTGAAGGACACGCGCGGCATCAACATCCACGATTGAGGTGCACCGATGAGCGGACCGCTGGCAGGCTATCGCATTGTTGATTGCTCGCAGATTGTCTCGGGCCCGATGGCGGCGACGATGCTGGCCGATCAGGGCGCCGAGGTGATCAAGGTGGAAAGCCCCGGCGGGGACCCGGTGCGCACGCTGGGGCCGAAAAAGGGCGATCTTTCCAGCATGTTCATTGCCGTCAACCGCGGCAAGCAGGGCCTGTGCCTCGATCTGAAATCGGCCGATGGGGTGGCGGTGCTGGAACGGCTGATCGCCACGGCCGATGTGTTGATCGAGAATTTCCGCCCCGGCGTGATGGAGCGGCTGGGGCTGGGCTGGGAGCGCATCCGCGACCTCAACCCGCGCATCATCTATTGCAGCATCACCGGCTTTGGCCCGGACGGGCCGTACCAGAATGTGCGTGTGTATGATCCCGTCATCCAGGCGGTGTCGGGCATTGCCGCGTCACAGGTGGACAAGGAGGGCACGCCCGGCCTGGTGCGCCACCTGGTGGCGGACAAGGTGACGGCGCTGACGGCAGCCCAGGCGATCACCGCGGCGTTGCTGCGGCGGGAACGGGGCGGGCCGGCGGCGGCCGGCGAGCGGGTGGAGGTGGCGATGCTGGATGCCGCCATCGCCTTCAACTGGCCCGACGGCATGTACAACAACGCCTTTCTGGACGATGCGCCGGAACGCTGGCCCGAATATGGCGCGCAGATGCGGTTGTGGAAGGCGGCTGATGGCCAGGTGGCGATCGGTGCCTTGCAGACGGCGGAATTCGTGGCGTTGACCCGCAGCCTGGGGCGGGAGGATCTGGCGCAGGATCCGCGCTTTGCCACAACCGCCGGGCGCATCAAGCACCAGCGCGAATGGGCGCCGCAGGTTTCGGCAGAGATTGCCCGGCGCACGCGGGCCGAGCTGATGGCCGGGTTTGTGGCCCATGGCGCGGTGGGCGGCCCGGTGGTGCGGCTGGAGGATGTGCCCGATGATGCCCAGGTGCGGCACAACCGCATCTGCATCGAGGTGGCGCATGATGACGCGGTGGGCCGGGTGCGGCTGGCGCGCAGCCCGGCGCGGTTTGGCGCGCCGCTGGACCCGCCTGGCCCGGCCCCGCATCTGGGCGAGCACAGCCGGCAGACGCTTGCCGCCCTGGGTTATGATGATGCCGCCATTGCCGCCCTTGTGGACAGCGGCGCGGTGAAGGGCTGATTGCCACTGGCCGGGCCGGCATGGCTCTTGCATCATGCCGCGTGGGCCTGCGCTGATTCTGCCATTGCAGCCGGGCCCGGGCCTTCCCATATCGGGAGGCGATGCGGGGCGACGCGTGCGACCCCGAGTGGAGTGAACATGACCAACCAGACCCTGCCCGTTTTGCCCCTGCGCGATATCGTGGTGTTCCCGCAGATGATCGTGCCGCTGTTCGTCGGCCGCGAGAAATCGGTGAGCGCCCTGGAAGCCGCCATGCAGGATGGCAAGACGGTGTTCCTGCTGAGCCAGAAGAACCCCGGTGACGAGGATCCGGGCGCGGACGAGCTGTATGATGTCGGCACCATCGCCACGGTGCTGCAGCTGTTGAAGCTGCCGGATGGCACGGTGAAGGTGCTGGTGGAAGGCCAGGGCCGCGCCACGCTGGTCGCGCTGGATGCCAGCGGTGACCATCTGGTCGCCGAGGTGACCGAGCGCGCCGAGGTGCTGCGCGACGAAACCGAATTGTCGGCGCTGCTGCGGTCGGCCCAGAAGCAGTTCGAGCAATATGTGAAGCTGAACCGCAAGGTGGCGCCGGAAATCGCCAGCCAGATCAGCGCCATCGAGGAACCGGCCCGCTTTGCCGACACGGTGGCGGCCAATCTGGGCCTGAAGATCGCCGACAAGCAGGGCCTGCTGGCCGAGCCGGACGTGGGCGCGCGGCTGGAGAAGATCTTTGCCTTCATGGAAGGCGAACTGGGCGTGTTGCAGGTGGAGAAGAAGATCCGCAACCGCGTCAAGAAGCAGATGGAGAAGACCCAGCGCGAATATTATCTGAATGAGCAGATGAAGGCCATTCAGCGCGAACTGGGCGAAGAGGACGAGAAGGACGAGGCCGCCGAGTTCGAGGACAAGATCAAGAAGACCAAATTGTCCAAGGAAGCGCGCGAGAAGGCGCTGGCCGAGCTGAAGAAGTTCAAGGCGATGGCGCCGCAATCGGCGGAAGCCACCGTGGTGCGCAACTATCTCGACACGTTGCTTGGCCTGCCGTGGGGCAAGCGGTCGAAGATCAAGAAGGACATCGTGGCCGCGCAGGCGGTGCTGGATGCCGACCATTATGGCCTGGAAAAGGTGAAGGACCGGATCATCGAGTATCTGGCCGTGCAGGCGCGCACCAACAAGCTGAAGGGGCCGATCCTGTGCCTGGTGGGCCCGCCCGGCGTGGGCAAGACCAGCCTGGGCCGCAGCATCGCCAAGGCGACGGGGCGCGAGTTCATCCGCCACAGCCTGGGCGGTGTGCGCGACGAGGCCGAGATCCGGGGCCACCGCCGCACCTATATCGGGTCCATGCCCGGCAAGGTGATCCAGAACCTGAAGAAGGCTGGCACGTCCAACCCGTTGTTCCTGCTGGATGAGATCGACAAGCTGGGCCAGGATTTCCGGGGTGATCCGGCCTCTGCCCTGCTGGAGGTGCTGGATCCGGAACAGAACAAGGCGTTCAACGACCATTATCTGGAGGTCGATTACGACCTGTCGGACGTGATGTTCGTGACGACGGCCAACAGTTACAACATGCCCCAGCCGCTGCTGGACCGCATGGAGATCATCAGCCTGTCGGGCTATACCGAGGATGAGAAGGTCGAGATCGCCAAGCGCCACCTGATCGAGAAGCAGTATGATGCGCACGGCCTGAAGAAGGACGAGTTTGCGGTGGCGGACGAGGCCATCCGCGACCTCATCCGTTATTACACCCGCGAGGCCGGGGTACGGAAGCTGGAGCGCGAGATCGCCAAGCTGGCGCGCAAGGCGCTGCGCCGCATCCTGGAAGGCAAGGACACGAGCGTGACCGTGACGTCCGAAAATCTTGCCGAGTTCGCCGGGGTGCGCAAGTTTCGTTATGGCCTGGCTGACAGCGAGGACCAGATCGGCGCGGTGACGGGCCTGGCCTGGACCGAGGTGGGCGGCGACCTGTTGACCATCGAGGCGGTGACCAGCCCCGGCAAGGGCAATATCAAGACCACCGGCAAGCTGGGCAGCGTGATGACCGAATCGATCGCGGCGGCGCTG
>CAZAWH010000113.1:0-9604 GCA_964488775.1 uncultured Sandarakinorhabdus sp. | reverse complement strand
GGATCGCTGGTCAGATGCACATGCATGTCGATCAGGCCGGGCAGGATGGTCAGATCGCCCAGATCGACGCGCTTGCCATCGGTGGCGATCAGCTGCCCCTGCCGGCCCACCCTGGTGATGCGGCCATCTTCGACCACGATGATCGGCTTGTCGATCATCTGGCCGCTGGCCACGTCCAGCATGCGGGCGGCGGTGATCACCACGGTTTCGGCCCGGGCGGCAGTGCCCGCCAGCAGTGCCGCCAGCAACAACAAGCGCTTCATCGTCTCTCTCCCCTGTTGGCCCATGGATAGGACGCGGGCCGGCAGGGGGCAAGACGATCAGGCCACTTGCGGCAATTCCAGCGGCGACGGCATTGGCGGCACCGCCCGGCCGTCGCCGCAAACCAGCGCGGCGATGAACTGGTCCACCGCCCGGTCCCAGGAAAAGCGCCGGCCCTGGGCCACGCAATCGGCGCGGCGCGCGGCCAGCGCCCGCTGCATCGCATCGGCCAGATCATGGGCAACGGCGCCGATCCGCCCCGGCGCCCGGCCATCCGGGCCAAAGCCATCGGCCCCCACCACATCCAGCGGCCCCGGCACCGGATAACCGGCCACCGGCGTGCCACAGGCCAGCGCCTCGATCATCACCAGCCCGAACGTGTCGGTGCGGCTGGGAAAGGCCAGCACATCGGCCGCGGCATAAGCACTGGCCAGGGCCGCCCCGTGCAGCGCCCCGGTGAAATGGGCGTGCGGGAACTTCTTCTGCAAGCCGTCCAGCGCCGGGCCATCGCCCACCACCAGCTTGTCGCCCGGCCACGGTGCGGCCAGGAATGCCTCGATATTCTTCTCCACCGCCACCCGGCCGACATGCAGGGCCAGCGGCCGTTTCAGGCCCGCGGCGGCCGGGTGGGCCGGCAGATCGGGGCGGAACTGGTCCACATCCACACCGCGCGCCCACAGCCTGGTTTGCGGCAGGCCATGGCTGGCCAGTTCGGCGGCCAGGCGCGGGGTGGCCGCCATCACGGCATGGGCCGGCCCATGGAACCGGCGCAGCACGCGCCACACCCGTTCGGGATTGAGGCCGATGCGCGCCTGCACATAATCGGGAAAGCGGGTGTGGAAGCTGGTGGTGAAGGCAAAGCCCCGGCGCAGCGCCCAGCCGCGCGCCAGCCAGCCCAGCGGCCCTTCGGTGGCGATGTGCAGGGCATCGGGGCCAAAGCAGTTGATCAGCCGGGCAATCCGCCGCCGCGTCGTCATCGCCAGCCGGATTTCGGGATAGGATGGCATCGGCACCGACCAGAATTGATCGGGCGAAATCACCTGCACCCGCACCCCGCGGGCATTGAGCAGCCGCACCGTGGTGGACAGGGTGCGCACCACGCCGTTCACCTGCGGTTCCCAGGCATCGGTCACCAATGTCAGCTTCATGGGAATTCCTCCTCAGGCGGCCATGGCAACGGCGCGCGCCTGAACGCCTGCCGAACGGCGCGCGCGTTCGCGGCTGTGTTGCGTCCAGTCGATGATCTCGATGCGGCCATCGGCATGTTCGGCCAGCGCCGTGCAGCTTTCCACCCAGTCGCCATCGTTCAGATAGGTGATGCCGCCGAAATCGCGAATCTCGGCGCAATGGATATGGCCGCACACCACGCCATCCAGCCCGCGCAGCCGCGCCGCGTCGGCCACCGCCTGTTCAAAGCGGCCGATGAAGGCGACGGCATTCTTCACCCGTTTCTTGATGTGGGCCGAAATCGACCAATAGGGCAGGCCCAGCTGCCGTCGCGCCCGGTTGAACCAGACGTTGAGTTTCAGCAGCGCCTCATAGCCCACGTCCCCGGCCCAGGCGAGCCAGCGGTGATACAGCACCACCGCATCAAACTCATCGCCGTGGCACACCAGCAGGCGGCGGCCATCGGCGGTGGTGTGGATCGCTTCCAGCGCGATCTCCACCCCGCCAAGGCTGAGGCCGGCATAGGGGCGGAACGCCTCGTCATGATTGCCGGGGATATAGACCACCCGTGTGCCGCGCGCCGCCAGCTTCAGCACCCGGCGCACGATATCATTGTGCCGCTGCGGCCAATACCAGCCGCGCTTCAGCTTCCAGCCGTCGATGATGTCCCCCACCAGATACAGGGTTTCGGGTTGGATCGCCTTGAGGAAATCGAGCAGCAGTTCGGCGTTGCAGCCCGGCGTGCCAAGATGGACATCGGAAATCCACACCGTGCGGTGCCGCAGCTTGCCGCCGGGCACCCCCTCAACCTCCTCCTCCGGTTCGTGCAGGAAGGCGGGGCCGCGCACCTCCATGCCGGCCACCGGCTTCAGCATGCCGGGCAGCAACGGTTCGCTCCAGACGGGCAGTTCGGCAAGCGGCAGGGTCGCCATGGCAAGGGCCTTTCAGCAGTCCTTGCCCGGACGCTCTAAGGCTCAGCCATGACCCTGGTGTGTCAGCCCGGTTGCAATCACATTGCAGTAAGGCGCTTTTTCTCCCAGGCCAGCGCGTGGCCGACGATCTGATCCAGATCGGCAAAGCGCGGGCGCCAGCCCAGCAGCGCCGCTGCATCCGATGCCGCCACCAGCGTGGCCGGATCGCCAGCCCGGCGCGGGCCGATGTGACGCGGGATCGCCTGGCCGGCCACCCGTTCCAGCGCGTCCAGCACCTCGATCACCGAAGCACCGGTGCCATAGCCCAGGTTCATCACATGATATTGGCCGGGATCGGCCAGGCAGGCGCGCAGCAGCAGCACATGGGCATCGGCCAGATCGGCAACATGGATATAATCGCGCACGCCGGTGCCATCGCGGGTGGGATAATCATCGCCAAAGATGGTGAAGCTGGTCCGCTGGCCGGTCAGCACGTGGCAGGCCAATTCGATCAGGTGGTGCGGGTGCCGGCTGGCCTGGCCCGACCGCAGCTGCGGATCGGCGCCGGCGACGTTGAAATAACGCGGGCAGGCCACCGAAAAGCCGCGGTTGGCGGCCACCAGATCGGCCAGCATGCGTTCGGCGAAGGCCTTGGACCAGCCATAGGGATTGATCGGCGCCACCGGGGCAGCGACCGGCAGCGGCGCATTCCCACCAGGACCATTGCCATAGACGGCGGCCGTGGAGGACATCACAAACGCCCCCACCCCGCCGGCCAGCGCCGCCTGGGCGAGGCTGAGCGTCTCGCCAAAATTCTCGGCATAATAAAGCGCCGGCTGCTCCACGCTTTCCGCCACCGAGATGCGGGCGGCAAAATGCAGGATCGCGCCAATGCCATGCTCGGCAATCAGCCGGCCGACCAGCGCCTGATCCCCGGCGCGCCCTTCGACGAAAATGGCGCCGGCCGGCACCAGGCCACGGCTGCCGAGCGACAGATCATCCAGCACCACCACCTTCACCCCCATGTCGATGAGGGCAAAGGCGGCATTGCTGCCGATATACCCAGCCCCGCCGGTGACCAGTACGGGCGGCAGTTCGGCAGCGGGGATCAGGGGCAACAGGCTCATGCGCAGACCCTACAAGCAAAAAGGGCGGCCCAAAAGGGCCGCCCTTCCTGTCTCAATGTCTGCCGCGATCAGAAGCTGAGGCGGGCACCCAGGCGCAGCTGCCACAGCGACGGCGTCACGATGCGCGTGTCGGTGGGGTTGCGCGGGCTGGAGTAGACATACTGGGTGCAGGGCGAGGTGATGGCGTTGGTCGGGGCGCAGGCCACCGACACCACCGACGCATAACCCGGGAAACCGATGCGGTTCACCTGGCCCCAGTTCGGGTTGATGAAGTTCAGGACGTTTTCCATGTCGGCAAACAGCTCGATCTTGCCGCCGAACACGAACGGCACTTCCTGACGGATCGACAGGTCAAGCTTGTTGAACCGGCCGCTCTGACCGATGTTCTTCGGCGCGATGCCGCCCTGATACTTCTCCAGCGGGCTGCCAAGCACCAGGGCCTGGAACTGGGCAAACTGCGCATCCGTCATGTTGTACGTCACGCGGGTGTCGGCCGTGCGCGACGCCACGTTCGGCACATAAAGCAGGTTGCGGTTGTTGTTGCCCAGCGTCCCGAACACGGCACCATTGTTGGTGTTGCCCATGGTGCCATCGTTCATGGTGTAGCTGAAGCGCTGGCCGGCACGGCTGTTGAAGAAGAGTTCGATGCGGGTGTTGTTGTCACCGAACAGCTTGTGGTCATAGCTGACGACGAGGCGATAGGCATTGTCCGTCTGATAGTTGGAGATGCCATAGGCCGCCGCGTTCGGGTTGATGCCCGACGCCGCGTTCGACACGTTCGACAGCGCGATGGAGCTGGTGCCCGACTGCACGTCGCGGGCGCGCTGGAAGGTGTAGGAGCCGCCGACCCGGAAGCCGTTGGTCCAGCGCTTGTCAAAGCGGGCGACGATGTTCCAGCTGTAGCCCTTGTCGGTGTTGGTCAGCAGCAGGTCAGGGTTGCCGCCCAGCGAGGCGTCACGCACCACCCAGCGCTGACGGCCGTCGGGCAGGGTGCCGTTCGGGTTCAGACGCAGGTCGCGATATTCCAGACCGTCCTTCACGCGCGACCAGATCACGTCGGCACCCAGGTTCCAGTCGTCGCCCAGGAAGCCCAGATCGGCCCGCACGTCGACGGAGCCCGAGATGCGCCACTGCGACGGCACCCGGAATTCCGGATCCAGCGCGTTGGTGAGCGCGGCGACCGGCGGGTTGTTGCGCGCCAGCGTGAACAGATCGGCCGGGATGCCCGGGCCGCCGGTCACGTTGTTGAGGGCGGCCGCACCCAGCGTCTGCACCTGGGCGGCGGTCGGGCCGTTCGGGTTGGTCGCAGACTGCAGCGGGATGCCCTGCAGCTGGAAGGTGCCATTGGCCAGACGGTTGATCGTCAGGGTCTGCTGGTTCGGGCCCGGGTTGGAATAGTTGTTGGAAATCCAGACCAGCGGGGTGCCGCCGCCGAACAGGCCGGCCGAACCGCGCAGACGCACGCGGTCGGTCACGCGCCAGTTCATGCCTAGGCGCGGCTGCAGCAGGTGACGCTTGTTCAGCGTGGCATTGTTGGCAAAGCCATAGCGGTTGAAGAACGCCTGGTTGAACAGCGGCGCATCACCGGTTTCGAACACGTCATAGCGCACGCCGGCGGTCAGCGACAGGTCGCTGGTGGCGTCCCAGGTGTCCTGCAGACCGAAGGTCCAGGTGGTGTTGTTGAACAGGGCGCGGATGGTGTCCACACCGCCCAGCACCGGCACGTTCAGGCTCAGCTGGTTGGCGCGGCCGGCATCCAGATCGGCGATCGAGTCAAAGCGGAACGAGCCCGACACGTTGTTGCCGAACAGGTTGTTCACATCCTGGTCGCGGCGTTCGGCGATGAACTTGAACGTGTGGTTGTTCAGCTTCAGCTGGGCCTGGAATTCGACGTTGATGGCCGAGCTGCTCAGTTCGTTGGCGTGGCGCGGACCATCCGGGCCCAGGCGCAGCTGGCGGGTGCCGGCCGGGCAGATCGGCGAACCGGTGCCGGTGGTGGCGTTGGGCGCCAGGCAGACGGTGAACTGGCCAAAGCTGCGGCCGTTGTACGGTTCCTGCAGGCGGACATAATCCTGATAGGACACGCGCAGCTGGGTCGAGAAGCTGTCGCTCCACTGATCGTTGAGCTGGAACACGCCGAAGTGGTTGATCGAACCCTGCGAATAGAGGTTCGACAGCAGGCGCAGGGTCGGGTTGGTGGCCGAGGCCTGATCGTCCGGCGTGGCGCCGGCGGCGATGTCACCCTTGTTGTAGATATAGGTGATGGCGGCGCGGTGACCGTCAGCAATGTTCCAGTCCAGCTTGGCGACGACCTTGTCGTCCTTTTCCGGAACGCCCTGCGGGTCTTCCAGAGGATCGAACTTGTAACGGGCGCCGTTCAGCGTGGTGTCAACCTGGCTGATGGTGGCCGCCGGAATGCCGAGCGAGGCGGCCGTCACGTTGATCGGACGGGTGTCGCGCAGACGTTCCCAGGTCACGGCGAAGAACAGCTTGTCCTTGATGATCGGGCCGGTGACCTGCAGGCCATAGTTCTGGCTTTCGAACGGCGCGGTAACGCGCTGGGTCCCGGTGCGGGTGCCGCGCAGGCGGTTGTCCTGATAGGTGACAAAGCCGGTGGCGTGGAATTCGTTGGTGCCCGACTTCAGCTGCGTGTTGATGGCGCCGCCCTGGAAGAAGCCCTGCTGCACGTCAACCGGCGCGGTTTCGACCGAGAATTCGGCAATGGCGTCCAGCGGCACCGGGCCGCGGGCCGAGGCAAGACCACCCGATTCCAGACCGAACGGGTCGCCGAAGCTCACGCCGTCCACGGTGATGCGGTTGAAGCGGTTGTTCTGGCCGGCGATGGAGATGGAGATGGCGCCATCCTGGGCCGACGGATCGATGGAGACCAGCGGATCGCGGGCGGCCAGGTTGCGGATGTCGCGGGTGGTGGCGGCAATGCCCTTGATGTCGGCGGCGGTCAGCACGGTGGCCGGGCCGCTGGCCAGGCGGATGCCGCTGCGCGAACGCGACGCGGTGACGGTGATGGTCTTGCCCTGCGCCGCCAGCATCACTTCGATGCGCTGCGGCACACCGGCGGTCAGGCCGTCCAGCGTGTCGGTGGCCGGATCAAAGCCGGGCGCTTCCACGGTCACGCTGTAAGGGCCGCCCAGACGCAGGCCGGTGGCGTTGAATTCGCCGTTGGCGCCCGAGGTTTGCACCAGGCGGGTGCCCGACGGGGTGTGGATGATGGTCACCGTCGCGCCGGCGATGGGCTTGTTCTGCTCATCGATGATGGTGCCGCGGATGGCGGAGCTGGTTTCCTGGGCCGACACGATGGCCGGGACGACAAGCGCAGCAAGCGCGACGCCAAGACGAAGATGACGCATTTCAATTACCCCCTGGGGCTGGAGCGGACGCGATGTAACCGGGCCTGGCCGGGAATCACTTCTCACGCCAGGCGACTGCAGCGGGCCATGCCGGGGTATTGTGACACTTCTGTTACAGCTTCATGGCGGGTTCATGATTGGTCGATTCCGAGGGTGACTGTTGCGGTGCAGCAACACCGCAGCCGGGCGCGGGCGCAACGCGCAGCGTTGAGCACCGACTCCGGCGAGGACGGCCGGCGACCAAAAACGCTGGCCCCCACAGGCCAGCGTTTTCGTGTGTCGTCCGACGGCGTGGCTCCGCCACGCACTTCTTCTTTGTTCTTCTTCTTTGCCAATGAAACGGACTCGGCGGCTCTGCCGCCGGCCGTGGCCGCTGGGTCGGCTTTCGATGATACGAGACCGTCCACAGGCCCGCAGCCGGCGGCAAAGCCGCCGAGTCTGCTGATGGCGAAAGGAAGGCGAAGGCAAGAGCGCGGCAGAGCCGCGCCGTCGGACGACACACGAAAATGCCGACCTGATGGTCGGCATTTTTGGTCGCCGGCCGGCCTTGCGCCTGTCGGCGCGCTTGGCTGCGCCATGCGCGCTCGCGGCGCTGTGGCGTGGGCGGTGAGGGGATCGAACCCCCGACCCGCTCCGTGTAAAGAAGCCGCTCTACCGCTGAGCTAACCGCCCCACGCCGCGAGGCCCCTGCCCCTAGCGGCGCGGCGCGGATCGTGCAACCTTGGCCGCCATGGGGGCTCTCGACACCACACAGACCAGCGTGTTCATCGCGCTCACCTGCCTCATGGCGCTGGCCACCGTCTGGCAGGTGCGGCGCATGGGCGCCCGCCAGGGCAGCCGCGCCAGCGCCAACAGCACCCGGGAATATTTCCTCGCCGGCGGCGGCCTCACCTGGCCGTTCATCGCTGGCTCCATCACCCTCACCAACCTGTCGACCGATCAACTGGTCGGCATGAACGGCCAGCAGATGCTGCTGCTGGCGTGGTGGGAATTGTCCGCCGTGGCGGGCCTCGCCATCCTCGCGCTGGTCTTCCTGCCGGTCTATTACCGCGAGGGCTGCACCACCACGACCGAACTGCTGCAGAAACGCTATGACTCGCCGGCTCTGCGCGCCCTTGTCTCCGCGCTGTTCCTGGCCGGCAACCTGTTCATCTATCTGCCCATCACCCTCTACACCGGTGCCTTGTTCCTGCGCACGGTGTCGGGCACCGATCTGCCGCTGTTGCCGCTGGCGGCCGTGCTCGGCATCGTCGGCTCGCTCTATGCCATCCTGGGCGGCCTGCGCGCCGTGGCGGTCTATGACACGATTGCCGGTGTCGGCGTGCTCGGCTCGGCGCTGGCCATCGTCTGGCTGGCGCTGTCGGCCATCGGCTTTGATTTTTCCGGCATACCGGCCGAACGCCTCACCCTCATCGGCGGGCCCGACAGCCCGATCCCCTTCCCCACATTGTTCACCGGCATGATCTTCATCCAGATGTTCTATTGGTCCACCAACCAGAACATCACCCAGCGCGCCATGGCCGCGCCCAATCTGCGCGAAGGCCAACGCGGCGTGTTTGCCGCCGGCATCATCCGCCTGTGCATCGTGCCGGCCATCGTGGTGCTGCCCGGCATTGCCAGCTACAAATTGTTCGGCCCCTTGGGGGACACCGCCTATGGCCGCATTGTCGCCGAGGTGATGCCCACCTGGGCCTCGGGCGCCTTCGCCGCCTTCATGGCCGCGGCCGTCCTCACCCACTACACCTCGATCCTCAACAGCTCGACCACGCTGTGGGTGTGCGACATCCACGCCGCCTATATCAACGCCCGGCCCGATGTTGCCCGATTGAACCGGCTGATCTCGCTGGGCTTTGTCGCCCTCTCCATCGCACTGGTCCCGGTGTATGACGGGGCCGCCTCCATCATCAACCTGGTGCAGCAACTGAACGGCCTGCTCTCCATGCCGATCCTCGCCGCCTTCATCTGCGGGCTGGTGTTCACCGGCATCCACGCCCGCGCCGTCATGCTGGCCCTGCTGTTCGGCGTCGGGCTCTATGCCGTGTTCACCTGGGTGTGGACCCCGGCGCACTATATCCACCTGATGCTGGTCACCTTGCTGGCGACGATTTCGGTCGCCCTGGCCGGCAATCGTGCCATGGGCGGCACGGCACGGTTGCGAGGGCGGGCCGCAACCGCCAATATGGCCCCGCACTGAATCACCAAGAACGGAGCGTCCATCGATGTTTGCCCGTCTGTTCCTCGAGCATCCCCGCTGCGTGAATGAAACCTATTCCGAGCATATGGGCGCCGCCTTTGGCGTGGGCAGCCGCATGTTCGTCGCCAGCCTGAAATGCTTCATCCACGGGCTGATCCCCGGCCTCTACAAGACGGCCGGTTCCGATGCGATCGTCGAACTCCACAAGGAAATCGCACCGCGCAAATATGATCAGCCGACGTTCTGACCGGCTGCAAGGGGGGACAAGATGACCGACACGCTGGGCTTCTGCCCCAACCGCCTGGCGCGGCTGGACCAATTCCTCGCCGAAAAATATGTGCAGCCGCGGCGCCTGCCCTGCACCCTCACCCTCGTCGCCCGCCATGGCGAGATCGCCCATCTGGGTGTGCAGGGCCTTGCCGATGTCGAACGCGGCATTCCGGCCCGGGACGACACGATCTTCCGCATCTATTCGATGACCAAGCCGATCACCTCGGTGGCGCTGATGATGCTGGTGGAACAGGGCAAGATCGCGCTCGACGATCCGGTGCACAAATATATCCCGGAATGGAAAAA
>CAZAWH010000112.1:3968-9778 GCA_964488775.1 uncultured Sandarakinorhabdus sp. | reverse complement strand
CGGCCTGATAGCGGCGTGTGCGGGGCATTGCAACCTCTTCCTTGCCGCTTTAGGCCAGATTCATGCGCCTTTGCTTGTCTCCGCTGATTTTGGCCGTCGTGCTGGCTGGTTGCGCCAGCCGTGGCGGCGAATGGCCCAGCCTGGCGCCGCGCGCGGGCGAGGTCTCCCCGATGGTGCCGCGCAACGTGCCCGGTTTGCAGCCGTGCGCCAATGCGACCGGCGATGCCCGCTGTGATGCGGCACCTGCATCAGCAGCGGCACCGCTGATGCCACCGCCGGCGCCGCCGCCTGCGCTGGCCGACGTGTTGGCCACGCTCGACCGGTTGGAGCGCGTGCTCACTGCCGTTGAACAGGCGGCCGGGCCGGCCCGTGCCGCGCTGCAACGGGCGCAGGCGGCCGCGGCCGGGTCCAGCCCGGACAGCGCCGCCGCCAATGGGGTGGTGATGGCGCAGGCCGCGCTCGATTCGGCCCTGCAGCCGCTGCAGGCGGCCGCGTTCCAGGTGGCGGCGCTGGACGAGGCCACCGCCGCGTCGCCAGACCGGGCCAGCTATGCCGGGCGCATCGCCGCCCTGGCCAGCCGCGTCGCCCTGCTGGACGATCAATAAAGCCCGACGGCCTGCCGCGTGGCGGCGGCAACCAGATCGGCCGCCAGCGTGGCAATCACCGCCAGAGTCACATCATCCACCGGGCTTTGGCCGGGTGGGGCGGTGGACAAGGCGAACAGGCAATCGCCATCGAACTGGGTGTGGACCGGCCGCACCGTCCGGGCCAGGCCGGATTGCGCCACCATTGCCACCCGCAGGGCCTGCGCCCGCGACAGGGGGGCGTTGGTCGCAACCGCACCGATCACCGTGTTCTGCCGGCCGAAGCCCTTGTGGCGATTGAGCTTTGGCATGGCCACGTCGCCTTCGGGCGGCGCGTCGGCATAGACTTCGCCAAAGCTGTTGGCAGCGATCAGGGCGCCGACAACGATCTGGTCATCCATGCGGGTGGCGAGGCTGCCGATGCCGCCTGGCCGGCTGCCCGAGCGGGCGCCATGGCCGGCACCGATCGGCCCATGCCCGTCGCTGCCGGCCGTGCCCAGCCGGGCAAAGGCCTCCCGCGTCAACCGCCGATAGGGCGGATCCAGGCCCCAGGCCTTGTCGCCGCCGTTGAACAGATCAAACAGGATCGCAGCCGGCACCACAGGCACTGGCGGGATGGCGTCGCCCATCGGCAGCCCGCGCCCATTGCCAGACAACAGCAGCGCCAGTTCATCCCCGGCGGCAAGGCCAAACACCGATCCGCCGGCCAGCGCCAGGCCGTGCGCGCGTTCCACCAGGTTGATGGGGTTCAACGCATCGGTTTCACGGGTGCCGGGGCCGCCGCCGCGCACCTCCACCGCCATCACCGCCGGCTCGTCGGGCACGATCAGCGTCACGCCGCTGCGGGCGCGTTCGCAATGGGCGTGGCCAACGCCCAGGCCTGGAACCGTGGTGATGCCGGATACGTACATGGCGCATCCATCGGCCGCATGCGAAGCTGTTGCAAGCCCCGCACAACAGGCGCACGTTGCCAGCCGCCAAGCCATTGAAGGACCAAGGCCATGGTTGCCCCCGCCGTCGCCCATATCAACCGCATCGGCACCGCCCTGCCACCCAACGACGTGCACGCGGCCTTTGTCGATTTCGTTGGCACGCTGATCAAGGACCGCCGCGATCAGTTGATCTTCAAGCGGCTGGTCGGCCGATCGGCCATCGATCACCGCTGGAGTTTCTTCACGCCGGTGAAGGATCCTGATGGCTTCACGGCCGATGCGGAAGGCTTTTACCGGCCGGGCGCCTTCCCCTCGACCGCGCGGCGCATGGCGCGTTTTGCTGCCACGGCGCCGGGCCTGGCCGAACAGGCGATCGGCGGCCTCGCGCTTTCGTCCAAGGATTTGAAGGGGATCACCCATCTGGTGGTGGCCAGCTGCACCGGCATGGTGGCGCCGGGAATTGATCAGCTGCTGGTCAGCCGGCTGGGCCTTGATCCAGGTGTGGAGCGCACGCACGTCGGGTTCATGGGCTGCTATGCCGCGGTCAACAGCTTGCGGTTGGCGTATCATTTCGTGCGATCCGATCCGGCGGCCCGGGTGCTGGTGATCAATCTGGAGCTGTGCACCCTGCATTTTCAGGAAACCGGCGACCTTGAATCGCTGCTGGCCATGCTGCTGTTTGGCGACGGCTGCTCGGCCGCGCTGGTGACGGCGGAGGCCAGCGGGCTGGCGCTCACCGATTTCCGTGCCGCGACCATTGCCGATTCGGCCGATGCCATCACCTGGAACATCGGGGATCAGGGGTTTGACATGCACCTTTCGGGCCGGGTGCCGCCGATCCTGCAACAGGCGCTGGCAGGGCCAGCCGGCGGTGCCCTGCTGCGCGGGCAACACCCTGATGATTTTGGGGTTTTTGCCGTGCATGGCGGCGGCCGCGCCATCTTGGACGCGGTGGAGGCCGGGCTGGGCCTGGGGCAGGGGGCGCTGAACTGGTCGCGCGAGGTGCTGAAGGATTGCGGCAACATGAGCAGCGCCACGCTGATGTTCGTGCTGCAGCGGATCATGGCCGGCATTGGCAGTGCGGTGCCGCGCGGGGCCCCGGGCTTTGGCGTTGCTTTTGGGCCAGGCTTGGCAGCCGAAAGTTTCCGTTTCCAAACAGTGGGTTGATGCGCGATCTCATTGCCTCCTGGCCGGCGGAGCCGCTGGATTTCGGCCGCCGTGCGCTGGGGCCGGAAATCATGGACGATGATCGGCTGGATGCCGCCACCTATGCCGATGTCATCGCCGATCTGGCCCGGGTGAACAGCATCACCCTGGCCCGGCCACCAACCATCAACTGGCTGAAAAAACAAACGAAATCGCTGGAGAGCTTCTCGGTTCTGGATGTCGGCTTTGGCCATGGCGACATGCTGCGGGCGATCGCGGCCTGGGCGCGGCAGGCAGGCCGGCGGGTACGGCTGGTGGGGGTGGACCTCAACCCGCGATCGGCGCCGGCGGCACGGGCTGCCACTGATCCGGCCGATGGCATCGAATTTTTCACGGGGCAGGCCGAAGCGATTGATTTCAAGCCGGATTTCATCATCTCGTCGCTGGTGGCGCATCATATGGAGGCGAGCGAACTGGCCGGCTTCATCGGCTGGATGCAGGCGACGGCGCAGCGCGGCTGGTTGATCAACGATCTGCATCGTCATCCGGTTGCATGGCTGGGATTTCAAGCACTTGCGCGGATTTTCCGCTGGCATCCGATCGTCGCCCATGATGGTGCCCTGTCGGTCCGGCGGGCGTTTGTGCGCCGGGATTGGGACCGGTTGCTGGCCCAGGCCGGGGCAACGGCCGATGTGCGCTGGCACATCCCCTTCCGCTGGACGGTTTCGGCATGCAACCGCTGATCATCGGGGCCGGGCTGGCCGGGGCCGCCGCCAGCATCGATCTGGCGCGGGCTGGCCTAAAGCCTTGTTTGATTGAACGAAATCCGGAACCGCATGACAAGATTTGCGGCGAGTTCCTGAGCGGGGAAGCCGTGGCGGCGCTGACCGGGCTGGGCGTGCCGCCGCTGGCGCTGGGCGCGGTGCCGATCACCCGGGTGGAGCTGTGGGCCGGCCGCCGCCAGGCCGCGGCAGCGCTGCCCTTCCCG
Source organism: uncultured Sandarakinorhabdus sp. (assembly GCA_964488775.1). Taxonomy (GTDB): domain Bacteria; phylum Pseudomonadota; class Alphaproteobacteria; order Sphingomonadales; family Sphingomonadaceae; genus Sandarakinorhabdus. The sequence continues at coordinate 6,128 of CAZAWH010000112.1, read as the reverse complement.
GCGCTGAGCCTGTCAAGGCGTGTCCTCGATGCCGCGTTGGTGGCAAAATGCGTGGCTTCGGTGGCGGCATTTCATGGCGGGGTGGCGGCAAACCGGGTCAGCGGTGACGGCGTTCACACATCCGGTGGCGATGTGCGCGCCAGCACCATCCTGCTGGCCAGCGGCAAGCATGACCTGCGCGGATTGCCGCGTCCGCCCGGGCCAGACCAGATCGGGTTCAAGCAGTATTTCCGCGCACCCCGCCTGCACCGCGACCTCGCTGGCACCGTGCGCGTGGTGTTTTTCGACGGCGGCTATGCCGGGCTGCAACCGGTGGAGGGCGGACGGCTGAACCTGTGCCTTTTGGCCGATGGCCCGCTCTATCGCGATCTGGGCAGCTGGCCCGCCCTGCTGGCTCATCTGCTGCGCGAACCCGGCCTGGCGGCGCTGGCCGATGGCGAGGCGCTGCTGGCCAAGCCGCTGGCGATTTCACGCGTGCCCTATGGCCATCTGGCGCGGCCCGGCGGCGACGGGCTGTGGCGGCTGGGGGATCAGGCCGCCGTCATCCCCAGTTTTTGCGGCGACGGCATGGGCATCGCGCTGGAATCGGGCCGGCTGGCCGCCCGGATGCTGGCCGCGGGCGCCAGCGCCGATGAGTATCAGGCCGCGTTGCTGGCGCGCACCCGGCGGCCGGTGCGGCGGGCCATGGGGGCGCTGCGGCTCGCCGAAACCCGGCTGGGCCGGCTGGCCGCGCTGGCCGGCCTGGCCGCCATCCCCGGCGCGCTCGCCCTGCTCGCCCGCATGACCCGCGTGGCCGATCCCAACAGCCTTGCGCCCGCCGGCTGAGGCTGGCACGGCCGCGCCATGGACCAACTGCCCATCTTCGTGAAACTGGCCGGCCGCCGCGTCATCCTGATCGGCGCGGGCGAAGCGGCCGAGGCCAAGGCCCGGCTGATCCGCGCCGCCGGTGGCGACATCGTCGCGGAGGCCGACGATGCCGCGCTGGCCTTCATCGCGCTGGACGACGCGGACGAAGCCGCCGCCCACGCCGCCGCCTGTCGCGCCCGCGGCCTGTTGGTCAATGTGGTGGACCGGCCCGCGCTGTCCGACTTTCTGATGGGCGCCATCATCGATCGTTCCCCCGTGCTGGTTGCGGTGTCGACCGGCGGTGCCTCCGCCAGCCTGGCCCGGGCCCTGCGCACCCGGCTGGAGGCACTGCTGCCGGCCAGCCTGGGGCCGCTGGCCCGCGCCATCCTCGCCGCGCGCGACGCGGTGAGCCCGCGCCACCCCACCCCATCGGACCGGCGGCGGCTGTGGGAACGCGCCCTGGCCGAAGGCGCCGCGCTCGATCCCTTTGCCGCCATCGCCGATCCGGCCGCCGCCGTCGCCGCCACCATCGCCGGCACCAGCGCCGCCGAACCGGCCCTGCTCACCATCCGCGTCGCCAGCGCCGATCCCGGCGACCTGACCCTCAACCAGCTCAACGCGCTCGCCCGCTGCGACGCGCTGATCCTCGCCGGACCCATCCCCCCCGCCATCAGCGACCGCGCCCGCCGCGACGCGGCCCGCCTTCCGGCAGTGCCCGACCCGCTGCCACCGGGGCTGACGGTGGTGCTGGCGTGGGATGAGGCGGGATTTTGCGGGAAGGGGTAAAGAATGCCTCCGGCGGGCAGGGTCGCAGACCCTGCACCCGTTTGTTTTCGCTTGTGCTGCACGGGAAGCGCGTCCGCTTGCGCCCCAATAGCGGACATTGAACGAAAACTGTAGGAAGGGAGTGTGACAACACACCTCTTCACATTTGTTTGCGCGTTTAGGGGCACGACGAGTGTCTCGCAGGTCCGTGCGTCCAACCAAAACGACGCCGTTTGCGCATGGGCTGGGAGGCTCAGAACAGAGCGTCCATTTGGCCGAGCCTCTTCGTACATTGCCAAAGCGGCTGAAGCGGATTTGGCCGAGTGTCCTCCGGTCGTGCTTGAGGGCGTTTCAAGGGTCTGGTGCATCACGGGCATCTGTGGTGGAGACCTTATGCTCGCCAACATCATTGAAACAGTCTCGCCGCCGAACGGCAGCTAACCACCCCAAATCTGCCATCCAGAACTGCCCAAAAAACGATCGGGTGCAGGGGCCTCGCCCCTGCCCGCCGGAGGCATTTTGCCTTCCGTTTTCGGCTGGGTCGGGGCG
>CAZAWH010000112.1:0-3868 GCA_964488775.1 uncultured Sandarakinorhabdus sp. | reverse complement strand
GTGGCGCGATTGGTCGGTGCCTCGACAGGCTCGGCATGAGCGGGTTTGGGTTGGGTGTGCGGGCGTGCGCTGGGCGCTTGTGACTGCACGGGGGCTGGCGGCCAGCTGGCGCGCGTGAAATCGAACGGGTGCAGGGGCCGCGCCCCTGCCCGCCGGAGGCAATTTCGCCTCCGGTCTTTTGCGCCCGCTGCGGGCGGGCCGGCTTACACCATTTGCAGCAGGGTTTCGGTTTCGCCGATGCTGGCCGGGGTGCCGACGTGGAACCAGAGGCCGGGGTGGGAGAGGCCGAAGAGGCGGCCGGCGGCCAGTGCCTTGTTCCAGGCGCGCCACATGGTGAAGGGTTCGGCCGGTTCGCCGTCGAACAGGTGGCGGCTGATGATCTGCACGCCGCTGTAGACGAAGGGGGCCATTTTCAGGCCGGCGCGCGGGGTGATGTGGCCGAGGCCGTCCATGTGGAAATCGCCGCGCCCTTCGTAGCCGTGGGCGCGGGCGAGCGGGATGAGCAGCAGCAGCGCGTCCATCTGGTGTGGGTTCCAGCGGCTGGCGAGCAGGCGCAGCGTGTCGATCGGGCCGTCGATCCACATATTGTCGGCGTTGATGGTGTAGAAGGCCGGGCCGTCGAGCAGCGGCAGCGCCTTGACGATGCCGCCGCCGGTTTCGAGCAGCTGGCTGCGTTCGTCGGAGACGGCGATGCTGGCGGGCCCGGCGCCGCTGGTGGTGCGGGCCTTGACGGCGGCTTCGATCTGATCGGCGAAATAATGGGCGTTGACGACGGCATGGCCGATGCCGGCTGCGGCGACATGATCGAGGGCGCGATCGAGCAGGCTGCGCCCGGCGACATCGATCAGCGGCTTGGGCCGGGTGGCGGTGAGCGGGCGCATGCGCTTGCCGAGGCCGGCGGCCATGACCATGGCGCTGGCCGGCAGCTCGCAGGCGACATGGGGTTTCAGCGTGAGCGGGGGGCGGACATTGCCCATCACTTCACCTCCACGCCGTGGCGGGCGCTGGCCGGCACATGGGCATCAAACCAGGCCCGCACGGGGGCCAGCGCCGGATGGGCGAGGTTGGCGTTGACCAGTTCCCACAGGCGCGGGTGGAAGCGCGGATAGGCCGGTTTGCCGTCGCGGACATAGAGGCGGGTGAAGACGCCGAGGATCTTGATGTTCCGTTGGGCCGCCAGGATGGCATAGGCGGTGCGGAAGGCGGCTTCGTCAAAGCCGGCATCGGCCTGTTGGCGGGCGGCGATGTAGCGGGTGAGCATCGCGGCTTCGAGTGCGGGGGAGACGGTGCGGCGGATATCCTGCAGCAGGCTGGCCAGATCATAGGCCGGGTGGCCGGCCAGCGCGTCCTGATAATCGAGCAGCCCGAGGCGCTTGAGCCCCGGCCGGTCGAGCAGCATCAGATTGTCGGCATGATAATCGCGCAGCACCAGCACGGGCGGGTGGGTGAACAGCGCCGGCCACAACGGCGCCCAGGCCGCATCATAGCCGGGCGCTTCGGCGAGGCCGACGGCGGGCAGATACCAATCGGTGAACAGCCTTGCCTCGCGCAGATATTCGGCCTCGCTGTAGGGTGGGACGTCATAATCGAGGATGGGGGCCGGCGGATGGCGGTGCAGATCGGCGAGGATATCGACCGCGGCGGCATAGATTTCGTGTTCGCCGCTGGCGTCGGCGGCCAGCACCGGGTTCACCCGGGCGTCGCCAAAATCTTCCAGCAGCACCAGGCCCTGGGCCAGATCGCTGGCCAGCGGCTGGGGCGCGGAAAAGCCCAGATCGGCGAGGTGGCGGCCGATGGCGAGGAAGGGGCGCGAATCCTCCTTGTCGGGCGGCGCGTCCATCAGCACGGCGGTGCGGCCCTGGAGTTCGACCCGGAAATAGCGGCGGAAACTGGCATCCCCGGCCAGCGGGCGCACGGCGGCGCCGCCCCAGCCATGGGCATTGAGGAAGGCGCCGGTGCCGGGCGGCGGGATCATTTCGGCAAGCTTGCTGGCCACCGGCCTTCCCAAGCGCCCGGCGCGCGCCAAGTCAAGCGGCGCGGTGCATCGCCGCTGCCTTCCAGATGCAGGTGGAGGGCATCGGCGGGCAGGCGCGGGCCCAGCCGTTCCGGCCATTCGATGATCAGCGCGGCATCGGTTTCGAACAGGCCGAGCGCATCGGCATCGCGCGGCGCGTCGAGGCGATAGAGATCGCAGTGCCACACCGGCACCGGCAGATCATCATAGGGCTGCACCAGCGTGAAGGTGGGCGATGGCACATCGCCGGGCCAGCCCAGCGCCCGGATCAGGTGCCGGGCGAGGGTGGATTTGCCGGCCCCCAGATCGCCGGACAGGGCGATGCTGTCGCCCGCGCGCAGCACGGCCGCCAGCGCGGCGGCCACCCGGGCGGTGGCGGCCTCATCGGGGAGGATGAGTTCAGAAATCGATGGTGACATAGGCCTGGGCCAGCCGGCCGGGGATGGGGCCATAGGCGCCGGCACCGCGCAGATCATAGCCCTGGACATCGAACAGGTTGGACAGTTGCACGCGCAGCAGCGCGCTGTTGCCGGCAATGTTGAAGCGGTAACGGCCGCCCAGATCGACGATGGTGCGGGCCGGCACCGCGACCAGGTTGCTGACCGTGGCGGTTTCCGAACTGCGATAGGCGAGGCGGGCATCGAAGGACAGGCCGGGGGCGAAGCCGGGCCGCCAATCGGCGCTGACTTCCAGGCGCTGGCCGATGGCGGCGACCGGGCGCGGCCCGATGCGGCCGGCGAGCGCGGCCGGCGCGCTGACCTTTGGCCACAGCCAGACGCCGCCGGCGACGATGGAGAGCGAGGGCGTGATCGGCCCGGCGATGGAGGCTTCGACGCCGCGGTTGACGACATCGCCCAGCACGTCGAAGCGGCCGGCGGCATCGAGGTTGAAATAGGGTTTGCTGATATCGAAGACGCCGGCGACCAGCTTGATCTGATCGGTCAGCGCCAGGCGGAAGCCGGCATCGATCTGGCGGGTGGTGATCGCCGGCAGCGCTTCGTTGCGGTTGATGGCATTGCCGGGGGCGACGCCCGATTCCTCGAGGCCGTTGACGGCGCCGGCATAGACCACCAGCCCGTCGGACAGATTGGCCGCCAGCGTGACGTTGTAGAGCAGCAGCCGGGCATCGGTGGCCTGGATGCCGCCGGCCGGCAGATCGATGCGTTTCTTGTAATCGGTCCATTGCAGGCCGGCGGCGAGTTCGCCGACGCCAAGCCAGCGGCCTTCATAGGCGATGCCGCCGGTGATCTGTTTCACATCATCAAATTGTTGCGGGCCAAGGCGGAAGGCCGGTTCGGGCACGCGACTGGGCGTGTCGATCTGCACCGGGCCCAGTTCCAGCGTGTCGGACCCGCCAAAGCGGCGATCCCCGCTGCGGCCGCGGAACGCGAGGTGGATCTGATGGCGGCGGGTGCCTTCGTCGATCTGGCGGGTGAGGCGCACTTCGCCCGACACGGCGGCAAAGGCCAGGCGCGGATCGACGATCACCCGCTGGGTGCCGGTGCGATCGGGCTGCAGGGTGCGCACCAGGTTGGTCATCTGCCGGTCGCGGTGGCGGCTGGAGCGGAACAGGCCGGCGCGCAATTGCCACTGGGGCGCGATGGCCCAATCGGCGAGCAGGCCGAAATTGGCATCGAGCCCGGTGCCGTTCACCCAATCGGGGCCAAAGCGCTGGCGGCGGGGCAGCAGCGGCGGCAGGAATTCGGCCGCCGTCTGGAAGGTGAGGCGGTGATCATCGAGCGATTGGCGCAGCACGCTGACGAAGGGCATCAGGCTGAGGCCGGGGGCCGGGGTCCAGCGGGCGATCAGCGTGCCGCCAAAACTGTCTTCCCGGGTCTTGTCGAGGCCGTTTTC
>CAZAWH010000111.1:0-9897 GCA_964488775.1 uncultured Sandarakinorhabdus sp. | reverse complement strand
GCGGCGTTCTTGGCGCCGGAAATCTGGATGCGGCCCTTGAGCGGTCGGCCACCGCGAATGACGATCTTGTCCATGACCGGGCTTTAGCGTGTTGCGGCCGCTTGCGCCACTGGCCTCAAACTCCAGGTGTAGAGGGCCAGACCCGCCCAGATGCAGGCAAACGCCGCCAGCCGCGCCGGGCTGAGCGTTTCGCCAAACAGAGTCACCGCCTCGATCATCACCAGCGTGGGCGACAGATATTGCAGCAGACCCAGAGTTGACAGCGGCAGCACCCGCGCCGCCCGGCCGAACAGCAACAAGGGCGTCGCCGTCACCACCCCACTCGCCGCCAGCACCGCCAGTTGCGCAGGCGGCAGATCCGCCAGGCCATAGGGCCGGGTGGCCAGCCAGCCCAGCGCCAGCGGCGCCAGCAACAGGGTTTCGACAAACAGGCCCGACAGGCCATCCACCGCAGCCTGCTTGCGGAACAGGCCATAGAGGCCGAAGGACAGCGCGAGGGTGAGGCTGATCCATGGCAGATAGCCCAGCGCAATGGTCTGCACCGCCACCCCGGCCGCCGCCAATGCCACCGCCGCCCATTGCAGCCGCGACAGCCGTTCGCCCAGCAACGCGACGCCGAACAGCACATTGAGCAGCGGGTTGATGAAATAGCCCAGCGACGTGTCGAGCGCATGGCCGGCCAGGATCGCCCAGGTGTAGACCAGCCAGTTGATGCCGATGGCCAGCGCCGAGGCCAGCAGCAGCAGCAGCGTGCGCCGGTTGGCCAGGATCGGCCGCAGGCGATGCCAACCGCGCGACACCGCCAGCACCAGCGACAGCACCAGCAGCGACCAGCCAATGCGGTGGCCCAGCACATCGCCGGCCGGCACGCCCTGCATCAGCCGCAGATACAGCGGCATCAGGCCCCAGATCACATAGGCACCAAGCCCGGCGATCAGGCCATCGCGAGTGGTGGGTGCCGGCGCGGTCATGCCGCGGCGTTAGACCGCTTGGCGCGGCGCCGCCACCCCCTGTGCGGTTATGGCTGCCCTACAGCCGCGGCAGGGTGACGCCGCGCTGGCCCATATATTTGCCGGCGCGGTCGGCATAGCTCACCTCGCACGGCTCGTTCCCCTTCAGGAACAGGAACTGGCAGGCGCCTTCGTTGGCATAGATTTTGGCCGGCAGTGGCGTGGTGTTGGAAAATTCCAGCGTGACATGGCCTTCCCAGCCGGGTTCCAGCGGCGTCACGTTCACGATGATGCCACAGCGGGCATAGGTGGACTTGCCCAGGCAGATCACCAGCACATCGCGCGGGATGCGGAAATACTCGACCGTGCGGGCCAGCGCAAAGCTGTTGGGCGGGATCACGCACACATCGGTCTTGCGGTCGACAAAGCTGTTGGCCTGGAAATCCTTGGGGTCCACCACCGCCGAATCGACATTGGTGAAGATCTTGAATTCATCGGCCACCCGCGCGTCATAGCCATAGGAGGACAGGCCATAGGAAATGCAGCCGCCACGCGTCTGCCGTTCCACAAAGGGTTCGATCATGCCCGTGGCCTGGGCCTGCTCACGGATCCAGCGGTCGGAAAGAACGGACATCAGTGCCCCTTGATGTGGAGAACGCAGATCAGGGTGAACAGCCGGCGCGCCGTGTCGAAATCGACAATGGCGCGCGCCTCCAGCCGTTCCTTCAACAATTCGGCCGCATCGTTGTGGATGCCGCGCCGCGCCATGTCGATGGTTTCGATCGCTTGCGGGGAGGATTGGCGGATCGCCTGATAATAGCTGTCGCAGATGGCGAAATATTCGCGGATGGTGCGGCGGAAGGGGGACAATGCCAGCTGGAACTGGTCCACCGGCCGGTCGTCCACGTCCGAAACCGTCACCTCCAGCCGGCCATCCTCCACGCCGAGCAGCAGTTTGTACGGCCCGTGATGCCCTGCCTCGCTGGCGGCCACCGGTTTGAATTCATTGCCCTCCAGCAGGTCGAAAATGGCGACACGCCGCTCCTGCTCGATATCGGCGTTGCGCCACAGGATCGTGCGCTCATCCAGCTTGATGTCGATCAGGCGATAGTCAGCCATCAGGGCACACTCGCCACCAGCCGCGCCAGCGCGTCGCGCACCGGTTGCAGCGCATCATCCTGGGTCTTGCCCAGCCGCACCACAACCAGCCGTTTCGATGGCACCACGATCACATATTGGCCAAGATGGCCAATGGCGGCAAAGGCATCGGCCGGGCCGCGGCGCCAGAACAGCGCGCGATCCTTGCCATCGGCCGGGCGGCGGTTCAGCCAGAACTGGCCGCCATAGCCGGGATTGGCCGGCGACGGCTCGCGCACGAACCGCACCCAGTCGGGCCGCACCACCTGGACACCGGCCACCACGCCGCCATCCAGATACATCTGGCCAAAGGCTGCCCAATCCCGCGCCGTCGCATGGCAGAGCGAGCCGCCGTAAAGATTGCCGGCGGGATCAAATTCGCACAGCAGCGACGGCATGCCCGCCGGGCCGGCCAGGCGCTCGGCAATGAACTGGCGGGTTTTTGCCCGTCTCGTCGCCGGATCGGCACCGGGCGCCACCACATCGGCGACGATCCGCGCCAGGATATGCGTGGTCAGCGTGTTGTATTGAAAGCGCGTGCCCGGCGGCACTTCGGCCGGTTCCGCCACCGCCGCCTTGTAGATATCGGCCGACGTGTCGGCAAACAGTGCCCGGTTGGTGTCGGCGATTTCCGGCTGCGGCCCGGCTTCGACATGCTTCACGCCCGAGGCCATGTGCAGCAGCTGGCGCAGCGTGGTCTTGCCGCGCGCATCCTGGCGCCATTCCGGCACCGGGGCCGGCACATCCAGTTCCAGCTTGCCGTCACCCACCAGTTCGCCAATCAGCGTCGCGGTGATGGATTTCGCCATCGACCAGCTGATCAGCCGGGTGCCGGGCCCGATGCCGGTGCCATAACGTTCATAGAGGCGCTGGCCATCGCGAATCACGATCAGCGCGCGGGTTTCGCCCAGCGCGGGATCGGTGAAGAAGGCATCGGCCGCCGGCAGCGCCGACACCGGCGCGGCAGCCGCAATCCGCGCGGGCGGGGCGGTCGGTACCTGTGCAGCCGTCAGGGTGCCCGTCAGGGACAGCAGCAACAGGCTTGCCAGCCGGGCAGGGATTGCGCACCTTGTCATCCGTTCCACGCTAGAGGCCCTGCCCCCATGATGGCAAGTGACACGTCATCGCCGGCGTCGCCGCCGCCCGCCGCGCCGACCCGCCGCATCCGCTGGCTGGTGTGGGGGCCGGTGCTGCTGCTCTGCCTGGCGGCCGGCGGCTGGCTGGGGCTGAAATATTCCAGCACCGGCAAGCGCGCGGCGCTGGCCACCGGCTATATCGCCCATGTCGTCTGTTCGTGCCGTTATGTCGGCGGGCGCGACTTGGCGAGTTGCGAGACGGACCGCGAGCCCGGCACCGAAATCGTCGAGATCGAGGATGATTCAGCCGGCCGCCGGGTAACGGCGAAGGTACCGCTGCTGTCCAGCCGCACCGCCCGCTATGATCCGGAATATGGCTGCACGCTGGATCCGCCCTGAGCGTCACAGCCAGCCGCGCCAGCGGAAAACAGCATAGGGCAGGATGGCGGCGGCCAGCATGATGCCGATCGCCATCGGATAGCCCCACAGCCATTGCAGTTCCGGCATGTGGACGAAATTCATGCCATAGATGCCGGCCACCAGCGTCGGCGGCAGGAAGATCAGGCTGGCGACCGAGAAGATCTTGAACACCGCATTCTGCTCGATGCTGATCAGGCCCAGCGTGGCATCGAGCAGGAAGGTGAGATTGCCGCCGATATAGCTGGCCTGGTCCGACAGGCTGGCAAGATCGCGCAGCTGGGTCTTGATCTGGGCGGCAAGGCCCGCATCCTTCGGGGCCGCGAACTGCAGGAATGACAGGGCGCGAGTGAGCGACACCGACGATTCGCGTGCCTTTGACAGCGCATCCTGCGCCCCGCCCAGCCGGCTGAGCAGCGCCTGCAGCGCCAGGTTGGATCGCCGCTGCTGCCGGCCGGTTTCCCGCACATCGGCGCGGCGGAAGGCAGCCCGGGAAATCGCGTCCACCTCGCGGCCGATATGTTCGAACCCGTCGGCCAGCCGGTCCACGATGGTGTCGATCAGGGCCATCAGCGCCATGGCCGGGCCGGCGCACAGATCCGGGCTGCGCGTGGCCTGGGCGGCAAAGCGGTCGAAACTGCGGACCTCATGGTATCGCACCGTCACGAGATGGTTGCGCCCCAGCACGAAGCTGACGGCGCAGGTTTCGGGATGTTCGGTGATGATGCCGGTGGCCAGGGTCACCGTCATCACGATGGCGCCATTGTCGACATAGAGCCGGCTGGAGGCCTCGATCTCGGCCATGTCGTCGGCGGTGGGCACATCAAAGCCCAGCGCCGCCTCCACCAGATCCTCCTCGGCCGGCGTGGGATTGACCAGATCGATCCACACCGCATCGGCCGGCAACGCCTCGCCATCAGCGAGGATGCGGTTGCCGGAAGCGGAAAAAATGCGCAGCATGATGGCCATGATGGCGAATTTGCCGCGCCGATGTAACCCCTTGGCCTGTGGCTGCGAACAAGGGAGAGGAGGACCATGGCCAGCACCGCCCCACCCCTTGATCTTGCACCCGCGCCGCAACCACGGCCGCGCCGGGTGTTGCGCCACCATTGGCTGGTGCGCCTCACCCATTGGCTGAACGCCGCCGCCATCATCATCCTGCTGATGACCGGGCTGAACATCTTTGGCGCCCACCCAAGGCTGTATTGGGGCGACGCCGGATCGGTGGACCAGCGGGAGCGGCTGTGGCTGGAAACCGGTGCATCGCCGCCGTGGCGCAACCCCACCGGCTGGCTGGAGGTGGCGGGCCACCGCATCGATACCACCGGCCTGATCGGCGTGTCGCAATCGCCGGCCGGCACCACCAGCCTGGTCGCCTTCCCGCATTGGGCAACGCTGCCGGCCATGCGCGATCTGGCCACGGCGCGGACGTGGCATTTCTTTGCCGCCTGGGTGCTGATCCTGAATGGCCTCGTCTGGCTGGGCTTTGGCGTCCTGTCGGGCCGGCTGGGGCGGGAGATCCTGCCCAACCGCGCCCAGCTGCGCCCGGCGCATCTGTGGCACGACATTGTCGAACATGCGAAGCTGCGCTTTCCCAAGGGTGAGGCGGCGCTGTCCTATGAAGTGCTGCAGCGGCTGGCCTATGCCGGCGTGGCGCTGGTGCTGATCCCGATCGTCATCCTGACTGGCCTCGCCATGTCGCCGGGGATGGATGCAGCCTGGCCCTTCCTCGATGCGCTGTGGGGCGGCCGGCAATCGGCCCGATCCGTGCATTTCCTCGCCATGGCCGGCATTGCCGGCTTCCTGATCCTCCACCTCGTGCTGGTGTTGCTGTCGGGCCCGATCCGGCAGGTGGGCGCGATGATCACCGGCCGCATGACCATCGGAGGCGACGCATGATCGAGCGCCGGCAGCTGTTGACCGCCCTGCCCGCCGGCCTGCTGCTCAGCGGCTGCGATGCGTTGACCCGCAATCCCACTGCCAAGGCGATCGTGGCATCGGGCGAACAGGCGACCTATCGCTGGCAGCGGCTGGTGGGCCGCGATGGCCTGGCGCGCGAATTTTCCGCCGCCGACATCTCGTCGCGGTTCAAGGTGAATGGCACCCACGAGCCCACCAACCCCGAATGGCAGCGGCTGGCCGCCGGCGGCTTTGCCGATTGGCGCCTGAAGGTGACGGGGCTGGTGGGCCGCGAACTGTCATTGTCGCTGGCCGATCTGCAACGCCTGCCGCAGCGCAGCCAGATCACCCGCCATGATTGCGTGGAAGGCTGGAGCGCCATTGGCCAATGGACCGGGCCGCAGCTGGGCCCCATCCTCAAGGCAGCGGCCTTGCGCGAAGGCGCCCGCTATATCGTGTTCCTCTGCGCAGATGATTATGGCGGGGAGGTTGCCAAAGGCGGCCTGCAATCGCGGAGCCGCTATTATGAAAGCATTGACCTGGTTGATGCGTTCCACGCCCAGACCATCCTGGCGCACAGCCTGAACAACCAGCCGCTTTCCACCGGCAACGGCGCGCCCATCCGCCTGCGGGTCGAGCGGCAGCTGGGATACAAGCAGGCCAAATATCTGATGCAGATCGTCGTGGCCGACAGCCTGGCCCCGTTTGGCGGCGGCAAGGGCGGCTATTGGCCGGATCGCGGCTATGAATGGTATGCCGGCACCTAAGGTCGGGTGGCAAACCAGATGATGTGGGTGGCGTCCTTGCCGTTTTCCCGCGCCCGCACCGGCACGGTTTCCACGCGGAACCCGGCGCGATCCAGCAAGCGGGTGAAGGCCGGATCGGGCGCGGCCGACCAGATCGCCAGCACACCACCGGGGCGCAACGCCTGGCGGGCATTGGCCAGCCCCTGTCGGCCATAAATCCCGTCGTTGCCGGGGCGGGTCAACCCGTCGGGGCCATTGTCCACATCCAGCAGGATGGCATCATACAGCGCCGTGGCCCGGGCAATGGCCGCGCCGACATCACCCATGGTGAGGGTGACGCGCGGATCATCCAGGCAGCCATCGGTGACCGCCGCCATCGGCCCGCGCGCCCAATCGATGATGCCCGGCACCAGTTCCACCAGCGTCACCCGCCCCTGCCGGCCCAGCCGGCCCAGCACGGCGCGCAGCGTGAAGCCCATGCCATAGCCGCCGATCAGCAGGTGCGGGGTCGGGCGCCCGGCCAACCGATCGCATGTCATGGTGCCCAGCGCGACTTCAGAGCCGTGCATCCGCGTGCTCATCAATTCATTGCGGTCCAGTACGATCATGAAATCGCCGCCGCGCCGGAACAGCCGCAGCGGCGGCCCGCCCGGCACCTCGGCCACGCCGATCAATTCCCGCGGCGTCATCGGGCGTGCCCCGGCGTGTTGGTCATGCCTGATCCTCTTGTGGGCCCCTGCCATGGCAGATGCGGGCGGCCACGGCCACCTCGTCACGCCGGCGGGATTTCGCCCAGCGAGGCGGGATCGGCGCTGCCATCCAGATCGAGTGCGCCGCGGATGATGGTGTCGGCCCCGGTCATCATGTCGCCGCTGCAGATCTGCAGGTCGAGCCGTTCCAGATCACGGCGGCGATATTCGGCCTCGATCGCATCGATGATCGTGTCGGGCGTGCCCAGCGTGGCCAGCACATCGCGCCCCATGGCCACCGCGCTTTCCAGCGTTTCGCGGGTGACATGCTCGATCCCGGCCTGGCGCAGGGCGATGGTGTGCATGCGGTCATAGGCGCGGGCAATGATCGGCAGATCGGGCCATTCGGCGCGGATCGGTTCCAGCACCAGCTTTGGGTCCCACTGGCCGTCAATGGCAAACACCAGCGCGCTGGCGCTGCCGATGCCGGCGGTGCGCAAGATGTCCAGCCGCGTGCCATCGCCCCAGAACACCTGGTTGCCGAACCGCGCCGTCACATCGATCAGTTCGGCATCCAGATCAATGGCGGTGAGCGGCACGCCCCGGGCGCGCAGCATCTGGGCGATGACCTGCCCCACCCGGCCACTGCCAACCAGCACGACATGGCCGCCATGGCCGGCACCTTCGGCGATTTCCGGGCCGTCGCGGCTGCCGGCATCCTCGGCCCGTTCAAAGGTGCGCATCGCCAGCCGGAACAGCAGCGGCGTCAGCGCCATGGAACAGGTGACGACGGCGCCGAACAATTGCGCCGCGCTGTGGCTGATCAACAGGCCGCGCTCCGCCTCGCCAAACAGCACGAAGCCGAATTCGCCGCCCTGGGCCAGCAGCATCCCCATTTCGGCGGCGCGGCGCCAATCGGTGCCGAACCGCCGCGCCAGGGCGGCGATCACGGCGGTCTTCACCGCCATCACCCCGATCACCAGCGCCACCAGCAGGCCGAAATTGTCGCGCATCACCGTCAGGTCCAGGCTCATGCCGATGGCGATGAAGAACAGGCCGAGCATGAGGCCGCGGAATGGTTCGATGTCGGTTTCCAGCGCGTGGCGATAAGGCGATTCGGCAAGCATGACGCCGGCGACAAACGCCCCCAGCGCCATGGACAGCCCCAGGCTGGCCATCAGGAGGGCGCTGCCCAACACCGACAGCAGGGCGGCGGCCACAAACGCCTCGCGTGCGCCCAGTGTGCCGATGATGCGGAACAGGCGCGGCAGCACCCAGCGGCCAACGGCGACCAGAAAGGCCAGTGCGCCCAGCGTCTTGGCCGCCATCAACCAACCCGGTTCCGGATTGGCCACCGGCGCGCGCGACAGGGCGCCCACCACGGTGAGCAGTGGCACGATGGCAAGATCCTGGAACAGCAGCATGGCAAAGCTGCGTTCGCCAAAGGGGGTCGCCGCCAGTTGCCGTTCGCCCAGCAACTGCATGACGAGCGCGGTGGAGGACAGGCCCAGCGGCAGGCCAACCACCAGCGCGGCTTCCCAGGTGAGATTGGTGAGCAGCAGCAGCAGGCCGGTCAGCGCCAGACCGCACAGGATCACTTGCGCCGCGCCCAGCCCAAAAATGTCGCGCCGCAGCGCCCACAGCCGCGACGGCTGCAATTCCAGCCCGATGACAAACAGCAGCAGCACGACGCCAAATTCGGCGAAGTGCAGCGTCTGTTCGGCATTGGCGACCAGGCCGAGCAGCGATGGCCCGATCAGGATGCCGGCCGCGAGATAGCCGAGCACTGCCCCCAGCTTGAAGCGGATGAACAGCGGCACCAGCACGACGGCGGCGGCAAGATAGACCACCGCATCGCGCAACAGATTGGGTTCGGCCGTCGTCATGGCGCGGCCGCGGCCATGGCGGCGATGATGGCATCCAGCGGCAACAGGATGGACGGGTGGCGCGCGCGGTGGGCGCGGGCTGGCGCAAAGGCGGCCCAGCCATCGGGCGCCGCCGCTGCCGTGCCGGCGAGGAAATCGGCCAGCGCCGCGCGGGTGTCGGCCAGGGTGGCAGCATCGGCACCGATCGCCCGCGCCGCCGCCACTGCAGCCGATGCCTGGCCCAGGGTACAGGCGCGGGCCGCATCCAGCGCCACCGCAGCGATGCGCCCGCCGGCCAGCGTGACATCGGCGATGATCTTGCTGCCGCACACCGGCGACACCCGTGTGGCGCTGCCGTCCGGCGCGGGCAGGCGCTGTGCGCCTTCGCCGGCCAGTTTCAGGCGCAGAATCGCCGCGCTGTAAAGCGTTTCAGCCATGGCTGCTTCATGCCCTTCGCCGGCGGCGCTGAACAGGCGGGAAAACGCCGCTCAGGCCCGCCGCCAGGTGGTGCCGGCCGGTCCGTCTTCCAGCGTGATGCCTTCGGCGGCCAGCGCATCGCGGATGCGATCGGATTCGGCCCAGTTCTTCGCCCGCCGCGCCGCAGTGCGTTCTGCCACCAACGCATCGAAGCGCGCCGCATCGGGATCGGCGCTGCGCGCGTCGCTGGCCTGGCGGCTCTTTTCCGGGCTGAGCGAGGGCAGGCCCAGAAAGGCCAGCGCGCCCAGCAGCGCCTCGCGATCCTGTTCGATGCCGGCAATCGCGGCCAGTGCGGCCGGCGTGTTCAGATCATCGGACAGGGCCTCCACCACAGCGGCGGGCGGCGGCGGACGGGTGCCCCGCGGCACGTCGCCCAGCTTGCGCAGCCACTTGTCCAGCCGGCCGCGCATCTGGGTCAGCAACGCCTCGTCCCAGGTCAGCGGCTGGCGATATTGCGCGCTGAGCAGGCCAAGGCGCAGTTCGTCGCCGGTCCAGCCTGCCGCCAGCAGTTCGGCCACGCTTTGCACGTTGCCGAGCGATTTCGACATTTTCTCTCCGCCGCCGAAATTCAGGAAGCCATTGTGCATCCAGATGTTGGCCAGCGGGGCGCCATCATGGGCGCAGGCGCTTTGCGCGCACTC
>CAZAWH010000110.1:0-9916 GCA_964488775.1 uncultured Sandarakinorhabdus sp. | reverse complement strand
TCATCCGCGGCGGCCAGAACTGGGGCCATCGCAGCTTCTTCCCCGGCCACACCGAAGGCGTGGACGAGGCCGAGGTGCTGCAGAGCTTCCTTGCCCAGCTGTACGAGGAATTGCCGCCGCCCCGCGAACTGCTGCTCGACCGCAGCCTGCCCGAAGCCGAATTGCTGGCCGCGGCGCTGGGCGAACGCGCCGGCCGCAAGGTCAGCATCCGCCATGCCCAGCGCGGCCCGGCCCGCAAGCTGGTGGAGCAGGCCCAGCGCAATGCCGAAGAGGCGATCCAGCGCCGGCGGGCGGAAACCACCACCCAGGGCAAGCTGCACCGCGAACTGGCCGAAATCTTCGAGCTCGACGGCCCGCCCGGCCGCATCGAGATTTACGACAACAGCCACATCCAGGGCACCAACGCCCTGGGTGCAATGGTGGTGGCCGGCCCCGAAGGCTTTCAGAAAGGCCAGTATCGCAAATTCAACATGAAGGATGACAGCATCACGCCCGGCGACGATTTCGCCATGATGAAGGCGATGCTGCACCGCCGCTTTGCCCGGCTGGATGCCGAGGATCCGGACCGGGAATCGGGCAACTGGCCCGATCTGTGCCTGATCGATGGCGGCAAGGGCCAGGTGGCCGCGGTGATGGCCGCACTGGCCGAACTGGGTGTCGACGTGCCGATCGTCGGTGTCGCCAAGGGGCCAGACCGCAATGCCGGGCGCGAAATCTTCCACTTGCCCTCGGGCCGTGAACTCACGCTGCCACCCAATGCGCCGGTGCTGTTCTATCTGCAGCGGCTGCGCGACGAAGCCCACCGCTTCGCCATCGGCGCCCACCGGGCCAAGCGGGCCAAATCCATCACGCAAAGCCCGCTGGACGAGGTGCCCGGCATCGGCCCGGCCCGCAAGAAGGCGCTGCTCATGCACTTCGGCACGAGCCGCGCGGTGAAGGGCGCCACGCTGGACGATCTGGAGCGGGCGCCCGGCATTTCGAAACAGATGGCGCTGGCGATCTGGCAGCACTTCCACCCGAACGGCTGAGACGCTAGGCTCCCGGCCATGGCCATCACCCTGTTCACCGCGCCCACGCCCGATGGCTACAAGATTTCCATCGCGCTGGAGGAACTGGGCCTGGCCTATCAGGTGCAGGCGCTGGATCTGGCCAAGGGGGAGCAGAAGCGCGCCGAATTCCTGCGGCTGAACCCCAATGGCAAGGTGCCGGCCCTGGTGGATGATGGCTTTGCCGTCATGGAATCGGGCGCCATCCTGGTCTGGCTCGCCGAAAAGACCGGCCAGCTGCTGCCGGCTGATCCGCGCGGCCGTTCCGAAGCGATGCAATGGCTGATGCTGCAGGTGGGCGGTCTCGGCCCGATGATGGGTCAGGCCAATTTGTTTGGCCATTACTGGCCGGAAAAACTCCCCGCCGTGCAGACCCGCTACCTGGGCGAGGTGAAGCGCATCTTCGCCATCCTCGATGCCCGGCTGGCCACCCACGACTATCTGGCCGGCAGCTACAGCATCGCCGACATCGCGCATTTCTGCTGGGCCCGCACCGCCGGCTGGACCGGGGTGGACCTCACCCCCTTCCCCCATGTCACCGCCTGGATCGCCCGCATCAACGCGCGGCCCGCCGTGCAGCGCGGCTTGAACGTGCCCGAAACCTCGCCGGTGAAGGAAGGCGGCGACAACAGCGACTTCATCGCCCGCACCCGCAAGCTGCTGGGCCTTGGCCCACGCGAAGCCTGAGCGCGGGCCCTAACCGGCAAACCCGATCAGCATCGCGCCGGCACACACAACAGCGGCCCCGGCCCAGCGCCGCGGCGTCACCCTTTCCTTCAACAACAGGGCCGCCAGCCCGGCGCCAAAGATCACGCTGGTTTCCCGCAGCGCCGTGATCGGGCCGATGGGCGCATGCATCTGGGCCCACAGCACCAGCATGAACCCGGCGCTGGAAACCGCCCCAGCCGCCATGCCGCGGCCCCAGCGCCCGGACGCCGCGGCGGCAAAGCCGGCCGGCCCGCGCCGCGCGATCACGAGCAGGCTGATCGGCAGGAAGGTGCCGATGGCGCCCCAGCCCTTGTAGCTGAACACGTCGCCATTCACCCGCACGCCCAGCGCATCGACAAGACTGTAACCGGCAATCGCACAGCCGGTCAGCAGCGCCCACAGCGTCGCCGGCAGCGGGGCAGACCGGTTCACCCCCACCAGCATGACGCCGGCCGAAATCGCCAGCACGCCGGCCACCGGGCCCAGCCCCGGCACCTCGCCCGCCGCCAGCACCGCGCCGGCCGTCACCAGTGCGGGCGCCATGCCGCGCGCAATGGTATAGACATGGCTCATGTCGCCGGCGGCATAGCCCCTGGTCAGCGCGGTCCAATAGACCAGATGGATGGCGCACGAGGCCAGGATGAACGGCCACGCGCCCGCCACCGGCGCACCAAACAGCGCGATCAGCACCACGCCAAACAGCGATCCGCCCAGGCCCAGCAGCGCCAGATCCACCATCCGGTCGCCGCCGCCGGCCTGTTTCAGAAACAGGTTCCAGCCGGCATGCAGCAGGGCCGAAAGCAAGGTGGCTGCCAGAGCGGAGAGCGGGATCACCCGCTCTGGTTAGGCCGCCCGCTCCGCCCGATCAACAGCGCTGGCCGCTGGGGCAGCCGGTGCCGCCGCGCGGGGGCGGGCCCTTCTGGGCCAGAATATGCTCCACCAGGGTCGTGCCGAAATTGCTGTTCCAGCCGGGGTTGGGCGCCGCGCCCGGTGGGCGCACGATGATCACGCCCTGATCACGGTGATCGGGATCATAAATGGCGATCGGGGCCAGCGGATCATCGATTGTTTCGGGATCGGTTGGCACGTCGGGGCCGCCGGTGGCCGGGCCCGGCGTGCTGTTGCTGCCCAGCCTGGCCTTCACCCGCCCCAGATCGGCGGCGCTGATCTCCACCACCATCACGCCATTGCCGGCAGGATCATCATCCCCGCGGCCACAGAACCAACCCAGATTCTTGCAGAACCAGCCCGGCTCCGATCCGCCGGAACCGCCGCCGGTGCCGCCATCGGCCGCGCCGGGGGTGCCGCCATCGGGGGCCCCGTTGCCGGGCCCGCCGCCCGTGCCGCCCGTGCCCCCCGTGCCGCCATCGGCGCCCCCGGTGCCGCCGCTGGTGCCCGGTTCGGGTCGCCGGTTCATCTCGCTGCCTTCATATTTGCCCAGATGGATGAAGCCCTGGGCCAGCAGCGCCATGTCCACCCCGCCCACCTTCACCGGTGGCTGGTCATTGCCGGCATCGGCGGGGGCGGCCGGGCCCAGCCCGATCTGCAAGGCCGGTTCGGCCGCCACGCCAAAGCGCGCCAGCGTTTCCCGCTTGATGCCCAGACCCGCCAGCGCATCGCGCACCGGCACCGGCGGCCCGCCGGCCAGCGGATCATCCTTCACCACCGGCCGCCCGTCGGGCGCCAGCACCGGCAGCACGAAAATTTCGCTGTGACGTTCGGCAAAGCTGGGCAGACGGCCCGTGCCGGCCAGATCGATCAGGCGCCGCATCGGCGGCCGGCTGGCCGGATCATTCGGATCGGTGCCGGCGGCCTTTTCATCGGCATTGCTGACCCCGTCGCCATCCGAATCGGCCAGTTCGGCCGCCACCACCAGGCACACACCATTCTCGCAATAGGATAACGCCCGGGCGCGGATGTTCTGCTCTTCGGGCGGCGGCTTGCAGCCCAGCAACAACAGGCCCAGGCCAGCCGGCAGCATTCGCAACGGCATCAACGCGCGCATCATGGCATACTCCCCATATTGCGACGAGGAGCCTATCATGGCCTGGCCCCCGCCAACAGCGGGCGCCGCAGCGATCACGCACTATTCACACGCCGTGAAACTGGGCCCAATCAACCAGCGGCGCGCGGGCTGGTTTGGCCAGGTTGGCCTTGTCATCCGGATCGATGAATCCGATCGCCATGCCGGTGAACAGCATGCGTTCCTCGGGAATCCCGATGAATTCGCGGATGGTGTTGGGATAGATCGCCCAACATTCCTGCGGGCAGCTGTCGAGACCTTCCTCTTTCAGCAGCAGCATCAGCGTCTGCAGATACATGCCAAGGTCGCTCCACTGCGGCGGGCCCATGCGCTTGTCGACGCTGCAGAACAGCGCCACCGGCGCGCCAAAGAACTGGAAGTTGCGGGCAAACCACATGCGGCGGCCCATCTTGTCCTCCCGCGGGATGCCGAGCCGGCTGTACAGCTCCTCCCCCACGGCAAAGCGGTAATCGCTGTATGGCTTGGGCAGTTCCTTGGGATAGATGTCGTATTCGGTCGGTTCCATTTGGCCACCGCCCATCAGCTTGCCCAGCATGATGCGCTTCAGCTCATCCAGCCGCTCACCGCCCACCACATCGATGTGCCAGGGCTGCAGATTGCCGCCCGATGGCGCCCAGGCGGCCTTTTCCACCACCCGGCGCAGCACCGCACCATCCACCGGCGTCGGCAGAAAACCGCGCACCGACCGGCGAGAGAGAACAGCGTCAGAAACCTGCATGACCAAGCCTTTTCTGTAACTTTCCAGTTGGCGATGGATTGCCTATGAAGGGGGCGTGTTGTCCAGCCTCCCCAATCTGCTCACCCTGTCGCGCATCCTGGCGGTGCCTGGTCTGGTTGCCCTGATGTGGGGCAACAACCCCTGGGAATGGCTGGCGGCCTGGGCGCTCTATGCGCTCGCCGCGATCACCGATTATTTCGATGGCTATCTCGCCCGCAGCTGGGGCACCGTGTCCAAGATCGGCCAGTTCCTCGATCCCATCGCCGACAAGATCATGGTTGCCGCCGTCATCATCATGCTGGTCGATGCCCAGATCCTGCATGGCTGGAGCGTGATTGCCGGCCTGATCATCCTGCTGCGCGAAATCTTCGTGTCGGGCCTGCGCGAATATCTCGCGGGCCTGGCCGTGTCGGTGCCGGTCAGCCAGCTGGCGAAATGGAAGACCACGGCGCAACTGGTGGCGCTGGGCGCGCTGATCCTGGTGGGGGCGGTGCCGGTCATGCCCTGGCTGCCGGCCGAACTGGTCGGCATGGTGACGCTGTGGATCGCGGCCATCCTCACGCTGATCACCGGCTATGATTATCTTCGCACCGGCCTGAAGCATATGTGATGGTCGAACTTCTCTACTTCGCCTGGGTGCGCGAAGCCATCGGTGCCGACACCGAAACCCTCACCCTGCCCACCGATGTCACCAATATTGCCTCGCTGCTCGATTGGCTCGCCACGCGCAGCGCGGGCCATGCCACGGCGCTGGCCGATCGCACCCGTATCCGGGTCGCGGTGGACCAGAATTTCGCCACCGGCGAAACGCCGCTGGCCGGCGCCCGCGAAATCGCCATCTTTCCCCCGGTGACGGGCGGGTGATCACTGCCCGGCTCCAACCTGGCGCGTTCGATGCCGCCGCCGAACAGGCCGCGCTGCTGGCCGGCCGCACCGATCTGGGCGCCGCCGTGCAGTTCACCGGTCTCGTCCGCGCCGATGAGGGCCTCATCGCCCTCACCCTCGAACATTATCCGGCGATGACGCTGGCCAGCATGCAGGCCATCGCTGCCGACGCCGCCGCGCGCTGGCCCGGCGTGCTGGGCACCATCATTCACCGCCACGGCCGTCTCCTGCCCGGTGAGCCCATCGTGCTCGTCACGACCGCCAGCCCCCACCGCGGCGACGCCTTCGCCGCGGCGCAATTCCTGATGGACTGGTTGAAAACCAAAGCCCCGTTCTGGAAGAAGGAGGAATGGGCCAACGGCACCACCCGCTGGGTGGAGGCCAAGGCCAGCGACGACGCAGCGGCCGACCGCTGGGCCTGAGCCTATTGCGCCAGCAGCGCCGCCATATCCTCCACGGCAACATCGCTCATTTGCCGCAGATAGGCTTCAAACCACGGCTTGTGCGCCGAACCCACGATCACCAGCACCCGGCCACCCGGGTGGCGCGCCGCCACTTCGCGGATATTGGCCACCATGCGCAGGTTGCGCACCTCCCACAACGCGACGCGGTGGCGGCCCACCTGCTGCGGGCTGGGCCGGTTGATCATGTTCAGCCATTGGCCGTCGGCATCCAACCGTCCGGCAGCGGCGCTGTTCACCAGGCGATAGGTGCCCATCAGTTCCTCGGGCGTGCGCAGATGGCCTGCGGCCTCCACCAGCGCCTTGAAGGCCGGATCGGCCAACAGCGTCTTCAGCCAGGGCTCGGCCATGAAGGCTTCCATCGGCTTGTCCAGCGCCGGATCATCATCATCGCTCTGGTCGTCGGTGGGGTGCACCCGCTCCAGCCCCAGCCGCTGGGCCAGCCGCGCCGCGATCAGGTGATTCTCGTTGCGCCGGCCGGCAAAGGCCTCCAGCTCCCGCGCCAGCAGGGCCGATACATGGGCATCGGCCTTGCGCTCCGCCGGATCCAGCCGCCACCATTGCACCAGCGCCGAATTGGGATCGCCGGCCGCCACCAACAATGCTGCCAGCCGCCGCCGCTGTGCCGGGCTGGGCTCCGCCGGCCAGGCCGCCAGCGTGCGGCGCACCTCCGCCTCTGCCTGCGGCATGTCCATCGCCAGCGTGCTGCGGGTCAGGCCGGCCAGCACCAGGGCGCGGCCGCCATAGGTGCGCGCCACATCGGGATGCACTTCGCGATAGGCAAACAGGCTGTGGATGCCCGGGCCGGTCAACGCCTCGATGGCGATGGCGTCGGGCCTGAACCGCGCCAGCCGTTGCAACAGCGGCTCCAGCACTGCCGGATCCCAGCCGTCGGGCGTGCCCGAAAGATGCGGCGTGCCCAGCACCATGATCCGGGTCGGCGCGCCGACATGCGCGGACTGATAGGCGCGGGGATCGAAAGCCGGGTCGGGCGCGGCAACCGCCAACGCGGGGATCATCATGGCGACCAGGGCCATTGCCGCCCGAAACATCGCACCTGCCATGGCTCCATCCCCCAGACTGTGTTATTTCAGCATAACAGCGCGGACCGCATGGTCAATCGCCGCGACGATGCTGCTGTCGGCAATCGCGCCGCCACAGGCTATGGCGGCATGGCAATTCAGACTTGATGGTGATCCATGGCGGCAAGCAGCGCGCGCGTCCTCGTTCTCGACGGTCATCCCGATGGCGCGTCCCTGTGCAGCGCCCTGGCCGGCGCCGCCGCCGAAACGGCGCAGGCGCGCGGGGCCGAGGTGCGGCTGGTGCGCCTGTCGGCCATGGATTTCGATCCCAATCTTGCCCATGGCTATCAACGCCGAATGGAGCATGAACCCGATCTCCAGGCCCTGCTCGCCGATATCAGCTGGTGCGACACGTTCATCCTGGTTCACCCCCTGTGGTGGGGCGCGGCCCCGGCCAAGCTGAAGGGCGTGTTTGACCGGCTGTTCCTGCCCGGGATCGCCTTCGCTTATGAAGGCGACGGGCATTTTCCGAAGAAATTGTTCGAAGGCCGCACCGCCCGGGTGCTGATCACCGCCGATACGCCGCCCTGGTATCTGTGGCTGGGCTATCGCAACGGCTGGCTCAACGTGCTCCGGCGGCAAATCCTCGATTTCGTTGGCCTTAAGGTCACCCACCTGAAGGTGGTGGGCACCATCCGCGATGCCACCCCGGCGCGGATCGAGCAATTCTTCGCTGTCGCCCGCAAATTGGCCGGTTAACGCGTCCGGATATAGCGCAGGTCCGACCAGCCGGGCACAAAGCGCGTGCCCGCCGGCAGCTTGCGCAACTCGCCATCAAACAGGCAGCGCAAGGGACGGCGCCGGCCAACCACCAGATCGGGCGCGGTGAAGGCCGTCACCGCGCCGGCACTGCGCCAATCGCCAAGCAGCCAGTTCACCGCCACCGCCATCGCCGCCCCCAGGCCACGCCCGGAAAAGATCGCCACCTCCAGCCCCTGGTCCGACGGCATCAGCAGCACGCCGGGATGGCGGCCGGGCTGACCGGCCACCTTCACCCCGCCCAGAAAGCCGCGGGCCAGCGCCAGCCGCACCGCCTGCCACACCCGCCACAGGCGGCCATGCCGGGCGTTTTCGCGTGCCCGCGCCCAGCGGGTGAGCGGGCCGATGATGATGCGGCAGAAACTCGTGTGGCCCCCGGCCCGCACCACCGGCACATGCGCCAACACCCCCTGCCCGGCCGCGGCCACGATGGCTTCGGGCGTGGCATCGCCGTGCAAGGCCTTGGGCAGCAGGTTCATCGTGCCGCCGGGAATGGCCAGGAACGGCCCGCCCCAACCCGCCGCCGCGCTGCTCGCCGCGCCCAGCGTGCCATCACCGCCCATCACCACCAGCGTGTCGATGCCGGCAGCGGCAAGCTGTTCGGCAGCGGGTGCCGGTTCCTTGGGGAAGTCGCTTTGCCCGGCAAGGGTGGCGCCAGCCGCCCGCAGCGCCGCCTCCAGCGCGGCGATGCGGGCGTCATCGGTGGAGCGGCTGGCCCGGTTGGCCACCAGCCACACCCGCCCCAGCGGGCGGGCAGGTTCGGGCGGCAGGGGCGCAGGCGTCATGGCCTTGATGTGGGGCGGCAACCCCGGCCGGTCAATGCGGCGCAGCGGCCGGAATGGGGCAACTGCAGGCTTGATGTCTGGCGGCAAACATCGATCATGGCCGCAGCACGACAGCAGGAGAGCGGCACCAATGAGGATCTCACGGCGGCAGATCATGGCCACGCTGGCCACGGCCATGGCCCTGCCGGTCCCGGCACTGGGGGCAGCCCGCGGCCCGGCCATCAAGCCGCGCCGCCTGCGGCCCGGAGACACGGTCGGACTGATCGAACCGGCGACGGCCAGCGACGAAGCCCTGCAACTCACCCTGGTCGAGGAGGCCGTGACCGCTATGGGCCTCAAGCCCCGGCGCGCGGCCAATCTGTTCACCCGCCACGGCTATCTGGGTGGCACCGATGAAGCCCGTGCCGCCGGCGTCAATGCGATGTTCCGCGATCCGGAGGTCAAGGCGATCTTTGCCGTGCGCGGCGGTTGGGGCAGCGCCCGCATGTTGCCCCATCTCGATTGGCCAATGATCCGCGCCAATCCCAAATTGCTGTTGGGATACAGCGACATCACGGCCCTGCACATGGCAATCGCGGCCAAGGCCGGCTTTGTGACGCTGCATGGCCCCAATGGCGGCAGCGCGTGGGGCAAGGCCTCGGTCGATCATTTTCGTGCGTTGGCCTTTGATGGCGCTACCCCGCTGCTCACCAATCCGCCCGGCGAAGAAGACCGGCTGGCCCAGCGCCAGTGGCGCACCCAGACGATCCGCCCGGGCCGCGCCCGCGGGCCGCTGCTCGGCGGCAATCTCACCGTGCTCACCGCGCTTGTCGGCACCGAATATCTGCCCGATTTCACCGGTGCCATCCTGTTTCTGGAAGACGTGGACGAAGCCGAATATCGGATCGACCGCATGCTCACCCAGTTGGGCCAGGCCGGCGTGCTCGGCAAGCTGGCCGGGGTGGTGTTCGGCCAATGCACCAATTGCGTGGGCGCCAGCCGCGGCAATTATGGCGGCTTCACTCTCACCGATCTCTTCGCCCACCATCTCGGCCGGCTGGGCGTGCCGGCCTACCAGGGGGCCTGGTTCGGCCATATCGCCGATCAGTTCACCCTGCCAGTGGGCGGGATGGCGGAAATCGATGCCGACGCCGGCACGATCCGGCTGTTGGAGCCGGCCGTGACCTAAGCCTGATTTCGGGCCTTACAGCTTTGCGCTCAACTCCTTGATTTCCTTGTTCAGGATCCGGTCATTGTCGCTATAGTCGATCGGGCAGTCGATCAGATGGACGCCCGGCGTGTTCAGGCAGTGATCAAGCAGGCCCGGCAGCATCTCGGCACTGGTGACCCGGTGGCCCTTGGCGCCATAGGCTTCGGCATAGGCGACGAAATCGGGGTTGCCATATTCCAGGCCCCAATCCTTGAAGCCCATGTTGGCCTGTTTCCAGC
>CAZAWH010000109.1:0-9994 GCA_964488775.1 uncultured Sandarakinorhabdus sp. | reverse complement strand
ACCGACTTCTTCATTTCGCCGGCATAGGCGGTGCCGCCGATCAGCACGGTCTTGCCTTCGAAATCCACTGCCACCACGGTTTCGCTGCGGCAGCCGTGGCGAGCCGGATCGGCCTTGAAGCTGGGCAGATCGATGATGGTGTATTCCGGCAGGAAATCGGCCAGATCGGCCAGTTCCGGGCGCACCAGGAGGGTGCGGATGAACAGGCTGTGCCAGGCATATTCGGTGATGACGCGCACCTTCACCCGGTGTTCGGGCTGGCTGCCGCCATAAAGATCCTGCACGAACAGATCGGCCTTGCCCTGCAGGGCGGCCTGGAAATCGGCCTTGATGGCGGAGAACTGGGCCGGCGTGATGCTCTTGTTCTTGTCCCACCAGATGGTGCCGTCGGTCGCGGCGTCGCGCACGATGAACTTGTCGTTGGCGGAACGGCCGGTGTGCTTGCCGGTCTTCACCACCAGGGCGCCATGTTCGGACAGCAGGCCTTCGCCACGCTGCACGGCCAGTTCCACCAACTGGCCGGTGAGCAGGTTCCAATGCAGATTGGCCGGCGTCGCATAGCCTTGTTCGGCAAGGCTGTGCTTGGAAATCACGGTCGACGGCACGGTCAATCTCCTTCATCCGGGCTTTGTGGCCCCACCCCCAGGTGCGAGGCGGCATAACCCACGCATACGTATTCGTCAAAAGCCCAGATGCCGGTGCGCCCGTCATGGCAGCCATGCAGCCTGGGCAGGAGCGGTCTTGCAAGCGGCGTGCGGGCGCTTCACATAGGCGGTGATGGACAACAGCGCGCCGCCAGCCCCCACCATCGCCCTGGTTGATGATGATCGCAACATCCTCACCTCGGTGTCGATTGCCCTGCAGGCCGAAGGCTTTGCGGTGCGGCTCTATTCCGATGGCGACAGCGCGTTGCGGGCCCTGCTGGAAAATGCCCCGGATCTGGTCGTGCTCGACATCAAGATGCCGCGCATGGACGGCATGGAGGTGCTGCGCCGCCTGCGCGAGAAAAGCCAGGTGCCGGTGATTTTCCTGACCAGCAAGGACACGGAAATCGACGAGGCGCTGGGCCTGGCCATGGGCGCCGATGATTATATCGGCAAGCCGTTCAGCCAGCGCCTGTTGATCGAACGCATCCGCGCCGTTTTGCGCCGCACCGCCAACCGCCGCGCCGCCGAAGCCGAGCCGGAGGCGGCCCCGGCAGTGGAACCGATCGTGCGCGGCCGCCTGACCATGGACCCGGCCCGGCACCGCGTGGTCTGGGATGGCGGCGATGGCCGGCGCGGCGACGTGGCGTTGACCGTGACCGAGTTCATGATCCTGGAAACGCTGGCCAGCCGGCCCGGCTTCGTCAAATCGCGTGACCAGTTGATGGACGCGGCCTATTCCCACGATGTGTATGTGGACGATCGCACCATCGACAGCCACATCAAGCGCCTGCGCAAGAAGTTCCGCGCCGTCGACCACCAGTTCAAGGCGATCGAGACCCTCTATGGCGTTGGCTACCGCTTCAACGAGGAATAGCGCCGAGGCGGCGGTGCAGGAATGGCGCCGCAACCTGGGCTTTGGCAGTTTGCGGGCGCGCATCTTTGCCGTGAACGTGGTGGCGGTGATCGTGCTGGCGATCATGCTCCTCTATCTCGACACGGTGCGATACCGGCTGCTGGCCGAACGGTCCGACGCGCTGGCCAACGAGGCGGCGGCGGTGGCGCAATTGCTGGCCGACCGGCCGGCGCCAGACCGGGCGCGGGCGGTGGCGGCCATGGGCCTGGCGCGCGGGGCGCGGCTGCGGCTCTATGGGGCCGATGGCGCGCCGCTCGCCGACAATTGGCAAAATCCCCGCAACCCGCGCTTTGTGGTGGAAGACCCGGCCGCCTATGGCTGGCGGCGGGCGGCGGCCAAGCGCATCGACCGGGTGCTGGATGCCGTGCTCGGCTTTCGCGATCTGCCAGCCTATGCCGAAACGCCGGCCGACGCAGCGGCCCGCTGGCCAGAAATCGCCCGCGCCCGCCAGCGGGCCGCGCCGGACACGGATCTGCGCCGGGCCAGCGATGGCCGGTTGATCGTGTCGGCCGCCGCCGCGCTGGGCACGGGCGAGGCGGTGCTGCTGATCGATTCGGCGGAGGATCTGGCCGAACTGCTGCGCCGCGAACGCCTGACATCGGGCTGGCTGCTGCTCAGCGTCACCGCGCTCACCCTGTTCCTGTCGGTGTTTCTGGCCCGCACCATCGTGCGGCCGCTGCGCATGCTGGCCATTGCCGCGCACCGGGTGCGGCTGGGCCGGCGGCGCGAGGTGGTGGTGCCGCGCCTGCCGGAACGGCGCGACGAGATTGGCGCGCTGGCCCGCGCCATTTCCGACATGTCGATCGCCTTGCGGCGGCAGATTGATGCCACCGAGGCCTTTGCCGCCGATGTTGCGCATGAATTGAAGAACCCGCTGGCCTCGCTGCGATCGGCGGTGGAGGTGCTGGAGCGGGTGGAGCAGCCCGAATTGCGGGCCCAGTTGCTGGCCGTGATCCGCGATGATGTGGGCCGCATCGACCGGTTGATCACCGATATTGCCGATGCCAGCCGGCTGGATGCCGAACTGTCGCGCACCGGGTTCCAGCCGGTGGACCTGGCGCGGCTGTGCGATGGGCTGGTGACGGCCTATGGCGTGGCCGGGCTGCCGCGCGGGGTGACGGTGGCGCTGGCCCCGCCGCCGCGCGGCCTGCCGGCGATCGAGGGCGATGCCGCCCGCCTGGCACAGGTGCTGCGCAACCTGATCGACAATGCCATCAGCTTTTCCCCCGATGGCGGGGTGGTGCGCCTGGCCCTGCTGCCGACGGGGGACCGGGTGGAGGTGACGGTGTGCGACCAGGGCCCGGGTGTGCCGCCGGCCAACCGGGGCGACATTTTCCGCCGATTCTATTCCGAACGGCCGGCCAGCGAGGATTTTGGCCGGCACAGCGGCCTGGGCCTGTCGATCGCGGCGGCGATCGTGTCGGCCCATGGCGGCAGCATAAGGGTGGAGGATGCGCCCGACGGCGGCGCCTTGTTCCGCGTGGCCCTGCCGGTGGCGTGATGGCGGGCGCATCCCCCTTGCACGCCACGGCGGTGGCCCTTGATGGCCGGGCCGTGCTGCTGATCGGCCCGCCGGGCAGCGGCAAATCGGATCTGGCGTTGCGGCTGGTGGCGGCGGGCTGGCGGCTGGTGGCGGATGACCGGGTGGTGCTCACCCGCGATGGCGACCGGTTGATCGCGGCGGCGCCGGCGCGGCTGGCCGGCCTGATCGAGGTGCGCGGCGTGGGCATCGTGCCGGAAGCGACGCACCCGGCCGAAGTGGCGCTGGTGCTTGACCTCGGCCGCCGGCCGGACCGGCTGCCCGCGCCGGACTGGATCGGGTTGTTGGGCCTGTCGGTGCCGCAACTGGCCTTTGATCCCTTTGGCCCATCGGCGGTGGAACGGGCGGCGCGGGCCTTGGCGAATCAGGGCCTGGGTGGCAGCAATGCCGGCGTGCAACCGATCCTGATCGTCACCGGCCTGTCGGGGGCCGGCAAGTCCACCGTGTTGAAGGCGCTGGAAGATGCCGGGCACGAGGTGGTGGACAATCTGCCCCTGGGCCTGATCGATGGCCTGCTGGCGGCGGCGGCGACGCGCCCGATCGCGCTGGGGCTGGACAGCCGCACCCGCGCCTTTGATGCCAAGGCGCTGGCGGCGCGGGTGGCGGCGCTGCGGGATGCCGGGCGGGATGTGCGGCTGGTCTATCTGGATTGTGCCGATGATGTGCTGATCCGGCGGTTTTCCGAAACCCGACGCCGCCATCCGTTGGCGCTGGACCGGCCGGCGCTGGACGGCATAAGGGCTGAACGCGACCTGTTGGGCATGTTGAAGCGCAGTGCCGATCTGGTGATCGACACCACCGATCTTTCGGTGACCGATCTGCGGGCGCGGGTGGCGGAGCGGTTTGGCGGCGGCTTTTCCCCCGGCCTTACCGTGACGATGATGAGCTTCGGCTTTGCCGCCGGCCTGCCGCGCGAGGCCGATCTGGTGTTCGACATGCGGTTTCTGGCCAATCCGCACTGGGATGTGGCGCTGCGCCCGCTCACCGGCGAGGATGCGGCGGTGGCGGCCTTTGTGGAAGCCGATCCGCTTTATGCCGGCACGCTGGAACGGATCGATGATCTGATCCGCAGCCTGCTGCCCGGCTATGCCCGCGAAGGCAAAGCCTATCTCACCATCGCCATCGGCTGCACCGGCGGGCGCCACCGCAGCGTGGCGGTGGCCCGGGCGCTGGCGGCGCGGTTGGAACAGGCCGGGCAGACCGTGGCGCTGCTGCACCGGGACATCGCAAAACAGGCGGGCGATGCGGCGGTGATGGCAGGCGCCCCATTGACAGACTCGCCAAAAACGGGCGAGGCCAGCGACCGATGATCGGATTGGTTCTGGTGACGCACGGCAATCTTGCCGTCGAGTTCAAGGCGGCGATGGAGCATGTCGTCGGCCCGCAGGCGTGCGTGGACACCATCTGCATCGCGGCCGAGGACGACATGGAGGTGCGCCGCGCCGACATCGCGGCCGCGGTGAAGGCCTGCAACAGCGGCAAGGGCGTGATCATCCTGACCGACATGTTCGGCGGCACGCCATCGAACCTGGCCATTTCCCTGCTTGGCCCGCAGGTGGAGGTGATCGCCGGGGTCAATCTGCCGATGCTGATCAAGCTGGCGAGTGTGCGCAAGGCCGGCACGGTGGAAGCCGCCGTGCAGGCCGCGCAGGACGCCGGGCGCAAATATATCGCGGTGGCCAGCCGCATGCTGGGCGAAGCGGCTTGAGCGGGGCGGCCGGACCGGTTCGGGTTCCGATCACCAACCGGCGCGGCCTGCACGCGCGGGCCAGCGCCAAGTTCGTCACCCTGGCCTCCAGCTTTGATGCCGAGGTGGTGGTGAGCCACGATGGATCGGAGGTGACCGGCACCTCGATCATGGGCCTGATGATGCTGGCCGCGGCCATGGGCGATGAAATCGACATCAGCGCCACCGGCGCCCAGGCCGAAGAGGCGGTGGCCAAGCTGGCCGGGCTGGTGCTGGACAAATTCGGCGAGGATTGAGTTTCGCGCGCCGCCGGTCTCTACTGCCGGGATGCGCCATCTCCTCCTGCTGTCCGCCCTGATTGCCACGCCGCTTACGGCCAAGCCGGATGCCGACACCCGGGCCTGGGCAGCGCGCACCGCTGAATTGTCGAGCGATGCCATGGAAGGCCGCGATGCCGGCAGCCCCGGCCATGCCCGGGCGATCCAGCTGGTCGAAGGCTGGTTCAAGGCGGCCCGGCTGCAACCGGCGGGCGAAAATGGCGGCTTCCGCCAAACGGTGCCGCTGCACGAGGTGCAGGTGACGGCGGCGCGCATCCGGGTGGTGCAACCCGATGGCAGCGCCGCGCCATTGAAATTCCTGCACGACATCACGCCGCGCGCTGCCACCGATCTGCCGGCCAGCCTGTCGGCGCCGATGCGCTTTGCCGGTTATTGCAGCAAGGCCGAAGTCGGCCCGGAGCTGCAGGGCAAGATCGCCATCTGTTTCGGCAGCCGGCGTGCCGGCCGGGCCGGGGCGGCCGAGCGGCTGGCGGCGGTGACGGCGGCGGGGGCGGTGGCGCTGCTGACCATCGATGATGTCGGCTTTGCCATCGAGCCGCCGCGCTGGCCCGATGCCTATGCGCGCAGCGTGGCGCATGCGGGCGTGGCGCTGGCCGGCGGCCTGCCGCAATTCCGGGTGAACGGCGCGGCGCTGGCCACGCTGATCGCCGGCACCGGGCGGCTGGCGGCCACCATCCTGACCGAAGCCACCTACCACCGCGATCTCGACCGGTTCGATGTGCCCGGCCGGTTTGAAGCCAGCCTGACCACCAGCACCCGCCGCTTTGCATCCGAGCAGCTGATCGGCCTGTTGCCCGGCACCGACAAGGCGCGCGCCGGGGAGGCGCTGCTGCTCGGCGCCCATATCGATGGCTATGGCTTTGGCGAGCCGGTGAACGGCGACGCGCTGTACAATGGCGCGCTGGATGATGCGGCCTATGTGGCGTTGCTGGCGCAGCTTGCGGACCGGCGCCGCGGCAAGGGCTTTGCCCGGCCGGTGCTGTTTGCGGTGTGGACGGCGGAGGAAAAGGGCCTGCTCGGCGCGCGCTGGTGGTTGCAGCACCCGACCATACCCAAGGCGCAGCTGGCCGGCGTCATCAACCTGGATCAGCTGCGCCCGCTGTTCCCGCTGAAGGCGTTGACCCTGCACGGGCTGGGGCAGAACACGCTGGCGGATACGGCGAAATCGGTGGCGGAAGGCGTGAAGATCCAGGTGCGCCCTGATCGGGAACCCGAACGCAACCTGATCCGCCGGGTGGATTCATGGCCATTCATGGAGGCCGGCATCCCGGCGGTGAACTTCATCTTCGCCTATGACCCGCGCACCGAGGAGGAGCGGATTTACCGCGACTGGTACCAGCGGCGATACCACCGCCCGCAGGATGACATGACGACGCCGATGGACCTGGATGCGGCGCGCGATTTCAACCGGTTTTTCTATGCGCTGGTGGAGCGGGTGGCCAATGATCCGGTGCCGCCGGCCTTTACCGTGGCATTGCCGCCGGCCAAGTGACTGCGGTTGCCCTCACGCCCCCGGCTTGTACGTTTTCTCCACATGGCCCTGCAATTGCGCGTCGGTGAAATAGACCGGGCGGAAATTGTGGGTGGCGTAGCGTTCGGCCTGGTCGCGGAAATGCGGTGAGGCGGGGTTGCTGTTGATGCCGCCGGCGTGGACGGCGCGGGCTTCGGGGCCGTCTTTCCCAAAGCGGACGACGGCGACGAAGCTGTTGCCATAATCGCCATACCAACGCTTCGTGCCCTCACGCTGGCGCGAGCCGAAGCTGGCGAGGCTGCCCCAGTTGCCGCTGGCAAAGGGCACCGCGACGGACGGCAGCTTGTCGTCATAGACCTGCGCGATGTTGCCGGTCAGGCGCTGGAAGCGATTGATATGGCCCCAGGGCACATCCCAGCCGCCGAAATCGCCGGCCAGCCGCGCCACGGCGGCATCCAGCGCCGCCAGCCGGTCTGCATCGGCGACCTTGTCGCTGGCGATATAGGGCACCACCGCTTCTTCATCATCGCGGGCGAACTTGCCAAAGCGCTTGATCATCTCGTCGCCCCAGAACACGGCAAGGCTGGTGGCGGTCGAGCCGGCGCCGGTGCGATAATCCCAGGCCTTCAGCGTGGCGATGGGGGCGGCCAGCCGATCCTTTTGCGCGCCGGCGGGCAGCGCATCCCAGGCCTTCACCAGGCCGGGAATGGTGTCGGCAAAGCCCTGCAGGAACGGGTCATAGGCGGTGGCGAGCAGCGCATCGAGATCGAACTTGCGGTCGCCGCTGAGCAGGCGCAGCGCGTTGGGACCGCGCGGGTTTTCGCCGGCCGAATCCATATATTTCGGGAAGGCCGCCTGTTTCGGGCTGTCGGGCCCGGCCGCCGTCCACGGCCAGTTGTTGACGTTGAACACGAAGCCGCTGTTCGGGTTGGCAACCGAAGGCAGCTGGTCAAGCCGGTGTTCGCCCTGCCAGTCGGTGGCGGGGTCGCTGCCGTCCACCGGCTTTTTCCAGTCAAAGCGATTGTCGCGGATCGGCACGAACTGCGGGTGGAGATAGGCGATTTCGCCCTTGGCCGAGGCAAAGAGCGTGGCGTTGGACGAGTTGGCCCGGCGCGACGCGACCTTGAGGTAGGAGGCCAGATCGGTCGTCTTGGTGCGCAGGAAGCTTTGTTCCAGCGCCGCGACCGGCCGGTGCATCAGGGCGACGGCGATCCATTTGCCATTTTCGGCCCGGATCACCGGGCCGTGGTGGGACCGCCAGCTGGTGAACACCCGCGTCTTCATGCTGCCGTCAGCGGCCTTGTAGGGGATGGTGATGATCTTTTCGGCCAGCGGCTTCCACGTGGTGCCGTGCAGATAATGCCACTTGCCGCCCTTTTTTTCGACGGTGAGGGCGAATTCGTCGATATTGTCGACGCCGGAGCTGGTGTGCATCCAGCCGACGTGGCGGTTGAAGCCCTGATAGACGAAGAATTGCCCCCAGGTGCTGGCGCCATAGGCATCAAGGCCCTCGCCGCTTTCCACCTTGGCTTCGGAGCGGAAATAGAAGCTGGTGTGCGGATTGATCAGCAGCAGCGCATCGCCCGAGGTGGTGCGGCCGGGCGCCAGCGCCATGCCGTTGGAGCCGGCCGGTTCGGCCAGTTCCGTGCCGAGTTCGAGGGCGGACAGCTTGACTGGCTGGCCGGTGTAAAAGCTTTCGAGCCGGCCGAGATTGATGCTTTCAATGTCGCCGCCGATGCTGCCTTCCGAGAAGGACAGCGCCATCCAGGGTTCGAAGCGGGTGATGACGCGCGGCTTCACCTGGGGGTGCGTTGCCAGATAATGATTGAGCGCGTCGGCCCAGGCGGTGCACAGGCTTTTCAGCCAGCCCGGCGCGGCCTTGTATTGCGCCTGCAGCTCGGCCGGATCGATGAACAGCTTCATCCTGAGATCGCGCCAGATGGCGCTTTCGCCCTCGGCCTCGGCCAGCCGGCCCATCGCGTTGATGAAATTGGTCTCGACCCGGTTGAAATCATCCTCGGCCTGGGCGTGGATCATGCCGAACACGGCGTCGGCGTCGGTCTTGCCCTTGATGTGCGGGATGCCGAAATCATCGCGGGTGATGGTGACGGCGGCGCTGCGCGCGGCCCAGCGATCGGTTTCGGGGGAGGCCAGCGCCGGAACAGCGAGGGCAGTGGCGAGGAGGAGGGTGCGGATGATCATCCGCCAACGCTACTCGGCCGCCGCCCCCTTGGGCAAGAGCGCCAAGCCTATCACTGACACCAGCGCGGCGCCGCCGAGATACAGGCCGACCGCGCCGATGCCATATTGGGCGGTGAGCGCCTGGCCGATGACGGGGGTGAGGCCGCCGCCGATGATCCCGCCCAGGTTGAAGGCGACACTGGCGCCGGTGTAGCGCACGCGGGCCGGGAACAGGCCGGGCAGGAAGGCGCCCAAGGGGCCATAGACAAAGCCCATGACAAACAGGCTGAGCGACAGGAAGGCGAAGACGCCGGCGGTGCCGCCCTGCATCATCGGGCCCATGGCGGCGCCCACGGCCACGGTGGCAAGGCTGCCCAGCATCAGCACCCGGGCCGGGCTGGTGCGATCGCTGAGCCAGCCGGCGGCGATGATACCGACGGCAAGGAACAGGATGGCGCCCAGTTGCAGTTGCAGGAAATCGCCGCGGGCATAGCCCAGCTGCGTGGTGCCAAAGCCCAGGGCAAAGGCCGTGGCGATATAGAAGATGGCAAAGCAGGTGACAGCCGCCGCCACGCCGCAGATGGTTTCGCGGCCATGGTGGCGCACCAGTTCGGCCAACGGCACCGCCGGCGGTGTTTCATGGGCCAGCATGGCGGCAAAGGCCGGGGTTTCCAGGATGGTCAGCCGCACCCACAGGCCGATGCCGACCAGCAGGATCGAGCCGGCAAAGGGCAGCCGCCAGCCCCATTCGAGGAACTGGCCATCATCCAGCCACAGGCCAAGCAGCAGAAACAGGCCGTTGGCGGCGATGAAGCCGACCGGTGCGCCCAGTTGCGGGAACATGCCATAGCGGGCGCGCCAGCCCGGCGGCGCATTTTCTACCGCCAACAGCGCCGCGCCGCCCCATTCGCCGCCCAGGCCAAAGCCCTGCCCGAAGCGCAGCAGGCACAGGATCGCCGGGGCAGCGACGCCGATGGCGGCATAGGGAGGCAGGAAGGTGATGGCAAAGGTGGAGCCGCCCATCAGCAGCAGCGAGGCAACCAGCGTGGATTTGCGGCCCAGCCGGTCGCCATAATGGCCGAACACCAGCGCGCCGATCGGCCGGGCGATGAAGGCGACGGCAAAGCTGGCGAAGCTCAAGAGCAGTTGGGCCTGGGCGTTTTCGGACGGGAAGAACAGCGGCCCGAACACCAGCGCGGCCGCCGTGGCATAGATGT
>CAZAWH010000108.1:0-10029 GCA_964488775.1 uncultured Sandarakinorhabdus sp. | reverse complement strand
GCGGTGGACAACAGCCAGGAAGCCATGCGCATCTATGGCGGCTACTCCTACAGCAAGGAGTATGACATCGAGCGTTATTATCGGGATTCGCTGCTGATGTGCATTGGCGAGGGCACCAACGAGATGCAGCGGATGATCATTGCCAAGCAGTGGCTGAAGGCCAACCCTGCCTGATGCCCCGGCTTCCGCTCTCTGGCTTCCGGATCATCAGCGCCGAACAATATGGCGCTGGCCCCTATGGCAGCATGTTTCTGGCCCAGTTGGGCGCCGATGTGATCAAGATCGAACCGCCCGGCCCGCCGGGCAAGGGCGGGGACACGGCGCGCGCGGTGGGGCCGCATTATCTGCGCGAGGGCGAAAGCCTGTATTTTCAGGCGTTCAACCTGAACAAACGCAGCCTCACGCTGGATCTGAACGCGGTGGAAGGCCAGGCGATTTTCCGCAAGTTGGCCGGCACGGCGCATGCCGTGGCCAACAACATGCGCGGCGACCTGCCGGCGCGCCTTGGGCTGACCTATGACGCGCTGAAGGAGATCAACCCCGCCATCGTGTGTGCGCATCTATCGGCCTATGGCCGTGACAATGAACGGGCGCGCTGGCCGGGCTATGATTATCTCATGCAGGCCGAGGCGGGTTATTGCCTGCTCACCGGCGATCCGGGCGGCGAACCGCAGCGCATGGGCCTTTCGATGGTGGATTTCATCACCGGCACCATCCATGCCATCGGTCTGCTGGCGGCGTTGGTCGATGCCCAGCGCAGTGGCATTGGCTGTGATGTTGATACCGATCTGTTGTCGGCGGCCGTGCACCAGACCAGCTATCCGGCACTGTGGTACATGAACGAGGGCGATGTGACGGAGCGTACCCCGCGCAGCGCCCATCCCACCGCCACGCCCAGCCAGATGTTCAAGGCGGCCGATGGCTGGATGTTCGTGATGTGCCAGCTCCCGAAATTCTGGGCAATCATGGTCGAAAAGATCGGCCATCCGGATCTGGCCAGCGATCCGCGCTTTGCCAGCAACAAGAGCCGGCTGGCCAACCGTGAGGCGTTGACAGCCGCGCTGGATGCGATCTTCGAACGCCAGCCGATGGCGCATTGGCAGGGCCTGTTGGCTGGGCATGTGCCGGTGGCGCCGGTTTATGGTCTGGATCAGGCGCTGGACAATCCCTGGCTGCAGCGCACCGGCATGCGGGACAGCGTGGATCATCCCGACCGCCCGGGCATGCAGGTGCTGGCCAACCCGATCCGCATTGCCGGGGAACGCTTGCCCAACCGGCCGGCTCCGCTGTTGGGCGCCGACACCGATGCCATCCTCGCCGATCTTGGGCTTGGCGCCAACGAGGTCGCCGAATTGAAGCGCGCCGGGATCGTGTGAGGCTGGCCATGGGCAAGCTTTCCGGCATCCGGGTGATCGACCTGTCGCAGTTCCTGCCTGGCCCGATGCTGACGGTGATGATGGCCGACCAGGGCGCCGAGGTGATCAAGGTGGAGCCCGCCGCCGGCGACCCGGCCCGCACACAGGCGCCATTTGAAAACGGCCAGAGCGTGTGGTTTGCCAATCTGAACCGCGGCAAGGCCAGCCTTGTGCTTGATCTGAAAAGCGAGGACGGCAAGGCGCGGCTGCGCGAGTTGATCGCCGGTGCCGATGTGTTTGTGGAAGGCTTTCGCCCGGGCGTGATGGCGCGGCTGGGTTTTGGCTGGGATGCGGTGCGGGCATTGAACCCACGCATCGTCTATTGTTCCATTTCGGCCTTTGGCCAGAGTGGTGCGCTGGCCCAGCATCCGGCGCATGACATGGCGGTGCAGGCCATGGCAGGATTCATCAGTGTGAATGATGCCGGCGACGGCAGCCGCCCGGTGGTGCCGGGCGTGCCGGCCGCCGATGTTGCCGCCGGCCTGACCGGCCTGGCAGCGGTTTTGATGGCGCTGATCGGCCGGGAAAAGAGCGGGCAGGGCGATTATCTTGATATCGCCATGTTCGACAGCTTGCTGCCCTGGTGTGCCCATATTGCCGGCAGCGCGCTCGCCGGGGGCGAGCCGCCGCGATCAGCATCGCAGCGTTCCCTGGGCGGGGCGGCGTTTTACAATGTCTATGCCTGCGCCGACGGGCGCCACATCGTGTTGGGCGGACGCGAGATCAAGTTTGCGCGCAGCCTGTTGACGGCGCTGGGCCGACCCGATCTCATCCCGCTGGCCGAAGCAGACGCCGGACCGGCCCAGGCCCCGTTGATTGCCTTTCTGCATGACACCTTCCGCACCCGCAGCCGTGATGCGTGGGACGAATTCATGCACAGCCTCGATGTGGCTTATGCCCCGGTGCTGGATTTTGCCGAAGCGCTGGCCCAGCCCCATGTGGCCGAACGCGGCCTGATCGTGGAGGCCGATGGCCGCCACCATATCGCGCCGGCCATCCGCTTTGCCGGGGAGGATTGGACACCCGGCGCCGTGCCCGAGCTGGGGCAGGGCTGATGACCCTATTCGACGTCGATATGCATGGAATAGGCAAACCGGTCGCCAGGATGGTGGCTGACCGAAATTTCAAACACCCGACCCTGTGCGTCGCGATAGCAGCGGATGATGCGCAGCACGGCGGCACCGCGCTTGATGCCGAGCAGACGGGCGACATCGGCGCTGGCTGTCACCGCCTGGATATCCTGGGTGACCTGGCCAACGGAAACGCCGGAAAGCGCCTCGATCTGGCTGAACAGCGTGCCGGCGGCAAGATCGAGCCGGGCCGGCGCGTCGCCAAGCAGTTCGTGGAAATAGGCGGTGGTGGCGGCAATCGGCTGATCGCCATCGGCCGTGGTGCGCACGCCCTGCACCAGAGTCCAGTTGCCGCTGGCGGGAAGGCCGGTGCTGGTCGCCAGCCAGGCCGGCAGCGGGCCGGTGCCGGCGGGTTGATAGGTCACACGGGTATCGCGGGCATATTGCAGGATTTCACCAACGTTGCTGAGCGGCTGGTGCAACGCCCCGCCGCGCGCACCGGCCGGTTGCACCACCGTGCCAGACCCGCGTCGGCGGGCAATCAATCCTTCATTCTGCAGGCGGCGCAACGCTTCGCGCACCGTGAAGCGCGACACGCTGTGGGCTGCGCACAACTCGCTTTCGGTGGGGAAGGGCTGATCTGCGCCAAAACGGCCGGCCAATATGTTGGCGCGCAGTTCGGCCGCCAATTGCAGGTAGCGCGGCGCCGCCTGCCCGCTCACCCTTGCTGCCATCTCGTTCAACGGTTGCTCCCGCCTTCATCTCCGGTGCCGGCAT
Organism: uncultured Sandarakinorhabdus sp.; assembly: GCA_964488775.1. Classification (GTDB taxonomy): domain Bacteria; phylum Pseudomonadota; class Alphaproteobacteria; order Sphingomonadales; family Sphingomonadaceae; genus Sandarakinorhabdus. Next base: position 6,767 of record CAZAWH010000108.1, on the reverse strand, counting down.
GAGCGACGCCCTGCTGACCCGACTTGTCCGGACATTAGCGCGGCCCGTGCCGGAAAGCGAGGAAAAGCGCGCGCGGTTGCACCTGCTGGATTGGGTTGCCTGTGTCGCGGGTGCGCGGGAATGCGCAGTTGCAGCCGCGGCGCGTCGAGCCGGGCCCGACGTGCTGGAGCGCGTGGCCTATCTGGGCAATGTGCTGGAAATGGACGATGTTCACCGCCAGGCCCTGCTGCATCCCGGCCCGGTGATCTGGCCTGCGGCACTGGCCGCCGCGCGCGAGACCGGGGCCGGCATGGCCGCCATGCTGGCAGGGGCAGTGCGGGGATATGAGGCGATGATCGCCACCGGCATGATGCTGGACGCGCATCATTACAGCCTGTGGCACCCGACCAGCACCGCCGGCGGCATCGGCGCGGCGGCGGCGGCGGCGAGCATTTTTGGCCTGTCCGAGCGCGAAACCGCCAGTGCGCTGGGTCATGCGGCATCAATGGCCGGCGGGCTGTGGCACATGCGGCATGACGATGTGATGACCAAACAACTGCATGTCACCCGTGCTGCGCTGGAGGGCCTGTGGTGCGCGCGGGCGGCGCGCGCAGGTTTCACCGGCCCGGCGGGGATATTGGAAGGGCCGCAGGGCCTGTTTGCGGCGATGACGATGAACCCTGGGCCGTTGCCAGTGGCGGGGGACTGGTTGATAGGGGCCGTCAGCTTCAAGCCCTGGGCGGCCTGCCGCCATGCCCATCCGGTGATCGATTGTGCGCTGGCCTTGCGGGCCGCGGGCCGGCTTGAAGCGCCGTTCCGCGTCGAAACCTATGCCGATGCGCTGCGGTTCTGCGATCGGCCGCACCCGAGGACCGAGTTGGAGGCCAAGTTCAGCCTGCAGCATGCCGTGGCGGTGATTGCCGCCGGGCGCAGCGCCACGCCGCAGGATTTCACGCCCGCCGCCATTGCCGAACTGGCCGGGCTGCGCGCGCAGGTGACAGTGGCCGAGGATCTGGCGATGACCCGGCGCTACCCGGCGCATTTCGGGGCGCGGTTGAACGGGCTGGAGCTGATCGACACGCTGGGCGATCCGGAACGCCCGCTCGACCTGGCGGGCCTCAAGGCCAAATTGGTCATGCTGGCGGCGTGGGGCGAGTTGCCGGCGGAAGCGGCCGAACAGGCGGCGATGCTGGTGCTGGACGGCGACGATGTTGGCGCGGTGATTGCCCTGCTGGCGGAGTGGACGGCGTGAACCCGGTGGCCGCCCTGGTGGAGTTTGCCGGCGCGGCCCACCGCCTCCCTGATGCCGTGGCGGGATATGCCAGGCATTTTCTGGCTGACACGCTGGCGGTGGGGGCTGCTGGCCATGATGCGCCCGGCGCAGCGGCCATCCTGGCTGTGGCGCGGGCCATGGGGCAGGGGGCTGATGCCCGGCTGCTCGGCACGGCGGCGCGCTTGCCGGCTGGGGCGGCGGCCTTCGTCAATGCCTATCGCATTCATTGCCTGGAATGGGATGCCGTGCACGAGCCGGCGGTGGTGCATGCGATGAGCGTGGTGACGGCTGCGCTGGGCGCCGCGATTGATCGGCGCGGCGGCTGTGACCCGAAAGACGCGTTGGCCGCGCTGGCGGTGGGGGTGGAGGTGGCCGCCGGGCTTGGCGATGCCGCGACGTCGCCTTTGACATTCTTTCGCCCGGCCACTGCGGGCGCCATGGGCGCGGCCCTGGCGGTGGCCCGGATCGATGGCGCGCCAATTCTGCCCGCGCTGGGCCTGGCCTATTCCAGCCTTGCCGGCACCATGCAGGCGCATGTGGAGGGCAGCCTGGCCCTGCCGTTCCAGATCGCCAATGCGGCACGCGCGGCCGTGCTGGCCAGCGATCTGGCCGCGGCCGGCTTTCCGGCGCCGGCCGACGTGCTGGACGGGCCTTTCGGTTATTTCCGTCTGTTTGATCAGGGCGACAGCGGTGCGCTGGTGGCGGGCCTGGGCCGGCGCTGGCGCATCGCGGAATTGTCGGTAAAGCCCTATCCCTCTGGCCGGGCCAGCCATGCCGCGCTGGCTGTACTGGCCGGCTTTGCCGGGCAGGATGTGACGGCGGTGGAGTTGGCCTGTCCGCCGCTGATCCGCCGGCTGGTAGGCCGGGCGATGAAGACCGACATGACACCGGCATGGGCGCGGCTGTGCCTGCCCTTTCTGGCCGGCCTGATGCTGCGCGATGGCCGCATCGATCCGCGCTGTTTCACGCCGACGCAATTTGGCGATGCGGCCTTGCTGGCCTTTGCCGGGCAGGTGACGCTGGTCGATGATGGCAATGCCGATCCCAATGCGCTGTTTCCGCAGGCGATCAGCCTGACGTTTGGGGACGGCCGACGCGAGCGGTTTGCCATTCCGGCCACGCTCGGCAGCCCTGAGGCCCCACTGACTCCGGCGCAGACCGCAGCCAAGTTGGCGCTGGCCCGCGAGCTCGCCAACACGGCGGCTGACCCGCGCATTTTCGATGATCCCCTTGGCTATTTCACGGACCCGACATGAACCAGCGCAGCTATTTCGAGTGTGTCGACCTCAGGCAATTGCTTGCCGATTATCCGGTGGGAGAGGATTTCACCCGGCGGTATCGCCGCATCAGCCGCGATGAACTCCGCGCCCTGCAGGAGGTGCAGTTCGCCCGGCTGATGGCGCGCGGCTGGCAAATCCCCTTCTATCAGCGACTGTGGGGCGCCAAGGGGATCGAACCGGGCGATATCCGGGGGTTGGACGATATCACCAGACTGCCAGTGTATGACAAGACGGACCTGATGGCATCGGTTAACGCCCATCCGCCTTATGGTGATTTCGACGGGCGCGGCGCCGATCCCGTGGTGTTTCACACCACCAGCGGCACCACCGGCCGGCCGCAGCCGCTGATGTTTGGCCCGAAAGGGCGGGAAGTTACCAATCTGCTGGTGGGCCGCATGTATCGCTGGATGGGCCTGCAGCCGTCGGATGTGGTGCAATCCGTCTATGGCCACGGCATGATAAACGGCGGGCATTATATCCGCGAGGCCGTGACCCACTTCACCAACTCGCTGTTCCTGTCGGCCGGAACCGGTATCGAGACGCGCAGCGTGAACCAAGTCAATCTGATGGCCGATTTCGGCGTGACGGTGATGGTCGGCTTTGTGGACTATATCCGCAAGCTGGCCGAAGTGGCGGAGGCCGAAAAGCTGTTTGATCGCATCAAGTTGCGCATGATCATCGGGCATCTGGGCACCGAAGACCGCGCCGCCACCGAAGCTGCCTGGCATGGAGCCAAGGCTTATGACTGGTATGGCGTGGGCGACACCGGCACGATTGCCGGTGAAGGGCCGGATCGCAATGGCCTTTATGTGTGGGAAGACGCCCAGTATCTGGAACTGCTCGACGTGGAGAGCGGCCAGCCGGTGGCGTTCGGCGAGACCGGCGACATGGTGGTGACCTGCCTGTTCAAGGACGATATTGCGCCCTGCATCCGCTTCAACACGCACGATATCACCCATGAACTGGCCGGGCAGGGCGAAATCGCCTTCCGCCGCATCGCCGGCTTCAAGGGGCGCAGCGACAATATGGTGAAGCTGCGCGGCATCAACATCTTCCCGCACGCCATTGCCGCCCTGATCGAGAACCGCAGTGATCTGACCGGCGAATATGTCTGCACGCTGACCCGCGATGCCACGGGGCGCGATTCCATGCTGGTCACGATCGAAAGCCGGGGCGGCACCGATGTGGCGGGCCTGGCCGAGCTGCTGCGTCGCGGGCTGGGTGTGGATGTGGAGGTGGCGCTTTGCCCGCCAGGTGGCACGGCGGAGGCGACGCAGATTGATGTGCGGCAGAAACCGATCCGCCTGATTGATCGGAGGGGGCTGTGAGCCACGACCGCTGGAATGCCATTGTTGATCTTGCGGCCGATCCGGGTGGCGGCGCGGGGCAATTGGCGGGCGTGCGGGTTGGGGTGAAATCCAATATCGCCGTGGCCGGCCTGCCGCACACCGGCGGCATGAGCCATCTGCGTGGCAAGATTGCCGCCCAGGATGCTGAAGTTGTTGCACAATTGCGCCGCGCCGGGGCGAGCATTCTCGGCAGCCTCAACATGCATGAAGCTGCGCTGGGGGCGACGACGGACAACGCATTTTATGGCCGCACCCACAATCCGCACCGCATGGGCCACACGCCGGGCGGATCGTCGGGCGGCAGCGGCGCGGCGGTGGCGGCGGGGCTGGTTGACCTGGCGCTGGGCACCGACACGTTGGGCAGCATCCGGCTGCCAGCGGCTTATTGCGGGGTCTATGGCCTGAAACCCACGCATGGCGCCGTCAGCGAGGATGGATTGCTGTATCTTGATCCAGCGCTGGACTGTATCGGGCCGCTGGCGCGGGATCTGGACTTGATCGAACGGGCCTGGGATGTGATCGGCAGCGGCGGCAGCGACGCGCCGTTCAGACGCTTGATTTTGCTGGATGATCTGGCGGGTGTGGCCTGCGAACCCGCTGTGCTGGCCGGTTATCGGGCGGCCGGTGCGGCGATTGATCTGCCGGTGTCAGGGGTCAGGCTGCCGGCCGACACCAGCGCGATCCGCATTGCCGCGCTGGCGGGATCGGTGCGCTACCTGATTGGCGAACTGGGGCCGCACCGGGCCAGCGCATCGGCCGAACTGCGCTTCATTCTGGATGCGCTGGAACCGGTGCCGGCCAATCCGGACTTGCTGACAGCGGTAAAAGCCACGCTGATTGAAACACTTGGCGATGATGGAGTGCTGTTGATGCCCACCGCTCCGCAAGCTGCCTTCGCTCACGGGAGCGGAGCGCCGGTGAACCAGGCCGATTTCACCGGGCTGGCCAATATTGCCGGCCTGCCGGCCATCGCCCTGCCATCTGGGTGGAGCGATGATGGCCTGCCAGTTTCGGTGCAGCTGGTCGGCCCGCCGGGGAGCGAGCGCCGGCTGATTGCCCTTGCCCGTCAAGTGGATAGCAGCCTCAATCAATACAAGCCGCCAAGAGGGGAATGACCGCCATGCGCATCATCTGCCTGTTCAACCTGAAACCGGGCGCCAGCCGCGAGGCGTATGAAGCCTGGGCGCGGGGCACCGATATTCCCGGCGTCAACGCGCTGGGCAGTGTCAACAGCTTCACTGTTCACCGCGCCACCGGCCTGTTCGGATCGGAAGCGAAATCGCCTTATGACTATATCGAGGTGATTGATATCAAGGAGATGGATGCATTTGTTGCCGATGTGTCGAACCCGGAATTCCAGAAAGTGGCCGCCGCCTTTGGCCAGTTCACCGACAACCCCACCTTCATCCTGACGGAGGATTTGTGATGGGCCGTTTCGCCGGCAAGACCATCGTGGTGACCGGTTCCGGCAAGGACAAGGGGCTGGGCCAGGGCATCTTGCGGCGCTTTGCTGATGAGGGCGCCAATTGCGTCGTGTCGGACATCAGGATCGATGCCGAGGCGGAACATGTGGCTGCAGACGTGGCGGCACGGGGTGTGCGGGTGGCGGCGATTGCGTGCGACGTGTCCGATTCCGCGCAGTGCGTGGCACTTGTCGATCAAGTGGTGGCCGAATTCGGCGGCGTCGATATCTTCGTCAACAATGCCGGCATCGGATTCATGATGAAGCCCATGCTGGAGGTTGATCCGGCCGATTGGGCGAAGGTGATCGCGGTGAATCTGTCAGGCGCCTTTTACTGCACACAGGCCGCGGCGAGGGCGATGATCGCGGCAGGCAAAGGGGGGCGCATCATCAACATCGCCAGCCAGGCCGCCAAGACCGGTTTTCCGCATCTGCCGGCCTATGTCAGTTCCAAGCATGGCATGATCGGCCTGACCCGGGCGACGGCGGTGGAGCTGGGCGCGCATGGCATCACGGTGAACGCCGTGTGCCCCAACCATGTGACGACCGGGCTGGGCGCCATGCAGAATGAATATTTCTCGAAACTGCTCGGCTTCCCGACGGTGGAGGCCTATCTCGCCAACATGGCGGCGAAGAACCCGATGGGCCGGCCGGGCCTGCCGGGGGACACTGCGGGCGCCTGCGCCTTTCTGGCCAGCGATGACGCCTTCTATATCACCGGCGAGGCGCTGAACGTCTCGGGCGGGGAGGAGATGCACTGATGTTGGCCGAGGAACGCATCGATTGGCCGGGCGGGGCGAACATGGCCCTGTCGGTCGTCGTCAATGTCGAGGAAGGCTCCGAACAGTCGGTGGCGCGTGGTGACAAGGGGATGGAACCGGTTGACGAGCTGGGCATCTTCATCAAGGCGCCGATCCGCAACTATGGCAATGAATCCAATTATCTTTATGGCATCAAGGCCGGCGCGCCGCGCGTGGTGAAATTGCTGCAGGCCTTTGACATCAAGGCGAGCTGGACGGTTGCGGCCCTGTCTCTCGAAAACCACCCGCAATTGGCCGAGGCGATCGTGGCGCTGGGCCATGAGCCGGTCAGCCATGGTTGGCGCTGGGTGCACCAGTTCAAGCTGAACGAAGAGGCCGAGCGCGAATTCATCGGCAAGGCCGTGGAGTCCATCCAGCGCACGTGCGGGGTCAGACCCTATGGCTGGCTTTCCCGCTATTTCCACACCGATCACACCCGCCGCCTGCTGATCGAGGCGGGGTTTGATTATCACATGGATGATTATAGCGGCGATGTGCCGTTCTGGGACAGGACGACCGTGCCGGAACGGCCGCTGGTGATCGTGCCCTACCAGCTCGACAACAATGACATGAAGATGTGGACCGACCCGGCGATGGGGCCGGAGCAGTGGCTGGCCTATGCCA
>CAZAWH010000107.1:0-10060 GCA_964488775.1 uncultured Sandarakinorhabdus sp. | reverse complement strand
CGGTTTCGATGGCGCGGGCGCGCAGCAGCACATGCCAGTGCGCCTGGCCGGTGGGGCGCGTAAAAGCCGCCGGCACCGACAGGATGGTGGCGCCGGCGCTGGCCAGCGCCCGGTGCAACGCCGGAAAGCGCAGATCATAGCAGATGGTGAGACCAAGGCCGCCCCAGGGCGTGGCGGCGACCACCGCCTCTTCCCCCGCCTCATAGGCGGCGGATTCGCGCCAGCTTTCGCTGCCCAGCGCGACATCGAACAGGTGGATCTTGGCATAGCGGGCGGCAATGCTGCCATCGGGCGCGATCAGGAAACCGCGGTTGACGAATTTTTCGGCCGCGCCTTTCAGCGCCAGGCTGCCCAGATGCACCCAGGCGCCAGCGCGGGCTGCGGCATCGCGCACCGCAGCGAGGACCGGATCATCCGCCTCGTGGCGGACATGGGCGGCGGCACGGGCGCGGTCCCGATCGAGCAGGCCGCTCATTTCCGGGGTGAAGATCAGCTGGGCGCCGCGGGCGGCGGCGTCGGCAATCTGCGCCGACAGGGCCTTGGCCTCGACCGCCGGGTCGATGCCGGTTGTGGTCTGAATGAGGCCGATGGTCAGGCTCATGCGGCGAGCAGCGGGTCCAGCTTGCCGGCGCGGTCGAGCGCCATGATGTCATCGCAGCCGCCGACATGATCGCCGTTGATGAAGATCTGCGGCACGGTCTGGCGCCCGCCCGAACGTTCCAGCATTTCGGTGCGGCGCGGCCCGCCGATCGAAATGTCAATCTCTTCAAAGGCTACGCCCTTGGCGGTGAGCAATGCCTTGGCCCGCGTGCAATAGGGGCAGAGGAATTTGGTGTAGATTTCGACCCTGGCCATGTGTCCCACCATTGTTCATGAAAACGCAAAATTCCCCTGCCCCTCGCGCAAGGTGCGGGCATAGGTCAAGACCTCCACTTGTCGCGCTCCGGCTTTTGCGAGCTTCGCGGCGCAGGCCGATACGGTTGCGCCGGTGGTCATCACATCATCAATCAGGACGACGCTGTGGCCGGCGATGGCGGCTGGCCGCGCCACACGGAAGGCGCCGGCAACGTTGCGCAGCCGAGCCTGGCGGGTAAGGCCCTTGGTGCTGGGGGTCGGCTTGATGCGGTCCAGCGCGTCCACCACCAGCGGCCGGCCGGATTGGCGCGAAATTTGGCGAGCGATTTCAGCGGCCTGGTTGAACCCGCGCCGCCAGATCCGCCAGCGGTGGGATGGCACCGGCACGATGACCGCATCATCGGGCAAGGGCCCGATGCTGCGCAGCATGGTGCGCGCCATCAACCGGGCAAGATGCAGGCGGCGGCCATGTTTCAGGGCCAGCACCACCTGCCGCGCCGGGCCGCCATAGGCCAGCGGGGCACGGGCGCGGGCAAAGGCCGGTGGATCGGCCAGGCAGGCGCCGCATTGCGCCGCCGCATCGCCTTCGTGCGGCAGCGGCAGGCCGCAGCAGGCACACTGGGGCGGGCCCAGAAAGGCCAATTGGCTGAAGCAGTTGGCGCAAAAGCGATCATCGCCGTCGACAATCTCGCCACAGCCGGGGCAGCGCGGCGGCAGCACCAGATCGACCAGCCCGCTGAGCGGCGCGAGGAGCATGGTGGCCATGGCGGCAAGCTTGCGCCCATGGGTGGCTGCCGTAAAGGGGCTGGATGGCCGATCCGCTGCCCTTTGATGCCGCCTTGCGCCGCCGCCGCCATGCCCGCGCCGCGCCGGGCTTTGGCCATGTGGATTTCCTGCACCGCCTGATGGTGGAGGAGCTGCGCGAGCGGGTCGGCATGGTGGCACGAACGTTTGACAGCGTGCTCGAACTGGGCGGCCCGGTGCCGGCGTGGCCGGGCGCGGTGGCGGCAAGCCTGTCGCCGGTGGCGGGAACCGGCGTGGTGGCGGACGAATCCGCCCTGCCCTTTGCCGATGCCAGTTTTGATCTGGTGGTGTCGGCCGGGGCGTTGACGACGGTGAATGATCTGCCCGGCGCGCTGGCCGGCATCCGCCGCGTGCTGCGGCCCGATGGCCTGTTTGCCGCCAGCTTTGTCGGCGGGATGAGCCTGGTGGAGCTGCGCGCCTGTTTGCTGGAGGCCGAGGCGGCGATCCATGGCGGCGCCGGCAGCCACACCGCCCCGATGGTCGAGGCCAGCGCCGCCGCCGGCCTGTTGGGACGGGCCGGCTTTGCCATGCCGGTGGCCGATGTCGAGCGGTTGCAGCTGCGCTATGCCAGCCTGTTCGGCCTGTTGGATGATCTGACCGCGATGGGGGCGCGATCAGTGCTGCGCGACCGGCGGCCACTGCGCCGCGATGTGTTGATGGACGCGGCCCGCCGCTTTGCCGCCCTGGGGCAGGACGGCAAGACAGCGGTGACGCTGGAGATCATCCATGTTGCCGGCTGGGCGCCCGGCCCCGGCCAGCCGACGCCCAAGGCGCCCGGCAGCGCCACCACCAGCCTGGCCGCCGCGCTGCAGCGCCGGGTGTGAGGCTTGCGCGGCGGGGGAGACTCGCCCTAGGCTGATGCCATGCATGAGGCCGCCACCTATCTGGTTGTCATCGACGACAGCCCGGAAAGCCGGGTGGCGATGCGCTTTGCCGTGCTGCGCGCCGCGCATGTTGGCGCCGATGTGCGGTTGGTGAGCGTGGTGCGCCCGACCGAATTCATGCATTTCGGCGCGGTGCAGACCATGATGGCCGCCGAAGCCCGGGACGAGGCGCAGGCGCTGCTGGAGCAACTGGCGGGGGAGGCCGAGGCCATGGGCGGGGCCCGACCGCTGTGCGAGGTGCTGGAGGGCGAGGCCTCGGCGGTGATCCTGGCGCATGTGAAGGCCAACCCCGGCATCAGGGCGCTGGTGTTGGGCACCGCCAGCCGGGGCAGCCCGGGGCCGCTGGTGAGTTTCTTTGCCGGTGAGCGCGCCGGCAGCCTGCCCTGCATCCTGATGCTGGTGCCCGGCGGGCTGGAGCCGGAACGGCTGGCCACCATCGCCTGAACCGCAAAAGGCGACCGAATCTGTCTGAATTATCTTGAAGCCATGGCGGCGCTGCGCCATATCGACGGCGCAACCAGCAGGATACGCCCATGTTCATCGAAACCGAACAGACCCCCAACCCGCTCACCCTGATGTTCCGACCGGGCCAGAAGGTCACCGGCGCGGATGGTGTGGACCTGGCCACTGCCGAAGCCGCCGAAGCCTCGCCGCTGGCCGCCGCGCTGTTTGCGCTGGGCGATGTGACCCGGGTGTTCCTGGGTTATGATTTCGTTTCGGTCACCCGCGATCCGGCCGGGGCGGACTGGCCGGCGCTGAAGCCGCAGATATTGGGAGTCCTCGTTGATCATTTCACCAGCGGCGCGCCGCTGTTCACCGGTGCGGTGAAGGACATTGCCACCGATGATGATCCCGCCGATGCCGAGATCGTGCTGCAGATCCGCGAGCTGATCGAAACCCGGGTGCGCCCGCAGGTGGCGGAGGACGGCGGCGACATCGTGTATCGCGGGTTCCGCCAGGGCACGGTGTTCCTGGAGATGCAGGGTGCCTGTTCGGGCTGCCCGTCGAGCACGATGACGCTGAAGATGGGCATTGAATCGCTGCTGAAATATTATGTGCCCGAAGTCACCGAAGTGCGGGCGATCTGATCATGGCTGGTCAACCGCTGGATGAGGCCGCCCTGGCCCAGTTGTTCACTGCTGCGCGCACTTATTATACCTGGGATCAGACGCCGGTTTCGGAAGCCGATCTGCGCCAGCTTTATGATCTGGTGAAGCTGGGGCCGACTTCGGCCAATGGCTCCCCGGCGCGGTTCATCTTCTGCCATTCGGCCGAAGCGCGCGAGAAGCTGGCCGGGCTGGTGAGCGCCGCCAACGCGCCCAAGGTGCGCGCCGCGCCGGTGACGATGATCATCGGCTTTGATCCGAAATTCTATGGCCGGTTGCCTGAGCTGTTCCCGCATGTCGATGCGCGCCCGTGGTTCAGCTGGAGCGCGGAGTTCGCCCGCGAAACCGCCTTCCGCAATTCGTCGCTGCAGGGGGCGTGGGCGATCATGGCCGCCCGCGCGCTGGGGTGGGACACCGGGCCGATGTCGGGCTTTGACAAGGCCGGCGTCGATGCCGCCTTCTGGGGTGACAGCGGGATCGAGACCAATTTCATCTGCTCGATCGGCAAGGGCACGGCCGAGGGGCTGTTCCCGCGCCTGCCTCGCCTGTCCTTCGAGGATGCCGCGCAGATCCTGTGAGAACGCTCGCCCTCTCCACATCCTCCCCCGCCCTGTCCATCGCGCTGGTGGATGGGCCCGACGTGCTGGCCCGCCGCCATGACCTGATCGGGCGCGGCCATGCCGAACAGCTGGTGCCGGGGATCGCGGCCCTGCTGGACGGCCGGCGGCCGGACCGGATCCTGGTGGATGTCGGGCCGGGCAGTTACACCGGCATCCGCATCGGCATCGCCGCGGCGCGCGCCCTGGGCCTGGCCTGGGGGGTGCCGGTGCATGGGGTTTCGGCGCTGTCGCTGGTCGCGGCCCATGGCTTTGCCGCCGATCCGGCGCTGGCGGTGGTGTGGGCGGTGATCGATGCCGGGCGCGGCCAGGTGGCGGGTGCGCCCATCGGCCGGGATCTGGTGGCACGCAGCCATGGCCTGATCACGGCGGCGCCCGGGGATGCGGTGCTGGCCGGGGCCGGTGCCCTGCTGTGGGGGCGGCCCGCCGTGCATGGCGATCACCCGGATGCCGGCTTTGCCGGGCAGGTGCCCGATGCCGCGCTGCTGCTGCCGCAGGCGCTTTACGCCGGCGACTGACAAATCTATTCATCGTTCGTGGATCATCGTCCCGCTTCTTCGTCAGGCGTGGCCCTGCGTGTGGGCCCCGAGCAGCGCATTGCCATTGTTCCCGCCGATGAACGCCATCTTGATGCGATGATGGCGGTGATGCACGCCGCCTTCGACCCCATGTATGGCGAGGCCTGGTCGGCCGCGCAGCTGGCCGGTACGCTGGCCATGCCGGGGTGCTGGGCGCGGTTGGCGCTGGATGGGGCGCAGGGCGGTGGGTTCAGCCTGTGCCGGCTGATCGGGCCGGATGTGGAATTGCTGTTGATTGCGGTGACGCCGGCGCTGCGCCGCCAGGGCGTGGCCGCCGCCTTGTTGGAGCGGGCGTGTCAGGACGCAGTGGCGCGCGGGGCCAGCGACCTGTTTCTGGAAGTGCGGGAAGACAACACGGCGGCGCGGGGCCTGTATGGCCGCGCCGGCTTTGCAGAAGTGGGCCGGCGTCCATCCTATTATTCTGGCAAGGATGGCAGCCGGCGGGCGGCGATTACCATGAGAATTTCATTGCTGTCTTGAATCTGTAACGCTTTCGTCTTGCAAAAGTGGCAAATTGGTATCAAGGACCAGTTGCGGGGCAATCTTTCCCGCTTGTGTTAAGGGTCAAGGAATTCATCATGACAGAAAGTTCACAGAACCACGCCGAACTATTGGCGCTGACGGCTGATATTGTTGCTTCGCATTTTGCGAACAACACGGTCGCCCCGGCCGATGTCGCTGGCGTGATCGAGAATGTTTATGCCACACTGTCGCGGCTGGGCACCCCGGCGGCGCCGCCGGCGCCCAAGCAGGAACCGGCCGTGGCGATCCGTTCGTCGATCAAGCCGGATTACATCGTGTGTCTGGAAGACGGGAAGAAGCTGAAGATGCTGAAGCGGCATCTGATGACCCGTTACGGCATGACGCCGGATGATTATCGCGCCAAGTGGGGTCTGCCGGCCGATTATCCGATGGTCGCCCCCAATTATGCCGAACAGCGGCGCACCCTGGCCAAGTCGATCGGCCTGGGCACCAAGAAGACCTCCAAGCCGCGCGGCCGCCCGCGCAAGAACCCGGCCTGATCCGCCGGCGCCGGCACGGGAACACCCGGCCGGGGCATTGATCATCCTGCATGCCGCCCCCGGCTGGGTCGCCCGGGGGCGGCATTTGCGTTGGGGGCGCTTGCCCCCACCCGGCTTGCAGCCTATTTGAAGGGGCGGGCAGGCTGGCTTGGGGTTTGGCGAAAGAGGCGAAGATGGGCGTTGCGATCGATATCGAGGCGCTGTGCTTGAAAAAGGGCCTGCGCATCACCGAACAGCGCCGGGTGATCGCCCGTGTGCTGGGCGAGGTGACCGATCACCCCGATGTGGAATCCCTGCACCGCCGCGTGGCGGAGGTGGACCCGCGCATTTCCATCGCCACCGTCTATCGCACCGTGAAGCTGTTTGAAGAGGCCGGCATCCTGGAACGCCACGAATTCCAGGGCGGCCGTTCCCGGTATGAAACGGTGAGCGAGGAGCATCACGACCATCTGATCGACATCGACACGGGTGACGTGATCGAATTTCATGATCCCGAGATCGAGGAGCTGCAGCGCCGCATTGCCGAGCGCCTGGGCTATCGCCTGGTGGATCACCGCATGGAGCTTTATGCCCAGGCCATCAAGAAGCCGGCCTGACGGCGCGTGGTGACGCCCCGGCGCGCTCCGGTGCCGCAGCGGCGGCTGGGCCCGCTGCGTTCGGCGGTGGGTGCCGTGGCGACGGTGGCGGCGACCGTGCCGGTGGAGATGTTGTTGCGCGCCCTCACCTTGCGCAACCGGCCCTATATCCCGTGGGTATTCCATCGCGGCCTGTCGCGATCGCTGGGCATGGTGATCCACACCCATGGCCGCCCCTCGCCTACCGGGCCGGTACTCTATGTCGCCAACCACTTGAGCTGGGTGGATATTCCGGTGCTGGGCGCCCATATCCGGGGCAGTTTCGTTGCCAAATCGGACGTGCGCGGCTGGGGCCCGGTCGGCTGGCTCGCCAGCTTTGCCCACACGGTCTATGTCACCCGCGATCGGCGGCAGAGCACGGCGGCGCAGAAGGACGAGCTGGCCGAGCGGCTGCGCGCCGGGGGCAGCCTCATCCTGTTTCCCGAAGGCACCAACAGCGACGGGCAGAGCGTGTGGCCGTTCAAATCCTCGCTGTTTGCCGTGGTCGCCGATGTGCCGGGCCTGACGGTGCAACCGGTGACCCTGGCCTACACGCGGGTCAATGGCCTGCCGGTGACGCGGCGGCAGTTGCCCGATCTGGCCTGGGTGGGCGACACCGAACTGGGCCCGCACGCGCTGGCCTTCATGAAGCTGGGCAAGGTGCGCGCCGACATCTGGTTCCATGATCCGGTGGACCCGGCCGATTTCGCCGACCGCAAGGCCCTGGCCAGGCATTGCCACACGGTGATCAGCCAGCGCTATCGCCGGTTGATGCGCGGCGAAGCCTGATGACCTCGATGGCCAAAGTCGCTATGGCGGGGCGGTGAGCATGAACGACCAATCCGCCCCCCCGCCCCTTGCGCCCGCTGCGCCCCGGCGCTTCCATGTGAAGAGCTTTGGCTGCCAGATGAATGTCTATGACAGCGAGCGCATGGGCGATCTGCTGAACGCGCAAGGCATGACCGCGGTGGACAGCGCCGAAGAGGCCGATGTGGTGGTGCTGAACACCTGCCACATCCGCGAGAAGGCCGCCGAGAAGCTCTATTCCGATATTGGCCGCCTGCGCCGCCCGCGCGCCGATGGCTCGCGGCCGACCATCGTGGCCGCCGGCTGTGTCGCCCAGGCCGAAGGCGCCGAGATTGCCGCGCGCGCGCCGGATGTGGATGTGATCGTGGGGCCCCTGGCCTATCACCGGCTGCCGCAGTTGCTGGAGCAGGCGCGCCAGCAGCGGGCGATCGATATCGACATGCCGCCGGTGCCGAAGTTCGATGCGCTGCCCGCCCGCAAGGTGACGCAGGCCAGCGCTTTCCTGACCGTGCAGGAAGGCTGTGACAAGTTCTGCACCTTCTGCGTGGTGCCCTATACCCGCGGGCCGGAAACCAGCCGGCCGGCGGCCGACCTGCTGCGCGAGGCCGAAAGCCTGGTGGCGCGCGGGGTGAAGGAAATCACCCTGCTGGGCCAGAATGTGAACGCCTATCATGGCGGCCTCACGCTGGCCGGGCTGATCCGCGAACTGGCGCCCATCGATGGCCTGGCCCGCATCCGCTACACCACCAGCCACCCGCGCGACATGGAGGAGGATCTGATCCGCGCCCATGCCGAGGTGGACAAGCTGATGCCCTATCTGCACCTGCCGGTGCAATCGGGATCGAGCCGCATATTGAAGGCGATGAACCGGGCGCACACGCGCGAATCCTATCTGGCCAGCCTGGCGCAATTGCGCGCCGCGCGGCCTGACATCGCCCTGTCGGGCGATTTCATCGTCGGCTTCCCCGGCGAGACCGAGGCGGATTTTCAGGAGACGCTGAGCATCGTGCGCGAGGTTCGCTATGCCGCGGCCTTCAGCTTCAAATACAGCATCCGCCCCGGCACGCCGGCCGCCACCATGGCCGACCAGGTGCCGGAGGATGTGAAGGATGACCGGTTGCAGCGCCTGCAGGCGGTGATTGCCGAGCAGAGCCTGGCCTTCAACCAGTCCACCATCGGGCGGCGCTGCACCGTGCTGCTGGAACGGCCGGGCCGCAAGCCGGGGCAGCTGATCGGCAAGACGCCGTGGCTGCAATCGGCCATCGTGTCGCTGCCCGGCGCCGCGATTGGCGATCTGGTGGAGGTGGACATTGTCGGCGCGATGCCCAACAGTGTGGACACGGTTCCGGTCACACCTGAGGAAAGCGCAGCAGCCTGATGTCGAAGAAGCACCAGCGGGGACATGTCTCGGCAACAGACCGGGTGAAGCTGGAGATATTGTTCGACAAGGTGCAGCTGCTGGGGCCGCTGTTCGGCCAGTATGACCAGAATCTGATCGAGCTGGAGCGGCAGCTGGGCGTGTATATCAGCGCGCGCGGCAACCGCGTGGTGGTGGAGGGGGAGGCCGATGCCGCCGCCCGCACCCGCGATGTGCTGACCAGCCTGTATGGCCGCCTGCTGAGAGGGGGCACGGTGGAAACCGGCGATGTGATCGGCGCGGTCGCCATCGCCGCCGATCCGTCGCTGGACGGCCTGGTGCAGGCCGACAATGGCCCGGCCGCCACCGCCGCCATCCGCACCCGCCGCAAGACCATCGTGGCGCGCAGCCCGACGCAGGTGCGGTACATCGAGGCGCTGGGGTCGTCGGACGTGATCTTTGCCCTGGGCCCGGCCGGCACCGGCAAGACCTATCTCGCCGTCGCGCAGGCGGTGAGCCAGTTGATCGCCGGCAGCGTTGACCGGCTGATCCTGTCGCGCCCGGCGGTGGAGGCCGGCGAGCGGCTGGGCTTCCTGCCCGGCGACATGAAGGAGAAGGTCGATCCCTATCTGCGCCCGATTTACGACGCGCTGCACGATACGCTGCCGGTCGAACAGGTCGAGCGGCGGATAGCGTCAGGCGAGATAGAAATCGCCCCGCTCGCCTTCATGCGCGGACGCACATTGTCCGATGCGTTCATCATCCTCGACGAGGCGCAGAATACCACGCCAGCGCAGATGAAGATGTTCCTGACCCGTTTTGGCATGAACAGCCGCATGGTCATCTGCGGCGACCCCAACCAGGTCGATATTCCGGGCGGTGCGACCTATTCGGGGCTGAATGATGCGGTGCAGCGCCTTGAGGGCGTCGAGGGTATCACCACAATCCGTTTCAATTCGAGCGATGTCGTGCGCCACCCGCTCGTGGGCCGCATCGTTGACGCCTATGAGGGGCCGAATGCTTGAGATAGACCTCGATCGAACGAAGGATTGGGGCAGCAAGATTGATTGGGAGGTGTTAGCGAAGGCCGCTGTGCATGCGGCCCTTGCGGTATCCTCACACGGCGACTTGGCGCAGGCCGCGTGCACCCTGTCGGTTAGCATTCGGTTATCGGACAATGACGAGGTGCAGGCATTGAACGGTCAGTGGCGGGGCAAGGACAAGCCGACCAATGTGCTGAGTTTCCCGATGCTGGGCGCGGATGATTTCGGCGCGCTTTCCAACAGCGATGATGGCGAAGTGCTGCTTGGCGACATGATTTTGGCGCATGGCATTTGCACTGCAGAGGCCAAGGAGAAACAAATCCCGCTCAGCGATCATGTCAGCCACCTGATCGTCCACGGCACGCTGCACCTG
>CAZAWH010000106.1:0-10060 GCA_964488775.1 uncultured Sandarakinorhabdus sp. | reverse complement strand
GAACTGCAGATCGGCCCCGAAGTGATGGGCCTGATTTTCTCGGCCTTTTCCTGGACCTATGCGCTGGCCCAGGTGCCCGGCGGCCTGGTGCTCGACCGGCTGGGCACCCGCCTCACCTATGGCCTGTCGCTGGCGCTGTGGTCGGCCGCCACCGCGCTGCACGGCCTGATGAGCGGGGTGGCCGGCCTGCTGGGGGCGCGCCTCGCACTGGGCCTGGCCGAATCGCCCTGCTTCCCCGCCAACAGCCGCGTTCTGGCCACCTGGTTCCCGCAGGGCGAACGGGCGCGGGCCAACAGCGTCTATGCCGTCGGCCAATATGTCGGGCTCGGCCTGCTGATCCCGGTGCTGGGCTGGATTGTCACCAACTGGGGCTGGCGCTCGCTGTTCTGGCTCACCGGCGGCATCGGCGTGGCCTTTGCCGGCGTCTGGTTCCTGTTCTACCGCGAACCGCACGACAGCCGCGCCAACGCCGCCGAACTGGCGTTCATCGCCGCCGGCGGCGGGCTCTCCACCGCCAAGGCGCCCCCGTTCAGCTGGGCCATGCTGGGCCGGCTGATCCGCAAGCGCCAGGTGCTGGGCGCCTCCATCGGCCAGTTCTGCGGCAATTCCACCCTGGTGTTCTTCCTGACCTGGTTCCCGTCCTATCTCGCCGATGAACGCGGGATGGACTGGCTGAAATCCGGCTGGGCCGCCGCCCTGCCCTATCTGGCGGCCAGCGTCGGCGTGCTGGT
Source organism: uncultured Sandarakinorhabdus sp. (assembly GCA_964488775.1). Lineage (GTDB taxonomy): Bacteria > Pseudomonadota > Alphaproteobacteria > Sphingomonadales > Sphingomonadaceae > Sandarakinorhabdus. Next base: position 9,329 of record CAZAWH010000106.1, on the reverse strand, counting down.
GGGCGGCCAGCTGTCCGACTGGCTGATCCGCCGCACCGGTTCGGCCACCCTGGGCCGCAAGCTGCCGATCATCGTCGGCCTTTTGCTCACGTCCACCATGATCGGCGCCAATTTCACCAACAGCAACGACCTGGTCATCGCCATCATGAGCCTGGCCTTCTTCGGCCAGGGCATGGTCAATCTGGGCTGGACCCTGATCACCGATGTCGCCCCGCGCGAGGCGGTGGGCGTCACCGGCGGGCTGTTCAGCCTGTGCGCCAATCTGGCCGGCATCGTCACGCCGCTGGTGATCGGCGTCATCGTCGGGGCCACCGGCAGCTTCTATGGCGCGCTCGCCTATATCGCCGCGCTCGGCCTCATTGGCGCTGCGGCCTATGTGCTGATCGTCGGCCCGGTGGAGCGCGTCAGCCTCGATTGAGGCGCCGCCGGCCGGCGACAGCCCGGCTTGACGCGCCCACCCGGCGCCGATAATGAACGCACTAGTTGGTACATTCAAAGATGACCAATCCAGGGGAGGATAAGATGGCCGTTTCGACGCGATTGTTGCCGCATGTCTCATTGATGGCGCTGGCCATGACGATGGCGTTTCCACAGATGTCCGCCGCCCGGGCTGGCGAAGACCAGCAAGGCGCCGCTGCCGCCGAGGAAAAGGAAGACGCCGAAATCGTCGTCACCGGTTCCAGCATCAAGGGCGTCGCCCCGGTTGGTTCCAACCTGATCAGCGTCAACGCCGAAGCCATCGAAAAGACCAACGCCCAGTCGGTCCAGCAGATCCTGCGCACCGTGCCGGCCGTCGTCGGCCTGGGGTCGGCCGGTCAGGGCAGCTTCAACTCGGCCTCGCAGTCGGGCACCAACGCGCCGACCATCCACGGCCTGGGCGGCTCGGCCTCCAACTCCACGCTCAACATCGTCGACGGCCACCGCATCCCGCTGTCGGGCGTCAACCACAGCCTGGGCGATCCCAACATGGTGCCCGTCACCATGATCGAACGGGTCGAGGTCCTCGCCGAAGGCGCCTCCTCCATCTATGGCTCCGATGCCGTGGCCGGGGTCATCAACTTCATCACCCGCCGCAAGTTCGATGGCCTCCAGGTCTCCGGCCAGCTCGGCTTTGGCGATGACTATCGCACCTATCAGGCCGGCTTTGTCGGCGGTACCAGCTGGGAGAACGGCTGGGTCACCATCGGCTACAACTATTCCGACCGCTCGCGCCTGCGCGTGGCCGATCGCCCCTTCCTCGCCGCCGATCAACGCCAGCGCGCCATCGATGCCGGCCTCGATCTGTCCAGCGCCACGGCCCAGAACCGCGCCAACTTCGCCAGCTTCAACTGCGACCCGGCCAGCGTGCAGCCCGGCGGCACCACCACCATCTTCCGCTTTGCCAACGGCAGCTATGGCAATCCGGTCTCCAACGCCCAGGCCAATGCCTTCTGCGACACCACCCAGGCCGGTGACCAGCTCCCCGAAGAGCGTCGCCACAACCTGATGATGAAGGCCGAACAGCAGATTGGCGACCGCCTCACCGTCGGCGCCGACATTCTCTATTCCAACCGCAAGAACAACCAGCAGGTCAGCCGCGCCCAGGGCGGCACCGGTGGCGGCGCCATTCTTGCCACCGTGTTCGGCCCCGGCAGCACGCCGGCCGGCGGCGCCGGGCAGATCAACCCCTTCTATGTCGCCATGCCCGGCCAGACCTCGACCACGCAGCAGGTGCGCTTCTCGGCCGACGCGCTGTTCGGCCCGGGCGCCGAAATCAACTCGGGCGAGGAACATTTCTTCGCCAACACCCACGCCGAATATGAACTGAGCGAGAAATGGACCGTGTCGGGCCTCGCCCTCGTCGGCACCTCGGCCAGCTTCGTGCGTGACACCGGCCGCCTCAACCAGTCGGCGGCGCTGCTTGCCCTCAACGGCACCACCAACCAGGGCGGCAGCCTCACCACCATCTCGGTGCCGGCCACCGGCCAGATCGTCACCCAGCTGCCGCTGACCACGGCCAACGCGCTCGATGTGTGGAACCTGGGATCGGCCAACCGCACGTCCGCAGCGGTGCGCGCCCGGCTGACCGACACGACCACCTGGCGCTACACCCGCCAGGGCATCCAGAATTTCCGCCTGCAGGTGGCCGGCGATCTGTTCGAACTGCCCGGCGGCGCCGTCAAGCTGGCGTTCGGCGGCGAATATATCGGCTACACCATCCGCCAGAATGCCTCCTTCCCCAACGGCACCGGCCCGGCCAGCAGCGGTTCCAGCACCATCAACCTGGATTACAACCGCAACGTGAAGGCGGCCTATGCCGAAGTCCTGTTCCCCATCGTCGGCCCGGAACAGGAAATCCCCTTCATCCACAAGCTGGATCTGAACGTCGCCGGCCGCATCGACGAATATTCCGACTTCGGCTCCACCAGCAATCCCAAGGTGGCGGTGAACTGGGAACCCACCCAGGGCGTGCGCGTGCGCGGCAACTGGTCCCGCAGCTTCGTGGCCCCGGCGCTCACCAGCTTTGGCGCCGATGGCCGCGGCACCACCGCCGAAACCTCGGTGGCCGGCGGCCCCACCAATCTCGCCGTGCCGATTGCCGCCTATCCGGGGGTGAACACCATCCCCGGCGTCAGCTGCACCACCACCACCTGCACGATCGGCACCCCGACCATCCAGGGCCTGCAGATCAACGGCGGCAACAACGACATGGTGCCCCAGCGCGGCACCAGCTGGGCGCTGGGCGTGGATTTCACCCCCAGCTTCGCACCCGGCCTGCGCGTGTCGGCGACCTTCTGGTCCAACCAGTTCACCGGCGGCGTCACCGCGCCGGTCGCCGGTTCGGCGGTCAACATCACCGGCCTGCAACCGCTGCTGCGCATCTTCCCCACCGGTGCCACCGCCACCCAGATCCAGGACATCGTGGGCAACCGGCCGCTCACCACCTCGATCCCGGCCACAGTCCACTATGTCTATGACTTCCGTCAGCGCAACGTGCTGAACCTGAAGGTGCAGGGCATCGATGCCGACGCGCGCTACACCCACAACACCAGCTGGGGCAATTTCAGCCTGGGCGCGGCCATGTCGCTGAAAACCAAGTTCGATCAGAATTTTGGCGGTGGGCCCACCTTCTCGGTGCTCAATACCACCGGCTTCAACGGCACCTTCCCATCGATCCGGCTGGATCTGCGCGCCGATGCCGGGGTGACCGTGGGCGATTTCGCCGCCAACCTGTTCCTCAACCACACTGGCGGCTATCGCAACTGGAGCGCCAATGCGGTCAACCCGGTGGTCTCGGTCGGCGGCGTGCCCACCGGCGCGGGCGGCGATCCGGTCAAGGCCTACACCACGGTGGACATGCACTTCGCCTACACCCTGCCCGAAGCCTGGATGAAGGATGGGGAGGTGTTCCTCGACGTGCAGAACCTGTTCAACACCAAGCCGCCCTTCTACAGCAACACCCAGGGCTATGACACCTTCGCCGGCAACCCGATCCTGCGGGTGATCAGCGTTGGCGTGCGGACCCGGTTCTGAACCGGCGGGGGGCGAACGCAGCATCGATGACGGAGATGGCGGTGACCGACAACGCCTATCTGGTGGGCCTGATCGGCCGGGACATCGGCGCCTCGCGTTCGCCCTGGCTGCACGAGCGCGAGGCCGGCGCCCAGGGCCTGCGCCTCCTCTACATGCTGTTCGATTTCGCCCAGCGCGGCTGGGATGCGGCCGAACTGCCGCGGCTGCTCGCGGCGCTGCGCACGGTCGGCGCGGCCGGCTGCAACGTCACCTATCCCTACAAGCAGGCGGTGATCCCGCATCTCGACGGCCTGTCACCGCAGGCGGCGGCGGTGGGCGCGGTCAACACCATCGTGTTCGGCAATGGCCGCGCCATCGGGCACAACACCGATGTGCTGGGCTTTGGCGAGGCGCTGGCCGGCGGCATCGGCAACCGCCGTTTCCGGTCGGTGGTGCAGGTCGGGGCCGGCGGCGCGGGTGCCGCGACCGCCCATGCCCTGCTCCACCACGGCACCGAGGAACTGGCGCTGTTCGATGTCGATCACGACCGGGCCGCCACCTTGTGCGTGCGCCTGCAGGATCGCTTTCCCGATCGCAACATCCATGTCGGCGCGCCGCTGGCCGCGGCGCTGGCCGCGGCAGATGGCCTGGTCAACGCCACCCCGATGGGGATGGACAAGCTGCCCGGCCTGCCGGTGCCGGCCGAATGCCTGGGCCCGCATCTGTGGGTGGCCGATATCGTCTATTTCCCGCTGGAAACGGCGCTGATCGCCGAAAGCCGCCGGCGCGGCTGCACGGTGATCGACGGCAGCGCCATGGCCATCGGCCAGGCCGCCGCCGCCTTCACCCTGTTCACCGGCCGCCCGGCCGACCGGGCGCGGATGCGCGCCAGCTTTGATCTGTACGCGGCGGCACGGGCGGCATGACCCCGCGGCCATGAAACGCTCGATCGCCACCGTCTCGCTCAGCGGCACGCTGGAACAGAAACTGGCCGCTGTGGCCGCTGCCGGCTTCGAAGGGGTGGAAATCTTCGAAACCGATCTCATCACCTTCCCTGGCCGCCCGCGCGAGGTGGCGGCAATTGCGGCTGATCTGGGCCTGGCCATCACCCTGTTCCAGCCCTTCCGCGATCTGGAAGGCATGCCGGAACCCCAGCGCAGCCGCGCCTTTGAACGCATGGAGCGCAAGTTCGACGTGATGGCCGAACTGGGCGCGCCGCTGCTGCTGCTCTGTTCCAACTGCTCGCCGCTGGCCCTGCCCGACCGGCCGCGCATCATCGCCGATCTGCACGAACTGGGCGAACGCGCCGCCGCGCGCGGTCTCAAGGTCGGCTATGAGGCGCTGGCCTGGGGCCTGCATGTGCATGATCACCGCGACGCCTGGGCCCTGGTGCGGGACACCGATCACCCGGCCATCGGCCTGATTCTCGACACGTTCCACTCGCTGGCCCGCCGCATCCCCGCCAGCAGCATTGGCGACATCCGGCCGGAAAAGCTCTTCCTCGTCCAGGTCGCCGATGCCCCGCTGCTCGATATGGACCTGCTGCAGTGGAGCCGCCATTTCCGCTGCATGCCCGGCCAGGGCGATTTCGCCGTGGCCGATTGGGCCGAAGCGATCTGGCGCACCGGCTATGATGGCTGGTGGAGCCTGGAAATCTTCAACGACCGCTTCCGCGCTGGATCGGCCAGCGGCGTTGCCCAGGATGGCAACCGGTCGCTGCTGGCCCTGCACGATGCCGTCGCCCGCCGGCCGCGCAGCCCGCTGGCGCCCGCCATGCCGCCGCCGGTGGTGGCCGAACGCATGGCCTTCATCGAATTTGCCGCCAGCCACGAAGAGGCGGCCGCGCTGGGCGCGATGCTGGCCGCGCTGGGTTTCCGCCCCACCGCCCGCCATCGCCGCAAGGATGTCGTGCGCTGGACGCAAGGCGCCATCAACATCGTCGTCAATTCCGAACCCGAAGGCTTTGCCCACAGTTTCGACATCATGCACGGCGCCTCGGTGTGCGCGCTGGGGCTGGTGGTGGATGATGTGCCGGCAGCCCTGGGCCGGGCCCAGGCGCTGGCAGTGCCGCTGTTCGAACAGTCGGTCGGCCCCGACGAGATGGAGATTGCCGGCGTGCGCGCCGTGGGCGGCAGCCTGATCCACATGATCGCCGCCGGCCAGGAAGACGCCGTGTGGGCGCACGAATTCCCCCTGCCGCTTGCCGATGCCGCCCCCGGCCAGCCGCTTGGCCTCACCGCCATCGATCATGTCGCCCAGACCATGGCGCACGAGGAATTTCTGAGCTGGCAGCTCTTCTATGTCACGCTGTTCGCCATGACCAAGACGCCCCAGGTCCAGATCGCCGACACGCTGGGCCTGGTGCACAGCCAGGCGGTGGAATCGCCGGGCAAGGGTATCCGCATCACGCTGAATGGCAGCCAGAGCGGGCAGACGCTGTCCTCCCGCTTCGTCCAGCATTATTTCGGTGCCGGCGTGCAGCATATCGCCTTTGCCTGCCCCGACATCTTTGCCGCCGCCCGGGCCGCGGCGGCCAACGGCCTGCCGGTGCTGCCGATCCCGCCCAATTATTATGACGATATCGAAGCCCGCTTCGGCCTCGATCCGGCGCTGGTGGACCGGTTGCGCGCCCACAATATCCTCTATGATCGTGACGGCGAGGCCGAATATTTCCAGCTCTACAGCCGCGCCTTCGCCCGCCGCGTCTTCTTCGAAATCGTCGAACGCCGCGCCTATGGCGGCTATGGCGCCGCCAATGCCGTGGTGCGGCTGGCGGCGCAGGCGCGCTTCAAGCCGCCGCCGGCCTGATCCTCATTTCGGGGCCGGGGTCATCGGGTGCGGGCGCGGGGCCTGGCCGCCATTGATCGCCCATTTGATGCCTTCCAGAAACAGCGTCTGCACGCGCGGATCGTCCCAGGCGGCATCGGGATGGCCCAGGCCGGAATAGAACACCCGCCCCTTCCCGTATGACTTGATCCACGCCACCGGAAAATCGCCATCCTTGCGGTGCACGCCGGGCAGGGTCAGATCCAGCCCGCGCGTGTCCAGCCGGGCCAGCACATCCACATCGGCCCGGCTGTAGGGCGTGGGCAGCATCTGGTAATGCTCATCCTCCAGCACGCTGCCGGTCTTCAGCTTCTTCATCGCTGGAAAATCCGGCCGCTCGACGATGATCCTCGCCTTGGTGATGCCCCAGGGGTGATTGTCGAAACTGCCGCCCACCATCTGCTGATATTCCGGCCAGCTTGCCGCGGTGGCCGTGGCGGTGTGCACCCCGATGAAGCCCTTGCCGTCCTTGGCGACGAAATCCAGCAGATCCTGCTTCTGCGCCGGCGTCAGCCTGGTCTCGCCATTGGTGTAGAACAGCACGGCATCAAAATAGTCCAGATTGCGCCCGCGCGCCTGGCGCGGCCCGCCCTTGGCATAGGCGCCGGTGCCCCACACCTCGCCCTTGGTCACCAGATCGGTGTCGGTGCGGATGATGGCGATATAGGCCCCGGCCTTGCGGCCCAGCTGCTCGATCACCGACACGGCATGGCTGGACCCGATATGCGCCGATTGGTTGCCGGTCGACAGATCGGCAATGATCAGCAGGCGCTTCTTGTCGGCATAGGGATCGCGATAGCCGCGCGGCGGCCCTGCCGGCGGGCCACCGGGCGCCTGGGCCGCAGCAGCGGCCGGCTGCGCCGCCACCCGCGGCGCGCCCGCCACCGCCATGACAATGGCCAAGGGAAGGGCCATGGCAACCACACCGCCCACCAACCGACCGCGCATCCTCACCCCCCTGCCCTTCGATGTATGTACCAGTTCGTACAACATCGCCGTAGCCGGCGCAACGCAGCCTGTCCTGTCCCCTGGCGCGCCTCTCAACCGGTCGGCAGATCCTTCGCCAGCCGGTCGCGCAGTTCGCGCCGCAGGAACTTGCCGCTGGCGTTGCGGGGCAAGGGCTCGGCCATGAACCAGATGTGGCGCGGCAGCTTGTAACTGGCGATCAGGCCGCCGCAAAAGCTCTGCAACATTGGCGCATCCAGCGTTTCGCCCGGCTTCAACACCACGGCCACACCCACCTCCTCGCCCAGGCGGCTGTCGGGCACCCCGAACACACAGCATTCGGCCACGGCGGGATGGCGATAGATGGCGGCCTCAACTTCCGCGCAATAGACATTCTCGCCGCCGCGCAGCACCATGTCCTTCTTGCGATCCACGATGAAGATGAACCCGTCTTCGTCGATGCGGGCAATGTCACCGGTGTGCAGCCAGCCGTTGGTGATCGCCGCCGCCGTCGCCTCCGGCCGGTTGATATAGCCCTTGATGACGGCCGCGCCGCGCACCCACAATTCCCCCACCGCCCCCGGAGGCAGCGGATTGCCCGCATCATCCACGCATTGCGCCTCATAGGCTGGCATGGCCGGGCCGGCGCTGTCCGGCTTGTCGACAAAGAAATCGCCGGAAACCGACGTGATGATCCCGCAGGTTTCCGTCATGCCATAACCGGTGCTGGGCCGGGCGCTGGCCACCTTGTCCTCGATCTTGTGCACCAGATCCGGTGGCACCTGGGCGCCGCCGCCCGACATGGCGGTCAGGCTCGACACATCGGTGGTGGCAAAGTCCGGATGGTTGATCAGCTCGCGGGCCATCACCGGCACGCCGCCCACCGATGTCACCCGTTCCCGCGCGATGATGCGCAGCGCCTCGCCCGCATCCCAGCGATACATCAGCACGATGGTGCCGCCCGCCGCCGTGGTGGCATAGGCGCCGCAATTGTTCGCCGTCACATGGAACAGCGGCGTGGTCAGCAGCGTGACCGGCACTGGCGGCGTCGCCGGCGGCGCCACGCCGGTTGCCCGTTGCACCGCCAGCGCCGTCGAGGCGGCGGCATAGAGCATGTTGAACAGGTTGGTGATGCACCCGCGATGGGTCAGCTGCGCGCCCTTGGGAAAGCCGGTGGTGCCCGATGTGTAAAAGATGCAGGCATCGGCATCGGGATCGATCGCCACGTCGGGCAGGGCCCCGCCATGCGCCACAACATCGTCAAACGGCGTCACGCCCGGCTCGGCCCCCGCCAGCCGCACCCCCACCAGCCCAAGGCCGGCCGGCGGCGCCGCCATTTGCCGATAGCGGTCAAGCCGCTCGGCATCGAGGAACAGCATGCGCGGCGCCGAGTCCGCCAGAGCATAGGCCATTTCCTCGGGCGTCCACCAGGCGTTCATGCCCACAACGGCAATGCCGCACGACACGCAGGCCCAATAGATCAGCAGCCATTCCGGATAGTTGCGCATGGCAATCGCCACCCGGTCGCCGCTGCCGACACCCTGCGCCGCCAGCCAGGCCGCGATCGCCGCCACCCGGGCATGCGCCTCGGCATAGGTCAGGCGTTCATCGCCATAAACCAGATAGGTGCGATCAGCGAACGGCAGGGTCGATTGCCAGAAGGCCCGCACATCCGGCAACGCATGGCGATAGGCGCGCACCGGAATGCCGTTGATCGCCACCGTGGTGATCTCGAACGGGCCGCCCGGCCCCGTCAACTCCGCGCGCGCCTGCGCCAGTTCAGCGTAGTGCATGGATCACCCCGATCTGTCGTCCCGGGCGCATTGATACACGGGATCGGGCGCACCGAAACCTATCTAGGGTCAGTAACTCCCCACACCGGGCCGGGCCGGGCCGGCGGCCTCAGATTGGATAATGGCCCGGCTGGGTTTCCATGGTGATCCAGCGCAATTCGGTGAAGGCGTCGATCCCCGCCCGCCCGCCGAACCGGCCATAGCCCGATGCACCCACCCCGCCGAACGGCATCTGCGCCTCGTCATGCACGGTCGGGCCGTTGACATGGCAGA
>CAZAWH010000105.1:0-10200 GCA_964488775.1 uncultured Sandarakinorhabdus sp. | reverse complement strand
TCGAGGAAGTTGGTGCGCAGCTGCACGGTGATCGGCTGGCTCTTGCAGTTGACCAGCCGCACGAACACCTTCAGCCCCTGGTTGGGGTTGCGCATCGCCTGCACCCCTTCGACGATGATGCGCCGGCCCAGCTTGCGATCGGTGAACTGCACCGCGTTGAGATCGATCGGCGTCATCGAGGACGGCACGTTGGCGACCAGCGCCGGGCCATCGGAATCGCCGAAGGCGCGGGCCTTCCAGGTGTCGCAGGTGACGACGCGGTTTTCCGCCGCGGCGGCCGGCAGGGCCAGCGCGGCCGTGGCCACCGCCAGGCCGGAAAGGATCAGGGTACGCATCGCTTCACGTCTCCTTCAAACAGGGGCCGATGCCCATAGTATCACAATTGCATCAACGCCTCACGCAGCAGCTTGTTCTTGGCGGCCGCATCCTTGCGCTTGGCGACATTGGCCTTCACCCGGGCATCATCGCCGGGCACATCCCCAGATACGAGCGCCGAGCGCGAGCGGGTCCACACCAGCTGACAGGCCTGATCGCCGCCCTGCATCAGCACGGCTGGCTTCATGTCCAGCGGGCCGGCATCGCCCATGAAGCGCACATCCACCTTGGCCGGGCCTTTGGCGACGCCGGTGGCAATGGACAGGCCATCGGGCAATTGATCCCAATAGCGGATGTCGGCATCGGCCTTGGCGGCCGACGAGAACATCGAGAACAGCGCGCCGACGCCGGCCATCACCGCGCCGGCCGTGCCGGCATCGCCGCCCTGGCCCATCATGGCGAGGCCCATGTTCATCGCGCCGCTGCCGATGGCGCCGGTGGTGGCCTTGAAATTGGCCTTGCCCTTCAGGATGCCATCGATGGCGCGGCCGCCGCGGGTAGTGGCCTGGAAGGCGAGGCTGGACATCTGCATGGCCGGCGCCACTTCCGGCTTCATGCCGGTGGAGGCGAGCTGGAACAGCGTCTGCTTTTCCGGCGGGTTGGATTCCGGAATGCGGAACACCAGCTTTTCCTTCATGGCGCCATCCTGCGCCTTGGTGGGGCCGGCGCCGGTTTCGGCGATCATCAGCACATTGTGGTTCCTGGGCGGCATGGTGATGCCGGGCTGGGCCAGGGTGGCGGCATCGAAATCGGCCTTGCCGTCGCTTTCGCCCATGCAGCGGGTGGACCAGCCGATCAGATAGTTCATCACGGCGAAATCGGACTGGAATTCCTCGGCTTCCGACACCGTGTCCTGATATTCGGCGCCCTTGAAGCTGGCGCGGGCATTGCCATAGTCGCCTTTGCGCAAATAGAGCAGGCCACGGTAATAATAGGCCATGGCGCGCTCATAGGGCTCGCCCTTGAAATCCTTGTTGGCTTCCTTGGCAAAGGTGTCGCGGGCGCGGCTGGCCAGCGCATCCTTGGCATAGACGGTTTCGATGCGCTGCAGGGCCTGGTCAAAGGCCTTTTCCGCCGTCGCATAGTCGCCCAGTTCCATGGCGGCGAGGCCAAGGCGCTGGAAATTGACCACCGAATTGCGTTCGCCGCCAAACCACAGGTTGGACCAATAGGGCTTCAGCGCATCGGGTTTGTTGGCCAGAAAGGCTTCGGTTTCATCGGGATAGGGGCCCTCGCCATATTGGCGTTTCCAGGCGGCAAGCTGCTTGGCGCGCGCCTTGGGGTCAACCGGCGGGGCTTCGGCGGCAGGCGCCGGGGCGGCTGCGGGTTGGGCGGCGGTCTGCGTTGCCTGGGCCATGACGACGGGCGCCGGGGCGGCCGACGCCGGGGTGGCAGACGGCTGGGTCGCAAAGGCCGCCTGGGCGGCGGCGGGTGACAGGCTGGCCGGTGCGGCGGCGGCGGCGGTGCCAGGTTCGGGTGCGGCGGGCGGCACGATGGCGCGCGGGCTTTGGGCCAGGGCACTGCTGGTGGCGACGGCGGCCAGCAGCGCGAATTTCAGATGCTTCATGTGGATCCCCCAAGGATGGCATGGCCGGTTGCCGCGCCTGCCCCTCAGGCGATGGCACCGGTTCTGGTTGTGACGGCGGCCGGTGCCCATGCGCGCCGGCCGCCGGAAGGGGTTCAGCGGTAGACGACGTCGTCGCGCGAGGCGCGCACCACGACGAACGGTTCCGAGATATAGACCGTTTCGGTGGTTTCCATGTCGATCAGTTCGAAGATGACCTGGATCGCCCGCTGGGTCATGCCGGTGGTGTTGTTGCGGCTGTCCTGGCTGGTGATGCGGCCGACGAGGCGATAATCGGTGCCGGCCACGGCCTTGGTCATGCCGCGGGTGCCGACATCGGTCTGGCCCTGGCGCTTCAGCTCACGCTCTTCCATCACGTCCTGGATGTTTTCACGGCTGAGGAAGCGCATCTTGCCGGCCGCAGCGCGGATCAACTGGGCGCGCAGCTGGTCGGAGAACAGGTCGGTATCGATCCGCTGGCTGGACTGGTTGCGGATGCGCGACCCTTCCAGGATGACGCGCGGCGGCACCGGGGTGCCCACGATGTCCGGCCGCTGCAGCAGGTCGCGCACGATCCGATCGGACATGCCGATGATGTCGCGCATTTCAATGCCGGTGCCGCTGACGAGGCCCCGGTTCTGCGGATCAATGTCCACGGCGCCCTGGCCCTTCTTCTGGGCGCCCGCTGGCACGGCGGCAATGGCCACCACGCCCACCATGGCAAGGCCGATCAATTTACGCATGCGTCTCTACCCCTCGCAAACAGACGTCAACTTGCGACTTATCATCTTGTTGACGGAAAGCATTCCACGTTGGCGGGCGGGAATCAACGCAAATTGGTTGTGAATAAGCCGTTACCGGCTCATGTCGACGACGCCGCGGGGCATTTTCACGTCGAGGCTGGCCATGCCGTCCGGCAGCCTGATCTGGCAGGCCAGCCGGCTCTGGCGGTTGGCGCCGGCGGCGAAATCCAGCATGTCCTCCTCTTCCTCCGACGGCGGCGGCAGCGCCGCGACATCGCCGCCGACGAGATGGACATGGCAGGTGGAGCAGGCCATCGCGCCTTCGCAGGTGCCTTCCAGCGGCTGGCCATGGGCCTGGGCCAGATCGAGCAGCCGGTCACCCGGCCGGGCCTCGACTTCGGTTGCGTTGGTGCCGTCGGCCGAGAGGAAGCGGATGCGGATCATGGGCCTGATGTGCCGCGATCAGGCGAACTCGGCAAGATGGGCGGCGACCACCTCGTTGATGCGGGCGGCGGCGGCCTCGATCTCGGCCAGGGTGGTGAAGCGGCCGAAGCCGAGGCGCAGGGAGGCCTTGGCCTCTGCCTCGGCCAGGCCCAGCGCGGTGAGCACGTGGGAGGCGCGACCGGTGACGGCGGCGCAGGCCGATCCGGCCGAGATGGCGAGGCCGGGCAGGCGCTGGATCAACGGCACCGAAACGCCGGGGAAGGACAGGTTGAGATTGCCGGGCCAGCGGTGATCGCGGCTGCCGTTGACGCGGTGGGGCACCGACAGGCCGGCCAGCAGGGCATCGCGCAGCATCAGCGCATGGGCATGATCGGCGGCCATGCGGCTGGCGGCGATGCGGGCGGCCTCGCCCAGGCCGGCGATCAGCGCGGTGGGCAGCGTGCCGGATCGGCCATCTTCCTGCCCGCCGCCGTGCAGCAACGGGGTGATGACGGTGAACGGCCGGCGATAGAGCGCGCCGACGCCCTTGGGGCCGTGGATCTTGTGGGCGGTGAGGCTGAGCAGATCGATGCCGCAGGCTTCCACATCGATGGGCACCTTGCCAAAGCCCTGCGCCGCATCGACGTGGAACACCGCGCCGACGCCATGGGCCAGACGGCCGATGGTGGCGAGATCCTGCACCACGCCGATTTCATTGTTGACCGCCATGGCCGAGACCAGGGCGACATCCTCCCCCAGCGCGCGGGCCAGATCGCCGGGATCAACCAGGCCATCGCCGCGCACGGGCACGATGGTCAGCTGCGCGCCGATGCCGGCGAGATAGTGCGCGGTTTCCAGCACGCTGCTGTGTTCGGTGGCCAGCGTGACGATGCGGCGGCGGGTCTGGCCCGGCGCGGTGAGCAGGCCCTTCAGCGCCCAGTTGTTGCTTTCGGTGGCGCCGCTGGTGAAGGCGATGGCTTCAACCGGCGCGTTGATCAGCGCGGCAACCTGGGCGCGGGCGGCCTCCACTGCGGCCTTGGCCTTGTAACCCCACAGATGCGCGCTGTGCGGGTTGCCGAAGTTGGTCAGGCCCCAGGGCTCCATGGCGGCCGCCACCGCGGGATCGAGCGGCGTGGTGGCACCATAATCCAGATAGATGGGCAGGGTCATGCGCGGTGTCCAAGGCGGGTGGCCATCGCCTCCCAGGCGGCGGCAAAGGCGGCGAGATCAGCAGCGCTGGTGGCGGGCGACAGGGACACGCGAATGGCCTCCCCCGCGGCTGCGCCCAGGCCCATGGCGGCCAGCACATGGCTGGCGCGGACCTTGCCCGACGAACAGGCGGCGCCGGCCGAGACCTGGAAGCCTTCGAGATCGAGCATCATCACCTGGGTGCTGGCCGGCACGCCCGGCAGGCCGATGCTGCTGATGTGCGGCAGCCGCGGGGCGTCGGCACCGTGGATGATGGCCCCGGCGGCGGCCAGCCGGGCTTCCAGCGCGGCGCGGCGGGCGGCGACGGCGGCCCAATCGGGCCGGGTGTCGAACGCGGCGGCCAGCGCGGCGATGCCGGGCAGATTGGGCGTGCCGCCGCGGTGGCCGCGTTCCTGCCCGCCGCCGCGCTGCACCGGGGTGAGGCGGGCGGGATCGCGGGCGATGAGCGCGCCCACCCCCATCGGCGCGCCCAGCTTGTGGCCGGACAGGGCGATGAAATCGGCGGATGGCGGCAGGGCGATCTTGCCGGCAGACTGCACGCAATCGGCCAGCAGCAGGCCGCCATGGGCATGGGTGAGGGCGGCCACCGCGTCCAGGGGCTGGATCACGCCGGTTTCATTGTTGCCGGCCTGCACCGCCACCAGCGCCGGGCCGGATGTGAGCAGCTGTTCCAGCGCATCAAGATCAATCAGGCCCGAAGGCTGCACCGGGGCGAGGCGCACATCATCGCGGGCGGCGAGCACGGCGCCATGTTCGGTCGCGGCGGCGATCAGCGGCAGGCCGCAGCCGTGGATGGCCAGCGCCAGCGCCTCGGTGCCGCCGCTGGTGAAGATGATCTGTTCGGGCGCGGCCCCGGTGGCGCGGGCCACGGCGTCGCGGCTGGATTCGAGCAGGCCATTGGCGGCGCGCCCGGCGGTATGCACGCTGGACGGGTTGCCGGCCATGGCCGCCGCGTCGGCCAGCGCCGCGATGGCGACGGGCAGCGCCGGCGTGGTGGCGGCGTGATCGAGATAGATTCGGCTTTTCATTGCAACGGGGCCTTCGCCCGCCATATAGGGCGCGATTGCCCCTTTGCGCCAGAATCGAAGAGCCACATGCCTGAAGTCATCCTTGCCGGCCCGGAAGGGCGTCTTGAAGGCCGTTACCAGCCGGGCACGTCCCCACGCGCGCCGGTGGCCATCATCCTGCAGCCGCACCCGGCCCAGGGCACGATGAACCATCCCATCGTGCTGGCCCTGTATCAAAGCTTCGTGCGCCGCGGCTTTGCCACGCTGCGCTTCAACTTCCGCGGTGTCGGCCGCAGCCAGGGGACGTTCGACAACGGCATCGGCGAATTGTCGGACGCGGCCTCGGCGCTTGACTGGTTGCAGCAGTTCAACCCGGAAGCGCAGACCACCTGGGTGGCGGGCTTTTCCTTTGGCGCGTGGATCGGCATGCAGCTGTTGATGCGCCGGCCGGAGATCAAGGGCTTCATCTCGATCGCGCCGCCGGCCAACATGTATGATTTCAGCTTCCTGGCGCCCTGCCCGTCGAGCGGGATCATCATTGATGGCGAGGCCGACGAGGTGGTGCCGACCGCGGCGGTGCAGAAGCTGGTCGACAAGCTGAAGACGCAGAAGCACATCACCATCCACCACAGCACCATCCCGGGCGCGAACCATTTCTTCGCCCAGGAGATGGAGCCGCTGATGGGCGAGGTGGACTCCTATCTGGACATGCGGCTGAGCAATGGCGGCCGCTAACGCGCAGCGTTAGCGGCAGACTCATTGCCAGCCCGGCCGGCGGGATCGGGCAAGCCGGCGCCACGGCTTCGCCGGGGCAGAGGCTTGGCCGAGGCCCGTTCGACGTCACGAAAGGCAGGCAACCCTTAGGCCAGCCGCCCGCCCGGCATCGGCTGCGGCACGCCGGTTGTTTCCGGCCAGCTGAGCGGCTTGCCGTCGAGCACGCGCACGGCGAGCCAGGCGAAGGCTTCGGCTTCCAGCGCGTCGCCGTTCCAGCCGACGGCCTCCACCGGATCACAGGCCACGCCGCAGCGCTGCGCCAGTTCGGCCATCAGCACCGGATTCAGGCGGCCGCCGCCGGTGACCAGCAGGCGGCCAATCGGCGGCACGTGGGTGAGGGCCAGCCGCACGGTTTCGGCGGTGAAGGCGGTGAGCGTCGCGGCGCCATCGCCCGGCGACAGGCCGCGCAGCGCGCCGATATCCCAGGCGTTGCGGTCCAGCGATTTGGGCGGCGGCGCATCGAACCAGGGATTGTCGGTGAGGGTGAGCAGCACATTGTCGTGGGCGATGCCGCTGGCGGCCACCCGGCCATCCTCGTCATAACTGCGGCCGGTGTGGGTGCGCACCCAGTCATCGATCAGGGCATTGCCGGGGCCGGTGTCGAAACTGCCCCAGCGCCCATCCCCGGCAAACCAGGTGAGATTGCCCACCCCGCCCAGGTTGAGCACGCCGAGCGGCCGGCCCAGCGCGTCCGAGCGGGCGCGGTGATAGCCGGGCGCCAGCGGTGCGCCCTCGCCGCCGGCGGCGACATCGGCGCTGCGGAAATCAAAGGCGACCGGCAGGCGCGTGGCGGCCTTCAGGGTGGCGCCGTCGCCGATCTGCCAGGTCCAGCGCCGATCGGGCCGGTGGGCGATGGTCTGGCCGTGATAGCCGATCACCGCCACCTCGTCCCGCCTTGTGTGGGTGGCGGCGAGCAGGCGGTGCACGGCCATGGCGTGCAGGCCGGTTGATTCCTGCTCCACCGCGTCGATCAGCGGGTCGCGCGCCGGCGCGTGCAGTTCCAGCGCCCGGGCCATGGCGGCGCGCAGGCGCGGGCGGAAATCGGCTTCATAAGGGAAGAACATGAAGGCGCGCGGGGCGACATGGGTTTCACCATCGGTTTCCACCAGGGCGGCATCAATGCCGTCCATCGAGGTGCCGGACATGAGGCCAATGGCAAGTCGTATCGTCATGGCGGCAACGCTAGCGCACGCCGCCGGCTCTGCCTATAGACCGGTCATGCGTGCGATCATCACAGCCGCCCTGTTGCTGGCCGCCCCGGCCGCTGCCAGTCCGACGCGGTCGGCGCTGGCCGATCTGGTCGCTGGCACTGATGCCCGCGCGCCGCAGCTTGCCGGCGTGATCGGCGTGGTGGCCACGCGGGATCGGGTGGTGCGCGCCGAAGCCCATGGGCTGGCCGACATCGCTGCCGCCCGCCCATTGACGACCGACAGTGTGGTGCGCGTTGCCTCCATCTCGAAGCTGGTGGTGGCCATTGCCGTGTGGCGGCTGGTGGAGCAGGGCAAGCTCGATCCTGACCGCGATGTCAGCCTCTATCTCGGCTGGCGGCTGCGTCATCCCCAATTCCCCGACCGGCCGGTGACGCTGCGCCAGCTGCTGTCGCACACCAGCGGCATCGTTGATGGCCCCGGCTATGGCTTTGCGCTGGAGGAGCGGCTGGCCGACCGGCTGACCCCGCAGCATTGGGGGCCGGGCGCGCCGGGTGGCCGATTTGAATATGCCAATCTCAACTATGGCATCATCGCCACGGTGATGGAGGCGGCTTGCGGTGAACGCTTTGACCGGTTGATGACGCAGCTGGTGCTGGCGCCGCTGGGAATCGATGCCGGCTACAATTGGCAGGGCGCATCGGATGCCGCCATTGCCCGCGCTGCCGTGCTCTATCGCAAGGGTGCCGACGAAGCCCATTGGGACCCGGCCGGGCCGTGGGTGCCCCAGGTGGATGATCTCCACGGCCAGCGCAGCCCCTGCCCGGTGCGCAGCACGGCAGGCTGTGATCTGGCCGCCTATGTGCCGGGCCGCAATGGCACGATCTTTTCGCCGCAGGGCGGCCTGCGCATCAGCCTGCCCGATCTGGCGCGCATCGGGCAATTGCTGCTGCGTGGCGGCGAGATCGCCATTGGAAATCGATCCGTTCGCTTGCTGAAACCCGCCACGGTGAAGGCGATGTTCACGCCGGTTTGGCAGGCCGGGACGGGCGTGCCCGGCGATGATTATCAGGGCCAGATGCTGTGTTACGGCGCCGGGCCGCATTGCCTTTCGGGCCGGGCCGGGGCGACGGACCAGCCCGTGAAGGGCGCGCGCTGGTGGGGGCATCTGGGTGAGGCCTATGGCCTGCTCGCCGGGCTATGGGTGGATCAGCGGCGCGGCCGGGTGATCGCCTATGCGTTGACCGGCACGGCCGCCGATCCATTCAAGGCGCCGCGGCTGGTTTCGCACTTCACCTCGGCGGAAGACATCATCATGGCGGAGCTGGCGCAATGACCTGGCGCGTCATCGCCCGGCGGCGGCGGCTGTGCCACCATCGCCCTGCCATCACGGCCACAGGAGGACCAGCATGATCGGATACGCCCTTTTCGGCAGCAATGACCTGCCGCGCAGCTTTGCCTTTTATGATGCGCTGTTCGCCAGCATCGGGGTGAAGCGGCTGATGGAATTTCCCACCGGCGCGGTGTGCTGGGGCACCAGCTGGGCGCAGCCGATGCTGGGCGTTGGCCCGGCGTTTGACGGCCAGCCCGCCACCGCCGGCAATGGCACGATGATCGCCCTGGTGGTGGATACGCGCGCCAAGGTGGACGCCATGTACCAGGCGGCGATGGCGGCCGGCGGCGGCGATGAAGGCGGGCCGGGCGTGCGCGGGGACGAGGGGCCACAGGCCTTTTATGCCGCCTATTTCCGCGATCCGGATGGCAACAAATTGTGCGCGTTCCGCGTCGGGCCGGCCTGATCTGACTGATCTGGAGATCATCGAGGCCGAGTTGAAGGCCCGCGACCGCGATCGCTGGCTGGCGTGTCTTTACGCGCCGGCCAGTGCGCGGCCGGGCCTGATCGCCCTGATGGCGCTGGATTGCGAGCTGGCGCAGCTGGTGGTGACCACGACCGAGCCGATGCTGGGCGAGATCCGCCTGGCCTGGTGGCGGGAACGGCTGGAGGGGCTGGACGCGGGCCAGGTGCCGGCCCAGCCGCTGCTGGGCGCGCTGGCCGCGCATGTGCTGCCCGGCGTCAGCGGCGCGGCGCTGGCCGGGCTGGAGGATCGCTGGCTCGACATGCTGGGCCATAATGGCGTGACCGATGCCCATGTCGCCGGCGGCGGCCAGCTGTTCCGGCTGGCGGCGCGGCTGCTGGGCGGGGATGGCGATGTGGCTGACGCGCTGGGCCGGGCCTGGGTGCTGGGGGAGGCGGTGGCAGGCCGCACGCCGGGGCCGCTGCGCCCGCTGCGCGCGCTGGCGGCGCTGGCCGTGCGCGATGCCGTGCGCGCCCGCGCCGGGCAGCCGGTGGAGCCGCGCGGCAGCCTTGGCCGGCAGTGGCGGATGCTGAAGGCGGTTGCCTTTGGCCGCTGAGCCGGTTTAGCCTTCCACCTCAGGGTCTGTGGCAGGAGCATTTTCGATGCGCCGGATCCTGGGGTTTGTGGTGGCTTTGGCCGGCCTGCTGGCGGCAGGCGCGATCCTGTGGCGGGCCGGGCCGGTGACGCAGCCGGCGGCGGCGCTGGCGGTGGCCGGGGCCGATGATGGCGGCCAGCCGGTGGACGATCCGCCGCCCGATGCCGCCCCCAGGGCGCCGCTGAGCGAGGCCGAGCGCGCGGCGCGGCGGCTGGCGCGTTATGACAAGAATGATGACGGCGCGGTTAGCCGCGGCGAGTATCTGGCCAACCGCCAGAAGGCCTTTGCCAAGGCCGATCGCAACCGCGATGGCCGGCTGGATTTCGAGGAATATGCGGTCGCCACCGCGACCAGGTTCGCGCGTGCCGACCGCGATGCCGATGGCCGGCTTTCGCCGCAGGAATTTGCGACGACCGCAGCGAAGCGCAAGCCAAAGGCGGCCTGCGTGTGCCCGGTGGCGGAGGCGGAGTGATCCGATCCTCCCCCTCTGGGGGAGGTGCCCGCAG
>CAZAWH010000104.1:0-10214 GCA_964488775.1 uncultured Sandarakinorhabdus sp. | reverse complement strand
GCGTGCTGAAGGGCGACAAGAAAACCTATCAGATGGACCCGGCCAACGCCCGCGAAGCGCTGCGCGAGGTGGCGATGGACATCGAGGAGGGCGCGGATTCGGTGATGGTGAAGCCGGGCATGCCCTATCTCGACATCATCCGGTCGATCCGCGACGCCTTTGACGTGCCGGTGTTCGCCTATCAGGTGTCGGGCGAATATGCGATGCTGGAGGCCGCGATTGCCGCCGGCGTGCTGGATCGCGGCAAGGGCGTGCTGGAGGCGTTGATGAGCTTCCGCCGCGCCGGCTGTTCCGGCGTGCTGACCTATCACGCGCCGCTGGCCGCGCGGTTGATGGGGGCCTGAGGCGGCTTTGACCGCCGGGGCCTTCATGTTATCATGTTGGCCTCTTCGGGAGTGGATATGCGCGAGATTGTTTCTGGCTGCTGACCGATAACCGCGCTGCGGTTGTTGGTTCGCGTTGCCGCCATCCGGCCTGCGGGCGGGATGCGGTGATCTGCAACATCTGCAGAAGAGCCAGATTCAATGGATATTTCGCGCGCTGAACAGCGCATTTTGCACCTGCTGGCGCAAGGCGGCAGCATTCATCATCGCCGTGAGGACGGCCAGATCGTCGATGTCAAATGCTTCACCCGGGATGGCGCGTGCCTGACCGGCTTGAGCCTTGACCTGTTCGCCCGGTTGAAGCGCCGGGGGTATGTGGAATCGCGCGGCGGCGCGCCCTACCGCATTTCCCGGCTGGGCCTGGCCCGGGTGCGCAGCCAGCTCGACAATCGCTAGGCGTCAGGCGCTGGCAGGGCCCAGCGGCCGCTGCCAGCGCCACACCGCGCCGTCTTCAGGCTCGACCACGGTGCCGAACAAGGTGAAGCCATTGCGGCGCAGGACGGTGGTGGAGCCGTTTTCCTGGCGCAGCGTGTGGGCGATGATCTGGCGGGCGCCGTGGCGGGCGGCGATGGCGATCAGGCCGGCGGCCATGGCGGTGGCCACCCCCTGCCCCTCGCACAGCGGGAAACTGCCATAGCCGATTTCGACCACGCCATCGGCATCGGGCGCGGCCTTGAAGCCGCCCAGGCCCATGATGCAGCCGGTATCGGCCAGCGCCCACCAATCGGCCCAGGGCGCCGGGCGCGGCCGGGCACCCATGATCGCCAGTATTTCGGCCAGATGGGCGCGGCCGTCCGCCACGCTGGGATAATGGCGGGTGATGCCGGCCAGCAGGGCGGGCAGCGGCTGGTCCAGATCCGCCGGGCTGGCGGAGATGAGGGTGATGGCCGGCCGCGCCGTCATCGCGGCAACCGGCGCAGCAGCGCATGCAGGGCCAGCACACCCAGCAGTGAGGCATAGCCATCAAGGCCATAATGATAGCCGGTGCGCACCGAACAATATTGCACGATCAGCGGGTGCAGCAACAGCGGCAGCGCCCGCCAGCGCCAGCGTTCCAGCGCATAGACGACCGGCACGATGGCGGCGGCGACATGCAGGCTGGGAAAGGCGCTGATGCCGGTGCCCAGCATGCCCTGGCGATGCTGTTCCCAAAGATGATCCTGGATGTGGATGATATCGGGCATCACCGCCCGCTGGCTGTGGAGAAAGGCGGTGACTTCGGCAAATTGCGCCGCATCGCCGGTGCGGGCGTGGAAGACCGGGCCGGCAGAGGCGAACAGGATGGCCAGGACATTGCCCAGCACCACCCACACCAGCAGATTGAGCCGCAGATAATGCAGGCGGCGGCGCACATCATCATCGTGGATGATCAGCAGGATCGGAAAGGCAAAGGCCAGGCACAGCCACAGCGGCGCATAATAGAAATCGATCCAGGCATCGGGGAACAGCCCGCCGGCCAGCCGGTCATAAAGGGCAAAGGCGCTGCCGCCGTGCAGCCACGCATCAAGCCGGGTTAGCGCGGCGTCCGCCCAGAAGCCGGCTGGCACCGGCACCAGCAGTTTGGTGGCGTGAAAGCCGGCGTAGAACAGTGCCTGGCCGCCAATGGCGAACAGCGCGGCCCCCAGCGCCTGGCCGTTCAGCCGATCCGGCCGGAACAGCGCCTGGACCAGCAACAGCATCATGACCAGCCAGAAGCCGAACTGCGCGGTGACGCGGAACACCAAAACAAGGAATTCGGCAGAAATGCCCACGGGCCCGGCCAGCCCGAGGCTGATCAGCAGCATCAGCCCGCAATAGGCGAGGCACAGCCGGAAATAGTGCCAGGCCAGCAGATCGCTGGCCCCCGTTTCGGCCGACAGCGCGAACAGCCGCCCCAGATTAGACCCCGTACCCAACATCTGGCCACTTTCTTCCAGCCACCATGTCGGAAGGACAGCGCCGCCCCTGCCCCTTGGCAGGCCTGCCTGCAGATTGATCCCCCCTGCGCGCGGTGACCACCCGATCCCGGCAACCGACCCGTTGCCGTTCACGATCGCCCAGGATCGCCGCACACGAAGCTTGCTTTACATTATTCGGTGCAAATCGCCAGCGGGTTGCATGGGCGGGGCTGGCGGCGTAATCCCCCGGCATGATGAACAAGCTGCGCATCGCCGTGCTGGGGGCTTCGGGCTATACCGGGGCGGATCTGGTGCGACTGGCGCTGACGCATCCGGGCATCGAGATTGCCGCCCTGGCTGCCAATGCCAAGGCCGGGCAGACCATGGCGCAGATCTGGCCGCACCTGGCCATGTATCCGCAGCTGCCGGCATTGGTGAAGGCCGATGCCATTGATTTTTCCCGCATCGATGCCGTATTCGGGTGCCTGCCGCACGCCGCCTCGGCCGAACTCTTGTCGACATTGGACGGCAGCCGCATCATCGATCTTTCGGCCGATTTCCGGCTGAAGGATGCCGGCACCTATGCGCACTGGTATGGCGGTGCCCACCCGGCGCCGGGCCTGTTGCCCGATGCCGTCTATGGCCTGACCGAATTTGCACGGGCAGCGTTGCCGACGGCGCGGCTGGTGGCGTGCCCGGGCTGTTACCCCACCGCCGTTTTGCTGGCGCTGTTGCCGCTGGTGGCGGCGGGCGCGGTGTCGGCCGAGCGGATCACGGTGAATGCGCTGTCGGGCGTTTCGGGCGCCGGCCGGTCGCTGAAGGAGGCCAATCTGTTCCCGGAGGTGGCGGAGGCGGTGCACCCCTATGGCATTGGCCATCATCGCCACATGCCGGAAATGGAACAGGAATTGTCGGCCCGCGCCGGCCGCGACGTGCGGATCAGCTTCACCCCGCATCTGATTCCGATGAACCGCGGCGAGCTGGTGACCTGCGTGGTCGAAACCGCACATGGCGTGGACCATTTGCGCGGCGTGCTCGCCGATGCCTATGCCGGCGAGCCCTTTGTGCATCTGCTGCCCGCCGGCGTTGCCCCGGCGACGCGGATGGTGCGCGGGTCCAACCATGTGGTGATGAACCTGTTTGCCGATCGCGTGCCCGGCCGCGCCATCGTGATCGCTGCCATCGACAATCTTGTGAAGGGCTCCAGCGGCCAGGCCATCCAGAATTTCAACCTGATGTTCGGCCTGCCCGAAACCATGGGGCTGGAACAGGCCCCGCTGTTCCCGTGATGCGGTTGCCGTGATCGAGACGGCGCGCCTGATCATCCGGCCGTGGGCGGACAGCGATCGCGCGCCCTTTGCCGCGATGGGGCAAGACCCGGAGGTGATGCGCCATCTCGGCCCCCTGCTCGACCGCGCCGGCAGCGATGCCATCGTGGATCGCCTGATGGCGATGCAGGCGGTGCTGGGCCATTGTTTCTGGGCGCTGGAGCGGCGGGACACCGGCCAATTCATCGGCTTTTGCGGGCTGAAAATGACGCCGCTGGGCATAACCGGCCTGTCGGGCTGCCCGGAAATCGGCTGGCGGCTGGCGCGCGAAGCCTGGGGCGCGGGCTTTGCCAGCGAGGCGGCGCAGGCCTGCCTGGATTGGGGCTGGGCGCAGGGGTTTGGCCGGATCATATCCATGACGGTGCCGGCCAACACGCGCAGCCAGGCCGTGATGCGGCGCATCGGCATGACCCGCCGTGCCGATCTGGATTTCGATCATCCCAATCTGGCGCCGGGCAATCCGTTGCGGCCGCATGTGGCCTTTGACATCACACCATGACCATTCACCCCTTTGGCGGCGACTGGCCGGACATTGCCGAGGATGTGTTCATCGCGCCGGGTGCCCAGATCATCGGCAAGGTGGTGATCGGTGCCGGCAGTTCGGTGTGGTTCAACTGCGTGCTGCGCGGCGATGTGGGGCGGATCCGCGTGGGCGAACGCAGCAACATCCAGGACGGCAGCATCGTGCATGTGACCGGCGGCCGGCTTGATACGCACATCGGTGATGATGTGCTGATCGGCCATGGCTGCATCATCCACGGCTGCCGCATCGAAAGCGGGGCCTTCATCGGCATGGGCGCGGTGGTGCTGGATGGTGCGGTGGTGGAAGGCGGCGCCATGCTGGGCGCCGGCAGCCTGCTCACGCCCGGCAAACGCGTGCCGGCGGGCGAGCTGTGGACCGGGCGGCCCGCCCGGTTGCAACGCGCGTTGAGCGAGACCGAACTGGCGTCCAACCGGGCCGGGGCGGCAGGCTATGCCCGGTTGGCGCAGCTGTATCGGGCTGGGTGAACCCCTCACCCGGGCCGCCTTCGGCGTCTCTCGACCTCTCCCCCAGGGGGAGAGGTGAACATCATTTGTCCGTCCCCTTGGCCTTCCCCCACTGGCGGGCGGCGGTGTAGCCGAGGTAGCCGGTGCCGAACAGCGCATAGAGCGGTTCGGGCAGGCCGGCCAGATAACGGGTCATGCCCGCGGCGATGTCGTGGGCCATCTGCGGCTGCACGGCGGCAATCAGGCCCATCGGGATCGACCACAGCAACAGCGCATACATGACATAAAGGAAGCTGGGCCGGGCGCGGCTGGTCCAGGGATCCGTGCTGCCGGCCTCGGCGACGATGGCCGACAATTGGGTGGAGAGCAGCTCCAGCTCCTGGCTGTTCTGCAGCTTGACCAGTTCCAGCTTGGCGGCGTCTCGCGCGCGGGGATCGGGAATGATCTTGTCAATCAGGCCGGCGATGGGGGCGATCAGGGCGTTGAGAACCGACATGGTTTTGCCTTTCCGGTTAGGAGGAGGCGTAAATGTAACCAAATCGGTTCGTGTAGGACAGAGCGGGAACGGGCGCTGACCCTGTGCTGGCGAAGGGATGGTGCTGGGGGTGGAAAAATGGTCGGAGCGACAGGATTCGAACCTGCGACCTCCAGACCCCCAGTCTGATGCGCTACCAGGCTGCGCTACGCTCCGAACCGCGGGCGGGCTTACGGGCTATTGCGCCGCGATGCAACAGGCTTGTCAGCTTCAGTCGGCGTTTTCGATGCCGTGCTGCTTCATCAGATCATAGAGCGTCGGCCGGCTGACCCCCAGCAGCTTGGCGGTGAGGCTGATATTGCCATCGCTGCGCGCCAGCGCCTTGCGGATGGCGGCGCGATCGGCGGCATCGCGCGCGGCCTTGAGGGTGAGCGCGGCTTCATCGCCCTTGTTGACCAGATCCAGATCCTCGGCGGTCAACCGCGTGCCTTCGGCCATGATGACGGCGCGTTTCAGGCGGTTTTCCAGTTCACGCACATTGCCGGGCCAGTGCCAATCGGCCATGGCAGCGATGGCATCGGGGCTGAAGCCCTTGAACTCACGGCCGTTTTCGCGGGCAAAGCGGTTGAGGAAATATTGGCCCAGCAAGGCAGCATCGCCGGGCCGGTCCTTCAGGCTGGGGATGCGCACGACGATTTCGGCCAGCCGGTAATAAAGATCCTCGCGGAACCGGCCGGCGCCGATCATCGTGTCCAGATCCTGGTGGGTGGCGCAGACGATGCGCACATCCACCGGGATCGGCTTGCGCCCGCCGATGCGTTCGATCACGCGTTCCTGCAGGAAACGCAGCAATTTGACCTGCAGGGGCAGCGGGATGTCGCCCACTTCGTCGAGGAACAGCGTGCCGCCCTGCGCCAGCTCGATCTTGCCTTCCTGCATCTTCACCGCGCCGGTGAAGGCGCCGCGTTCATGGCCGAACAGTTCGGATTCGAGCAGATTTTCCGGAATGGCGGCGCAGTTGATCGCGACGAACGGCCCCTTGGCGCGGGCCGAGGCGTTGTGCAGGCCGCGCGCCAGCACCTCCTTGCCGGTGCCCGACGCGCCGAGCAACATCACCGAGACATTGGCGCTGGCCACGCGTTCGACCATGCGCGCCACCTTGATCATTTCGGGCGCGCCGGTTACGAGGCCGCCCAGCACCTTGTCAGACCCCAGGGCCTGATCGGCGAGGCGGCGGTTTTCCTCTTCCAGCGCGGCGACATGATAGGCGCGGCGCACGATGAGGCCGAGCTCGTCAATGTCCACCGGCTTCTGATAGAAATCGAATGCGCCCAGCGCGATGGCGCGGCGGGCGCTGTCGCGGGCGCCGTGGCCGGAGGCGACGATCACCTTGGTGGCCGGGCGGCTGGCCAGGATGGCTTCCAGCGTGGCAAAGCCTTCGGACACGCCATCGGGATCGGGCGGCAGGCCCAGATCCAGCGTCACCACCGCCGGCTGGTGGGTGCGCAGCGCCTCCAGCGCGGCCTCGCGGTCACCGGCGATGATCACATCCTGATCATCATAGCTCCATTTCAACTGGCGCTGCAGGCCGGGATCATCCTCCACCACCAGCAGTTTCGGTTTGTCGGTCACACCTGGCTCCCTTCCGCCAGCTGCGCGGCCGGGCGGGCGCCGGGCACGGGCAGGCTGATGGTGAACGTCGTGCCTTCCCCTTCGCGGCTGGCCACGTCAAGCCGGCCGCCATGGGCGCGGACGATTTCACGCGCTTCATAGGCCCCGATGCCAAAGCCACCGGGCTTGGTGGAATGAAACGGCTGGAACAATTCCTGCCTTATGAAGCGGGCCGACATGCCATGGCCGCGATCGGCGATGCTGATCACCAGGTCATCGCCGGCGCGCGCCGCGTCGATACGGATCGGCGCGCCGGGTGGGGAGGCATCGATGGCGTTCTGCAGCAGATGGGCAAACATCTGTTCCAGCCGCTGGGCATCGCCGCGCACGGTGAGCGGGCCGGCATCGTCGGGCAGATCAAGGCTGAGCGCCGGCCAGGCCCCGACCCGGCCCTTGACCAGCTGGCGCAGCATCTGATCCAGCGGCACCAGCGTGTCATCGCCGCCGTTGCCGGTGGCGCGTTGCGACAGCCAGGCCAGGAGGGCGTTCATCTTGCCGACCGAGACCTTGAGGGTTTCGATCATGTCGGCCCGGAAGTCCGGATTGTCGGCATGGCGTTCGGCGTTGCGGGCCAGCAGCGACAGCTGGCTGACCAGATTCTTGATGTCGTGCAGGATGAAGGCAAAGCGGCGGTTGAACTCCTCGAAGCGCCGGGCTTCCTCCAGCGCGGCCTGGCCGCTGCTTTCGGCGATATAGCTGCCGGCCTGGCGGCCCAGGGTCTTCAGCAGTTCCTCGTCTTCCCAGTTCAGCTGGCGCGGGGCCAGACTGCGCCCGATCAGCATGATGCCGGCCAGCCGATCGCGGTTCACCGCCGGCAGGGCCAGCCACAGGCGCGGATCATCGGCCAGCCAGGCCGGCAGTTCGGGCGCGCCCGGCAGCTCGCCGGCGCGGGCCAGATCCAGATCCAGCACCCGGTCTTCCTCCTGCAGCCAGCGCACCAGCGCGCTGTCCATCGCGATGGGTTCGGGCTGCACCTGCGCCAGCTGCCAATTGGCCATGGGTTGCAGCCGGTCATCATCGGGCACCATCAGCCAGCCACCCTGCGCATCCAGCACCACCGCCACGCCCTGGACCACGCGGGCCGGCAGGCTGCCGGCATCGCCGGGGGCGGAAATGGTGGCGATGAAGCGCAGCCATTCGACGCGATAATCATATTGATAACGATAGAAATTGCGGGCGATGGCCACGCGCAGCCGGGCGCGGAAGCGAGCGCTGGCCAGCACCACCGTGCCGATGAGCAGCGTGGCGAACAGGAAGGTGACTTGCAGCAGCGTGCCCCAGTTGCCGCCCACCAGCTTGAGCAGATAGGCGAGCAGCGACATGGCGATGAGGTAGAAGCCGACGCCGGAGAAGGCGACCGTCTGGAAGGCGACGCTGCGCGAGATGCGGGCGCCCTTCACCCAGGTGTCGCGGGTGGCAAAGACGAACAGCACCACCAGCAGGGCGTTCACCGCGCCGCGGATGTTGTAGAGATCAACCGACCCCGGCGGCAGCAGGAAAGCGAGGGTGTAGAAGTTGAGATCATAGAGGAACAGCGCCGCCAGCCCCACGGCCAGCAGGCGGATGCCCGACCGGTCGGCCGGCAGCGAATTGATGTAGAGATTGTGGCCCAGCACGACGCCGGTGACTGACACGGCAATGCGCGAGACGAGGAAGAAGCTGGCGACCGTGTCGGCTTCGGTGGTGAAGACATCGGCCGTGGCGCCGGACAGATCGATGACCAGCTGCAGCGTCATGACAAAGCCGAGCACGCCGCCCACCCAGAAGGAGGAGCGCATCCGGCCTTCGCCGCCCAGCCATTCCGGCCGCAGCAGGAACAGCAGCAGGCCGATCCAGGCCGCGACCTTCACGGTTTGCAGACGGGAAATCCATGGCTGGAAACCGGGATCGACCAGAAAGGTGTAAACGAAGCTGCCGGCCCACAGCGCGGTGAGGGCGGCGGCGGCCGCCATCCACAGGTTGAGCGCGGCGCGCTGGCGCAGCAGCGAGGCCACGGTCAGCCCCAGATAGGCGAGCAGCGCCATCAGGTGGCTGAACAGGCCGACATCGGTCAGCGCGATCATGCCGCTGCCGCCGCTGGCTGTGTCTGCTGCCTGTGCACGCCCCTGCCTGCCCCCGCCGGTTTCGCCCGAATTGGCTGCAAACTAACGGTGAATTGCCCGGCGCGCCAGCCCGCGCGGCAAAACTGACAGGCTTGTTGATGCCTCACTGATGATAAGCATGTATGCTATTCTCCGCGCATGAGCCTGCCGATGCCCGATTCGCCGCCCACCAGCCCGTTTGCCGTGCCCGACACCATTGGCGTGCTGCTGTCTGACAGCGCGCGATTGTTGCGCCGACGCTTTGATGCCCGGGCCAAGGCCATTGGCGTGTCCCGCGCGCAGTGGCAGGTGCTGATCGCACTGGCCCGCGCCGAAGGCAGCAGCCAGGCCGCACTGGCGGAACGGCTCGAGGTGGAGACCATCACCGTTGGCCGCATGGTGGACCGGCTGGAGGATGCCGGACTGGTGGAACGCCGCGCCGATCCGGCCGATCGCCGGGCCTGGCGCCTGTTCCTGACCGGGCGGGCCCATGATCTGCTCGCCGCGTTGCAGCCCATTGCCGCCGAGGTGCGGGCCGAAATGCTGGCCGGACTGGGTGAGGCCGAACAGGCCAGCCTGCACGGCCTGTTGCAGCGGCTGCGGGCCAATCTGTCGCGGGAGGGTTGAACCGATGCACGCCCCCTCCCCTGCCCCGCGCACGGGCAGCGCCACGCGCACCCGCATCATCATGGCCAGCGTGCCGTTGCTGCTGGCGGCGGCGGGCCTGTATCTGTGGTTTTCCGGCCAGGGCCAGGTGAGCACCGACAACGCCTATGTGCGGATGGACAAGGTGGCGCTTTCGGCCGACGTGTCGGGCCGGGTGGCCGAGGTGCTGGTGCACGAGAACATGAAGGTGAAGGCCGGCCAGGTGCTGATCCGGCTGGCACCGCGGCCGTTCCGCATCGCGCTGGACCAGGCGGAGGCCGAACTGGCCAGTGCCCGCCTGCAGGTGCAGCAGCTGAAAAGCGGCACCGGGGGCAGCGCCGCCGATGTGACCGGCAAGCGCGAGGCGGTGACGCTGGCGCAGGCCGAGCTGGCGCGGCAGCAGGAGTTGATCGGCAAGGGATTTGCCACGCGGGCGCGGTTGCAGCAGGCGGAATTTGCCGCCGCCAATGCCCGCGCCGAACTGGCCCGGGCGCTGGCCGATGATGCCCGCGCCCGCGAAGCCGCCGGCCGCAGCATCGCGGTGGAGAGCCACCCGCTGGTGCTGGCCGCCAAGGCGGCGCGCGACCGGGCGGCGCTGGATCTGGAACGCAGCATGATCCGCGCGCCGGCCGATGGCATTGTCACGCAGACCAGCCGGGTGCTGCGCGGCCAGGCCATTGTGCAGGGTGTGGCCACCATGAGCCTGATGGTCACGGGCAGCGCCTTTGTGGAGGCCAATTTCAAGGAAACCGAGCTGAAGGACATGG
>CAZAWH010000103.1:0-10233 GCA_964488775.1 uncultured Sandarakinorhabdus sp. | reverse complement strand
GCACGCTGGCGCTGCGCGGCCTGCGCACGCTGGCGCTGCGGCTGGACCGGCACGAGGCCTCGGCCCTGACGATTGCGCGCTGGCTGGAAGGCCACGCGGCCGTGGACCGCGTCTGGCACCCCGCCCTGCCCTCACACCCCGGTCACGCCCTTTTCAAACGGGATTTTTCCGGTGCCACTGGCCTGTTTGCCATGGTGCTCAAACAGGGCAGCCGGCCGCACACCGCCGCCCTGATCGACGGACTGCAGCATTTTGGCATCGGCTTTTCGTGGGGTGGCTATGAATCGCTGGTGCTCCCCGTGGAACTGGACCGCATCCGCACCGCGACGCAAACACCCCTGCCCGGCCCCATCGTGCGCCTGTCGATCGGGCTGGAAGATCCGGCCGACCTGATTGCCGATCTGGATGCCGGGCTCGAACGCTACATGGCGCAGTTCGCGTAACCACAGTGGCCGGGGCGGCGAATGACGGGCCATGCAACAGCCCGCATCCCCCACGGTGTTCAGCGGCGGCGATCTTGGCGCCTGGTCGGTGCTGTCACACACGACGCTGAACGGTCCCGCCATCCCGGCCTTTGACCGGCTGGCGATCACGCCGGCAGCCGAAGCGCCTGCGGGTGCCCGCTGGCAGGCGCGCGGGGTGAACAGCCATCTGCGCTACACCAGCCAACAGGAACAGCGGGAGCTGAGCGGCCACGCCGCCCCGTCGGACCGGGGGGATCGCTGCGCCGTGTTGATCCCCATGTCCAAATGTGCGGCCTGGTGGGGCATGGCCCAGGATCAGCGGCTGGCCATCTATGCCCGGTCCCGCCACATGCGCATCGGCATGAGCGTGCTGCCCGAGGTGGCACGCACACTTTATCATGGCCGCGATCTGGGCGAGCCGTTCGATTTCATCACCTGGTTCGAATTTGACGAACCAGCCGAAGCGGCGTTCGAGGCCATGCTGGACCGCCTGCGCGCCAGCGAGGAGTGGGATTATGTCTGCGCCGAAACCATGATCCGGTTGCGGCGCTGACGATCAGTCCACATCCTCCACGTCAACCGCTTCGCCCGTCACACGCTGCGACAGCGCGGCGGCCATGAAGCTGTCGACATCGCCGTCCAGCACGTCGGACGGGCTGGTGGAGGTGACGCCGGTGCGCAGATCCTTCACCAGCTGGTAGGGCTGGAGCACATAGGAGCGGATCTGGTGGCCCCAGCCGATGTCGGTCTTGCTGGCTTCGGTCTTGGCGGCTTCGGCCTCGCGGATGGCGAGTTCGCGCTCATAAAGGCGGGCCTTCAGCATCTTCATCGCGGTGGCGCGGTTCTTGTGCTGGCTGCGCTCGTTCTGGCAGGCGACGATGACGCCGGTGGGCACGTGGGTGATGCGGATGGCCGAATCGGTGGTGTTCACGTGCTGGCCGCCGGCGCCCGAGGCGCGATAGGTGTCGATCTTCAGATCGGATTCCTTGATCTCGATCTCGATCTCGTCATCCACCTGCGGATAGACCCATACGCTGGCAAAGCTGGTGTGCCGGCGCGCCGCGCTGTCATAGGGGCTGATGCGCACCAGCCGGTGCACACCGCTTTCGGTCTTGGCCCAGCCATAGGCCTGGGTGCCCTTCACCAGGATGGTGGCGTTCTTGATGCCGGCGGTTTCGCCCGAGTTGAAATCGATCAGCTCGACCTTGTAGCCATGTTTTTCGGCCCAGCGCTGGTACATGCGCAGCAGCATGGAGGCCCAGTCCTGGCTTTCGGTGCCGCCGGCGCCGCTGTTGATTTCGATATAGGTGTCGTTGTTGTCCGCCTCGCCCGACAGGAGAGCGGCGACCTTGTCCTTCTCGGCCTTGCTCGCAAGCGCCTTCAGCGCGGCCACGCCGTCTTCGGCGAGCCCCTCATCACCTTCCATTTCGGCGAGTTCGATCAGTTCGCTGGTATCAGCCAGGTCGCGTTCGATGTCGCGCGTCGCGGTGATGGCTTCATCCAGCCGGCGACGCTCGGTCATCAATGCTTGCGCGGCCTTGGGATTGTCCCACAGCTTCGGGTCTTCAACCCGCGCGTTCAGTTCATCGAGACGGCGAAGGGCGCGATCCCAGTCAAAGAGACCTCCTCAGCAGGTCGAGCGCCTGCTTGATCTGGAGGGCGTAATGTTCGGCTTCTGCTCTCATGGCGGTGCGGATAGGGCCGGCCTGAGCCGCTGGCAAGATGCCGCGTCAGTAAATCCCGCCTTCGGCTTCCAGAAACTCCGCATCGGATCGCACGCGGCCGCCGCTGCGCCGTTCCAGCACATCCTGGGCACGGTTGATGCGGCGTGGCTCGCTGTCGGGCTTGAAGGCTTCCCAGATCACAGCGGGGCGCGGGCCGGGATCTGGCCACACACCGAACACGCGCCGGCCCGAGCGGCGATCCACCCGCACCATGCGCACGCCGGCCGGAATGGCGAACGGCAAGGTGGGCCAATCCTTCAGGGCCACCTGCCCCCATTGCCGCCAGATCGGCGCCGCCGTGGTGCCACCCTGCGCATAGGACCCCAGGCTGCGCGGCTGGTCATAGCCAAGGTAAAGCCCGGCCACGATATCGGGCGTGCCGCCGACGAACCACACATCATTGGGGCCGTTGGTGGTGCCGGTCTTGCCCGCCAGCGGGCGATTGAGGCTGGCGAGCACGGTGCCGGTGCCGCGCTGGATGACGCCTTCCATCACATGCACGATCTGATAGGCGGTGCGCGGGTCCATCACCTGCACCACACGGCCCTGCGGGCGCGGCATCGGCCCACCGTTCCAGGCGGGCGCGTTGCAGCCGGGGCAGCCGCGATTGTCACGCCGCCAGATCACCTTGCCGCTGCGATCCTGGACATAGTCGATCAGCCCGGGTTCGAGCCGGCGGCCGTCATTGAAGATCTGGGCATAGGCGTTGGTGAGCTTCATCACCGTGGTCTCGCCGGCGCCCAGCGCGATGGAGAGCACCGGTTGATACTCACCAATGCCCAGCGCCTTGGCCTGGGTCACGATCCGGTCCATGCCGGTGGCGTCGGCCACGCGCACCGTCATCAGGTTGCGCGACTGTTCCAGGCCCCAGCGCAGGGTTTGTGGGCCGGCGCTGCGCAGATTGTTGAAATTCTTGAAGCATTTCGTACCCAACAGCTTGGTCTGGAACACGCAATAGGGGCCATCGACAACGATGCTGGCCGGGGTGAAGCCATTGTCCATCGCGGTGGCATAGACGATGGGCTTGAAGGTGGAGCCGGGCTGGCGGTTGGCCTGGGTGGCGCGGTTGAAGGCCTGGGCCCGGGCGTCAAAGCCGCCGACCATGGCGCGGATACGGCCGGTCGCCACTTCCTCTGCCACAAAACCGCCCGAGATTTCGGGCGGCTGCCGGAGCGCCCACCCCGCAGGCGTGCGGGCGACGGCAATCACGTCGCCGGGGCGCAGCACCTGGGCGGCGGAGCGGTTGGTGGCCTTGAACGGCCGCGCCGCCAGCCGGCCGGGCAAGCTGCCGATGCTGCCGTCGGTGAAGCCCAGCCTGGCATCCAGCCCGGATTTGGCCAGCACCACGGCCTTGGCCCAATTGGGATAGCCCAAGGGCACCAGCGTGCCCGACAGGCGGCCGGGCCAGCCGTCCCCCAGGTCGATGCGGGCGATGGGGCCGCGCCACGGGCGGTTCGCCTCATAGCGGGTCATGCCATCGCGCATCGCCTGTTCGGCCGCCGCCTGCATGACGGGATCAAGCGAGGTGCGCACCCACAGGCCGCCGCCATAGACGCTGTTGGGGCCATTTTCCTGGGCCTCGCCAAAGCGCGCGATGAGCGTCCGTCGCACCTCCTCGATGAAATAATCGTCGCGCGGGCGGGGCAGCGCGCGATTGGGGATGGCGGCCAGCGGCATCGCGGCGGCAGCGGCGCGTTCGGCTTCGCTGACATAGCCATTGGCCGCCATCTGGCGCAGCACATAATCGCGCCGGGCCAGCGCGCGCGCCTGGCGGCGGATGGGATCATAGGTGGAGGGCGCCTTGGGCAGGATGGCGAGATAGGCCATTTCGGCCAGATCGAGACGGTCCACCGATTTGCCGAAATAGGCCTGGGCCGCGGCTTCCACCCCATAGGCGTTGCGGCCGAGGAAAATCTGGTTGAGGTAGATTTCGAGAATCTGTTCCTTGCTCAGCGCCGCTTCGAGCCGGCGGGCCAGGATCGCCTCGCGGATCTTGCGCCACAGCGAGACTTCGTTGCCAACCAGGCTTTTGGCCACCTGCTGGGTGATGGTCGAGGCGCCGACCGGGCGGCGATCGGAAAAGATCGATTCGATGTTGGTGACCACGGCCGAGGCGATGCCCAGCCAGTCGATGCCGCCATGGTCGAAGAAGGTCTTGTCTTCGGCGGAGATATAGGCCTGGACCAGGCGCGGCGGCAGTTCGGCATAGGGCACGAAGATGCGGCGTTCGCGGGTGTAGCTGGTGACGATCTCGCCATTCACGTCGCGGACCATCGACGGCAGCGCCGGGCTGAAGGCAGCGAGATCGCTTTCCGACGGCAGGCCCTTGGTCGCCTGCCAATAAAAGCCGCCGGCCAGCAGCAGCGGCAACAGGATCAGGCCCAGGAGGCGGCGACGGGTCACGCGATCAGCGATAGCGGCGGCGCGGCCCGCTTGCCAAGGCCGGCTGCATCATTTTCCGGTGAGATGGCGTTCGATGGCCAGCGCGATGCCCCGGGCGACCTGGCGGCGGCCCTTGTCGGAAAACAGCCGGTCGGCATCCTGGCGGTTGGTGACATAGCCGGTTTCGAGCAGGACGGAGGGCACATCGGGGGCCTTCAGCACGGCAAAGGCGGCAAAATGGTGGAATTCGCCGCGGAAATTCACCTCCTGCTCTTCCAGCGCATCCTGCAGGGCATCGGCAAAGGCCACGGAGACATTGTTGGTGGCGCGGCGGGCCAGATCGACCATGATCTCCCCCACCTCCGGTGCTTCGACGCCCAGATTGACGCCGCCGATGATGTCCGCCTTGTTTTCGCGCGCCGCCAGCCGTTCGGCGATGGCATCGCTGGCCACGGCCGAGAGTGTGTACACGGACGCGCCCTTCGCCTGTTCGTTGGGGGCGCTGTCGGCATGGATGGAGATGAACAGATCGGCGCGGGCATCGCGGGCGATGCGCACCCGGCCGCCCAGCGGGATGAAGATATCGCTGTCCCGCGTCAGCTTGACCCGCACCTTGCCGCCTTCGCGCAGGATGCGGGCGGCTTCGCGCGCGATGCTGAGGGTGACATCCTTCTCATAGCCGCCATCGACCGAGATGGCGCCGACATCCTTGCCGCCATGGCCGGCATCGATCACCACCAGCGGCTTGCCGCCGCTGCGCGATTTGATGCCGCCGGGCCGGGCGATGACGGCAATCGCATCGCGCCGGGGCGGCGGTTTGGCCGCTTCGGTGGCCGGCGCTTCGGCGGTGGGTGCCGTTGGCGCGGGGGGCGGCGGGGTGGCCGTGCTGGGCGTGCCGGACACGGGTGCCTTGCCGAAATCGGCGGGCAGCTGGAAGCCGCCGTCGGGCTGGGTCGGCGGCGGCGGTGGCCCGTCGCTGCGCAGCAGCGGCAAGGGCTTGCGCCCGCGCGCCACCGCGGCGGCAAAGAGTTGCGGCGTGCTGCGATCGAGGATCAGCACCACCTGGTTGCCGGCGGCCCGCGCCTCGCGGATGATCACCGGGGCCTTCAGATCGATCACCAGCCGGGCGGTGCCGGGGGCGAACATGGCGAGGCGCAGGCCGGCCACGCTGTTGGTGCCGGGCGCCGTGAGCACCGGATCGACCACGCCGACAAAATCCACCACCAGCCGCCACGGATCGGCGAGCGCGAAGCCTTGCGCCGCCGGCAGCGGGCCATCGGCGGTGATGATCACCCGGCCGGGCTGGCTTTCAACCGCCGTGATCCGCGCCGCCCACACGGGAGCGGCCCAGAACAGGCACAGGATCAACAGGATGCGGCGCACCGGCAAAGGGATAGAGGGGCTGGGCCGGCGGAGCAACCCGGTCCTCCCCAAACTCGTTTGGGGAGGTGCCGAGCAATGCGAGGCGGAGGGGCGTTTGTGGCCCATGCCCCTCCGTCAGCCTGCGGCTGCCACCTCCCCAAACGAGTTTGGGGAGGATCGTCGCGGTCAGCGCAGAACCGACGTGCCGGCGTAGACGGCGTCGCTGCCCAGCTCTTCCTCGATGCGGATCAGCTGGTTGTACTTGGCCAACCGGTCGGAGCGGGCGAGGCTGCCGGTCTTGATCTGGCCGCAGCCGCAAGCGACCGCGAGATCGGCGATGGTGGCATCCTCGGTCTCGCCCGAACGGTGCGACATCACGCTGCGATAGCGGTTGCGATGGGCCAGATCGACGGCCGCCAGCGTTTCGGACAGCGTGCCGATCTGGTTGACCTTGACCAGCAGGGCATTGGCGAGGCCATCCTTGATCCCCTGCCCCAGCCGGGCAGGATTGGTGACGAACAGATCATCGCCAACCAGCTGGACGCTGCCGCCCAGCTTGTCGGTGAGGATCTTCCAGCCGGCCATGTCATCCTCGCTCATCCCGTCCTCGATGGAGAGGATGGGATAATCGGCGCACAGGGCGGCCCAATAATCGGCCATGGCGGCCGGCGTCAGGGTGAGGCCTTCGCCGTGGAGATGATAGGCGCCGTCGTGGAAGAATTCGGTGGCGGCGGCGTCCAGCGCCAGCATGACATTGCCGCCGGGGGTGAAGCCGGCCTTTTCGATGGCGGCCATGACGAAATCCAGCGCAGCGCGGGTGCCGTTCAGATTGGGGGCAAAGCCGCCCTCATCCCCCACGGCGGTGTTGTGGCCATGGGCCTTCAGCTCGGCCTTCAGGGTGTGGAAGATTTCCGCGCCCCAGCGCACGGCTTCGGCGATGGAACCGGCGCCGACCGGCATCACCATGAATTCCTGCACGTCGATCGGATTGTCGGCATGGGCGCCGCCGTTGACGATGTTCATCATCGGCACGGGCAGCAACCGCGCCGAAACCCCGCCGACATAGCGGTGCAGCGGCAGGCCGCGCGCATCGGCAGCGGCCTTGGCAACGGCGAGCGACACGCCCAGGATGGCGTTGGCGCCAAGCCGGCTCTTGTTCGGCGTGCTGTCCAGTTCGATCATCGCGGCGTCGATGGCGCCCTGTTCCTCGGCCTCCATGCCCGACAGCGCGTCGTAAATCTCGCCGTTGACGGCGGCGACGGCCTTGAGCACGCCCTTGCCCAGATAACGCGCCTTGTCGCCATCGCGCAGTTCCACCGCTTCATGGGCCCCGGTGGAGGCGCCCGACGGCACCGCGGCGCGGCCGGTGCTGCCATCTTCCAGCACCACGTCCACCTCGACCGTGGGGTTGCCGCGGCTGTCCAGAATCTCGCGGGCGTGGATATCGATGATGGCTGTCATGATGGTGGCCTCGTGACGACAGGGTTTTTGCGATGCAGCCAGCCTTGCGCCGGCGCGTATCATTGGCCAGATAGAAGGCGAATGTTGTGCGGGCAAGCACATGTGTGAGGCAAAACGTGATGGCCATGCAGCCAATTGACCCCAGCAGCGCCCCCATCCCCATCGATGCCGGGGATTTCGACGGCGATGATGCCGTTGCCACCCGGGCGGGCGGCATGGATGGCCTGCTGGATTTTGCCCGGAATCGCCTGATCGCCATGGTGGAGGATGCCCGCGACGCGCTGGTCGGCCAGGTGCGCGGCCTGAAGGACATTGCCGATCTGTTGACCGACAATCTGCCCGAAGCCGCCCAGCCGGTCGCCGGCCTGGTGGGCCAGGCCAGCAGCAGCATCGATCAGATCGCCGATGCCCTGGCCGAAAAATCGGTGGAAGAGCTGGTGGAGGACGGCCGTGCCCTGGTGCAGGCGCAGCCGGCAGCGGCCGTGGGGGTGGCGATTGCGGTGGGCTTCCTCGCTGGGCGCATGCTGAAGGCCGCGCGGGACTGATGGCCCGCGGGCAGCCTTCGATCGCGGCGCAGGTGCGGCACCTGCTGGCCGGGCTGCTCAGCCTGGTACAATCCTTGCTGAAGCTGACGGCGGCCGAACTGAAGGCCAATGCCGGCCAGTTGCGTGGGCCGCTGCTGACGCTGCTGGCGGCGCTGGCGCTGGCGTTGACGGCGCTGGTGCTTTTGCTGGTGGCGGCCGTGCTGGGCCTGGCGCTGCTGGTGCCGGCCTGGGCGGCGGCATTGATCGTGGCGCTGGTGGCCGGTGTTGCGGCTCTGGCGCTGGCACGGGGCGCTTTGTCGCGACTGGCGGGGGTTTCGCTTGCACCGGCGCGCGCAATGACCACATTGCAGGCACAGATTGACCGGCTTTCCGCCAAACCGAAGGACCCGACCCATGCCGAGTGAAGCCACCATCGAGGATCTGGCCCGCGCCGCCGATGATGCCGGCGCCGCCCTGGCCGACGAGGTGAACGAGCTGAGCGACCGGCTGGCCCCGCGCCAGCTGGTGGATGAGGCGCTGGAAACGGTGAAGACGCGCGGGCTGGGCCTGGCGCGGGACGCCGGCGCCACCGTGAAGGCGCACCCGATCGTCACCGGGGCCGCCATCGCCGCCGTGGGCCTGGCGCTGTATGCCGGCAACCGCATCGCCAAAGCGGAGCTGGACATCGACCGCGACATGGAAGGCTATACCGATTATGAGGACGAGGCGTTGCTGGCCGCGTCCAGCGCCGGGGGCGGGCTTGATGCGCGCGAACTGGTGAAGGAAAATCCGGTGGTGGCCATCCTGGCCGGCGTGGCCGCCGGTGCGGCGCTGGCCATGCTGTTCCCCACCAGCAGCGCCGAAAAGCGCAGCCTGGGCGCGCTGGCCCGGCGCATCACCAGCCGCTAAGCCGCCGTTCATCGCCGCGACGCCATTGCTCTGGCCATGATCAAGCCTGTCCTCCCGCTGGCCGCCCTGCTGCTGGCCGCCACCCTGCCCCTTGCCTCCGCCGCCGCCCAGGTGGGCACCGCCAGTGCCGCCAACCCGGGCGATCCGGCGGCGCGGCCGTTCATCGAGACTCTGGTCAATTCCGGCTTTGCCGTGCTGCGCGACAAATCGCTGGGCAAGCAGGCGGCGCGGGCGAAGTTCCGCACCATCCTGACCCAGAATGTCGCGCTGGATGATATCGGCATGCGCCTGATCCGCCGCCAGCGGGCAACGGCCACGCCGGCCCAGCTGGAGGCCTATCGCGCCGCCTTTCCGGAATTCGTGCTCAACGCCTATGCTGATCGGCTTTATGACTATGCCGATGCCAAGGTGACGGTGCAGCGCACGGTCGGCCGCGGGCCCTATACCGAGGTCTATACCCGCGTCACCCGCCCCAGTGCCCAGCCGGTGGACACGATCTGGCAGGTGAAGAACGACGGCGGCAAGCTGATGGTGAACAATCTGATCGTGGGCGGCGTCAACCTGGCGCTCACCCAGGAAGCCGATTTCACGTCCTACATTGCCAAGAATGGCTTTGACGCGCTGGTGACGTTCATGAAGAGTGCCAACGCCAAGTCACTTGCGGTCCAGAGGCAATGATCGACATCCATCCCACCGCCTTTGTCCATCCATCGGCGCAGATTTATGGCAAGGTCACGGTGGGGCCGCGCGCCAGCATCTGGTGCAATGCGGTGATCCGGGCCGAGACCGCCCATGTTGAAATCCACGAAGGCGCCAATATCCAGGATTTCGTGATGATCCACACCGATCCCGGCAAACCGGTGATCGTGGGCGCCTATACCAGTGTCACCCATCATGTGACGCTGCACGGCGCCCGCGTGGGGGATCATTGCCTGATCGGCATCAATGCCACCGTTTACAACGGGGCACGGATTGGTGCCGGCTCCATCGTTGGCCAGCATGCCTATTGCAAGGACCGGTTTGAAGCGCCGGACAACAGCATCATCGTCGGCAGCCCGGCCAAGGTGATCGCCACCCGCGACAACCGCCTGCCCAACCGCATCAACGCCGAGTTCTACATGCGCAACGCCGAATGCTACCGCGCCGGCAATCACCGCGCCTGGGATGGCCCCGAATTCGAGGCCTGGTTTGCCATGACCATGCAGCGGTTGCAGGCGGACTATGCACAAAGCGCCACTGGCGCTTGAGCCCAACTGCGGCTAGACGCCGCGGCATGAGCAAGCTGCATCTCGTTTTTGGTGGCCGCGTGGCCGATCCCCAGGGGCTGGAGTTCACCAACCCCGATGATCTTCATGTTGTTGGCATCTTTCCCGATTATGCCAAGGCCGAAGCCGCCTGGCGCGCCAA
>CAZAWH010000102.1:0-10365 GCA_964488775.1 uncultured Sandarakinorhabdus sp. | reverse complement strand
GACCAATCGCAGACCCTGATCGGCCAGCGCGACCATTTCACCGCGCCGCCGCCCGATGTGCTGTTCATCCAGCGCAAGATTGCCGGCATGTATCTGCTGGCGGCCCGGTTGAAGGCGCGGGTGGATGTGGCGGCGCTGGTGCGGCCCTACACCGGCTGATCGGGCAGCTTGCAGGCGTCCACCCAGCCCTTGGCCAGCAGGCTGGCCAGACGATCAGGCGCGATTTCGACCGAGCTTTCGCGGCTGCCGGCGGCGGGGAAGACGGTGGCAAAGGCCTGCAGCGACACATCCAGCCACACCGGCAGCGGGGTCCTGAGGCCGAAGGGGCAGACGCCGCCCACGGCATGGCCGGTCAGCGCCAGCGTTTCCTCTGCATCCAGCATGCGCGGCTTGCCGCCAAGCGCCGCGCGGCATTTGGCATTGTCCAGCCGGGCGGTGCCGCTGGTGACGAGCAGCAGCGCCTCGCCATTCACCCGCATGGCCAGCGACTTGGCGATGCGCGCCGGTTCAACGCCAAGGGCGGCGGCGGCTTCGGCCACGGTGGCGGTGGAGGCGCCGGGAATGATCACCGGCACGTCGGGGGCGTGGGCCGCAAGCCAGCGCAGAACATCATCATGAGCCATGATCCGGCATGTGCCCCGCCATTTCGCAGCGCACAAGAGTATTATATTGACAATACAGTGAGGCTGCGGCAGCCAATCGCCACCAACCACCGATCATCCTTGGGGGATTTATGCGAATCGCATCTGGCGCGCTGGCCGCGTGTCTGTTGGCTTCGGCGGCCCTGGCCCAGCCGGCTGCCCAGCCCGCCGCGGCGCCCACCGCCGACGAACTTGTGCAGAAGAACCTGGCGGCCCGCGGCGGCCAGGCCGCCCTGGCGGCGCTGACCAGCCTGACCCTGGATGGCAAGCTGGTGTTTCCCGGCGGGTTCGAGCTGACCTATCACGAGGTGCGCAGCGGCGGCGCCGTGCGGGTGGAAGCCGCCTTGCAGGGGCTGACGCTGGTGCAGGCCTATGACGGCAAGGGCGGTGGCTGGCGCATCAACCCGTTCGAAGGCCGCAAGGATGCCGAGGCGATGGGCGATGACGAGGCGCGCAGCCTCGCGGATGCCGCCTCCATCCCGGGCGTGCTGCTGGCGGCGAAGGCCGATGGCGCCACCATCGCCTATCTGGGCCGCGAGGATTTTGACGGCACCG
Source organism: uncultured Sandarakinorhabdus sp. (assembly GCA_964488775.1). Lineage (GTDB taxonomy): Bacteria > Pseudomonadota > Alphaproteobacteria > Sphingomonadales > Sphingomonadaceae > Sandarakinorhabdus. The sequence goes on along the minus strand of CAZAWH010000102.1, from coordinate 9,169 downwards.
ATTGCCACAAGCTGAAGGTGACGCAGAAGGATGGCGACGAATTCGTCTATCTGATCGATCCGGATTCGATGCTGGAGGTGAAGATTATCGAGACGCGCAAGATTCGCGGCGCCGTGCAGGTGAGCGAAACCGAACTGGGCGATTATGAAGCGGTGAACGGGGTGATGTTCCCGATGTCGGTGGAAAGCGGGCCGCAGGGATCGAACCAGCGCCAGCGCACCATCATCGCCAAGGCGACGGCCAATGATGCCGCGCCCGCCACGCTGTTCGCGCAGCCGGGCAAGTGAACAAGGGGGGAGATCATATGACACGTTTTGCGCTTCTGGCCGGATCGGCCCTCGCCCTTGCCATCGCAGCGCCGGTGCTGGCGGCCGATGCCGCCCCGGCCGGCATTTCCGGTTTGGGCATCCGCAACATCGGTTCGGCCGAGATGTCGGGCCGCATCGCCGCCATCGCCGCCCGGGCCGAGGATGACGGCAAATTGACCATTTTCGTTGGCGCGGCCAGCGGCGGGGTATGGAAATCCGAAGACGGCGGCACCAGCTTCACGCCCAAGTTCGATCGGCAGCCGGTGCAATCGATCGGCGCCATCGCGCTCGACCCGTCCAACAAGCGCACCGTGTGGGTGGGCACCGGCGAAAGCTGGACCCGCAACAGCGTGTCGGTGGGCAACGGCATCTACAAGTCCACCGATGGTGGCGACAACTGGACCCACATGGGCCTGCCCACTGTGGAGCGGATCACCAAGATCGTCGTCCACCCCACCAACAGCGACATTGTCTATGCCTGCGCGCCCGGCGCGCTGTGGAGCGACAGCGCCGATCGCGGCCTGTACAAGACCAGCGACGGCGGCAAGACCTGGGTGCAGATCCTGAAGGGTGCCAATCTTTCGACCGGCTGTTCGGGCGTGAGCCTGGACCCGTCGAACCCGGATCGCATCATTGCCGGCCTGTGGGACTTCCGCCGCAAGGGCTGGAGCTTCCGGTCGGGCGGGGATGGCCCGGATGCGCCGTCGGGCAGCGCCATGCTGATCTCCAACGATGGCGGCAAGAGCTGGACCAGCCTGGACGCCGCCAGCGCCAAGGGCCTGCCGAAGGGCCCGTGGGGCCGCATCGAGGTGGTGCACGCGCCGTCGAAGCCGGAACGCGTCTATGCCGTGATCGAGCATGCCAGGACCGCGCTCTATGTGTCGGACGACGGCGGCAAGACCTGGGAAGAGCGCGACCGCAGCCGCAACATGGTGTGGCGCCCCTTCTATTTCCAGAAGCTGGTGGTGGATCCCACCAACGCCGACCGCCTGTTCAAGATGAACCTGCGGGTGATCGTGTCGGACAATGCCGGCAAGAGCTTTTCCGACACCGCCGGCAGCAGCCATGCCGACTGGCATGACGTGTGGGTGAACCCCAAGAACCCCAGCCACCTGATCGGCGCCGATGATGGCGGCCTGTGGATCAGCTATGACGGCGGGTCGAAATGGTGGCACGGCATGAACCTGCCGATCAGCCAATTCTATCACGTGGCCATCGACGACAAGGATCCCTATCAGGTCTATGGCGGCCTGCAGGACAACAGCTCGTGGGTGGGTGACAGCGAATATCCGGGCGGCATCACCAACAACCGCTGGGAAAATCTCTATGGCGGTGATGGCTTCTGGGTGCTGCCCGATCCCACCAGCCCCGATCATGTCTATGCCGAATATCAGGGCGGCAACATCGCCTGGATCAACCGCAAGACGCTGGAACAGAAGGCGATCCAGCCCAAGCCGGGATACAAGGAAAAGCTGCGGTTCAACTGGAACACGCCGATGGCGCTGTCGCCGCACGACAAGTCGGCGCTGTATCTGGGCAGCCAGTATCTGTTCCGCACGCGCGACCATGGCACGACGTGGGACCGCATCTCGCCCGATCTGACCACCAACAACCCGTTGAAACAGCAACAGGAAAAATCGGGCGGCATCACGGTGGACAACAGCTCCGCCGAAATGCACACCACCATCTATTCGATCAGCGAAAGCCCGAAGGCTGCCGGCACCATCTGGGTGGGCACCGATGATGGCAATGTGCAGGTGACGACCAATGGCGGCGCCAGCTGGACCAATGTCACCAAGGCGCTGAAGCTGGGGCCGGACAACTGGATCAGCTGGGTGGAAGCCAGCCAGCATGATGCGGGCACCGCCTATGTGACGGTGGACCGGCATGTGTGGGGCGACATGGCCCCGCACCTGTTTGTCACCCGCGACGGCGGCAAGAGCTTCACGCGCATCGCCGGGCCAGCCACGCCGGGCGTGCGCGGCTATGCCCATGTGATCAAGGAAGACCGGGTTTCGCCCAACATCCTGTATCTGGGCACCGAATTCGGCCTGTTCATCAGCCGCGATGGCGGGGCGAACTGGGAGGAGTTCCGCCCCGGCAACTTCCCGGCGGTGGCGGTGCGCGACATCGTGCAATCGAAGAAGGGCGATGACCTGGTGCTGGCCACCCATGGCCGCGGCATCTGGGTGATCGATGATGTGTCGCCGCTGCGCGCGCTGAAGGCCGAGACGCTGGCCGCCAATGCCACGCTGATCGCCGGGCCGCCGGTGGAGCAGCGCATCCAGGGCAATGGCGGCTGGAGCGCGGGCGATGCCGTCTATGCCGGCCAGAACCCGGCGGATGGCGCGGTCATCACCTATTACCAGAAGGCGCGCCATGTCGTGGGCCGCATGAAGCTGGAAATCATCGGGCCGGATGGCCAGCTGGTGGAGGAATTGCCAACCGCCAAGCGCAAGGGGCTGAACCGGGTGGTGTGGTCGATGCGGACCAAGCCGCCGGTGGTGCCGCCGGCCGCCAGCATTGCCGGCAACAGCGTGGTGGGCCAGCGCGTGCTGCCCGGCACCTACACGGTGCGGCTGACCAAGGCCGGCCAGGTGACGGACGTGCCCTTGACCATCACCAGCGATGCCCGCGCCGGCTTCACCGCCGATGACCGCAAGGCCCAATATGATGCGGCCGAACGGGTGAAGGGCCTGTTCCGCCGGATGACCGGGCTGACCTTTGGCCTGGTGGCGATGAAGCAGGGCGCCGAACAGGCCGCTGCCGATGCCAAGGCCAGCCCGGCCGCGAAGAAGGCGGCGCTGGAGCTGGTGGCCAAGGCCGATGCCCTGCGCAAGCAGGTGGTGGCCACCACCGAAGGCGGCGCCATCACCGGCGAGGAGCGGCTGCGCGAGAATATGGATGCGGCCTATGGCCAGATCATCAGCACGGAAGGCCGGCCGCCGGCCTATGCCATTGCCCGTGTCGATGCGCTGGAGAAGGAGCTGAAGGAGGTGGAGGACGCCTTTGCCGCCCTGAAGGCGACCAAGGCCACCGCGCTGAATGCCGATCTCAAGGCCGCCGGCATCGCACCGATCAGCCTTGCGGCGGTGAACGTGGATCTGGTGCCGACCGGCGGCCAGATGACCGCGCTGGGCCGTGGCCTGGTGGGCGGGCGCTATTTCGGTGATTTCCGCAGTCTGGCCTTCCCGCGCAAGAAGCGGTGAGAGCGCTTGTTCCGGCCGTGATGCTGGCCGGCCCGGCGGTGGCAGCCCCCACCGCCGGACCGGTCGCGTGGCCGGGGGAGGCCCTGATCACGGTGACGGCGCCGGCGACGCCGGGCCGGGTGCTAAGCCCCGGGGTTGGCCTGTCGGGCGAAGCGCTGCTCGATCGCCAGCCGCGCAGCATCGCCGATGCGCTGCGCGGGCTGCCCGGCGTGTCGATCCGGCCCAATTCGCGCGGCGAAAGCGTGGTCAGGGTGCGCGGAGCCGAGGAACGCCAGACCCAGGTGTTTCTGGACGGCGCGCCGCTGGCGGTGCCGTGGGATGGCCGCATCGATCTGGGGCTGGTGCCGGCCGGGCTGATCGGCGCGCTGGCGGTGCGCAAGGGTGCCGGCGCGATCGAATATGGCGCCAATGCCGTGGCCGGCGTGCTGGATCTCACCACGCGGGAAGCGGGCGCGGTGGGCCAGGCCCAGGCCGGGACGCAGGGCCTCACCAACCTGTCGGCCGCGGGCGTGGTGCCACTGGGGCCGGCGCGGATCACGCTGGCGGCGTCTCACCAGGCGCAAGCGGCGGTGCCGGTGGCGCGCGGCGCGGCCCTGCCCTTCAGCCAGGCCGCCACTGACCGCCGCACCAACAGCGATCTCAATGCCACCAGCCTGTTTGCCGGCATCGGCGGCACGGCCGGCGCGCTGACCTGGCGGGCGAGCCTGCTGCACATCGATGCCCGGCGCGGGATTGCGCCCGAATCCGATCGTGATCCGGCGGTGGCGGCGCCGCGATACTGGCGTTATCCGGATTGGCAACAGACCCAGGCGCAGGCGGCGCTGGAACTGGCGCTGGGCGACGGTGCCAGCGCCCGCGCGACCATGTGGCGGCAATGGTTCGGCCAGACGATCCTGGCCTATCGCGATGCCAGCTACACCGGCTTGCGCAGCCGCGAAGGCAATGATGACGACACGCTGGGCGGCCGGCTGACGCTGGCCCATAAGCTGGGCCCGGCGCGCCTGCGCTGGAGCCTTTCGGGCCAGACCAGCGACCATCGCCAGACCGATGTGGCCTTCCCGCCCGGCAGGGTGCCGCCCCCTCTCCTCTATCGCCAGATGCTGGTTTCGGGCGGGGTGGAGGCCGATGTGGCGCTGGGCGGCGGCAGTGCGCTGACCCTGGGCGCCGGTTATGACCAGGCCGCCAATCCCCTGACCGGGGACAAGCCGGCCCAGCCGGTGACGGGGGCGGCGACATTTTCGGCCGCCGTGCGCACCCGGCCGGCCGACGGCCTGACGCTGGCCATCTCGGCCGGGCGGCGCAACCGCTTTCCTTCGGCCCGGGAGTTGTTTGGCGAGGCGCTGGGCCGGTTTCTGGCCAACCCGGCGCTGCGGCCGGAACAGGCCTGGCTGGTGGACGCGGAGCTGCAGTGGCAGACGGGGCCGCTCACCCTCACACTCAACCCCTTCTGGCAGCGCGGGCTGGGCACGATCGGCCAGCGCATCGTGCGGGTGGGCAATGCCAACCTGCGCCAGCGGTTCAACCAGGCGGCGACCACCAGCCTTGGCCTGGATGCCGCCGTGCAGTGGAAGCTGGACCGGCATCTGACCGTGGAATTGACCGGCACCGCGCTCGACGCCAGCACCGCCGGCCAGCCCTTGCCGCAGCGCCCGGCGCACGAGGTGATGCTGGCGATTGACTGGGCGCCCCGGGACGCCTTTGATCTGCGCGCCGAGCTGCGCCATGTCGGCCCGGCCCGCGATCTGGCGCCCGATGGCCGGCTGGCCCGCCTTTCGCCGGGCACGGAGGTCAATCTGCGCGGCCGGCTGCCGGTGGCGCGGATCGTCAAGGCACCGCTGTCGGTCACGGCGGCGGTGGACAATGCGCTGAACGGCCTGGTCACCCCGCAACTGGGCCTGCCGCTGCCCGGCCGCACCGTGCGCCTGGGCCTGATGCTTGGGGGTTGAGGGGCGGTGGCCAAGCCGTTATATGGGCGGGGTGAAGGCGGCTGACGTGGGCCGCCTTTTTGCGTTGCCTTTGATTGCGTGTAGCTCAAGATTGCGTGTCCGGCGTCCGCATCCAGACGCCCTGTTCGGGAACCAAGACGATGACGATCAGCCCGCTCATGCCCGTTTATGGCCGGTGCGAGGTGGCGCCGGTGCGAGGCGATGGCTGTTACCTCTATGATGCGCAGGGCCGCGAATGGCTGGACATGGCGAGCGGCATCGCCGTCAACTGCCTGGGCCATGGCCACCCGCATCTGGTGCAGGCGATCCAGAAACAGGCCGCCACGCTGATGCACACGTCCAACCTCTACAAGGTGCCGGCGCAGGAGCATCTGGCCCAGCGGCTGGTGGAGCTGACCTTTGCCGACACGGTGTTCTTCACCAACAGTGGCGCCGAAGCCATTGAATGTTCGGTGAAAACGGCGTTCGCCTATCATTATGCCACCGGCAACCCGCACAAGCATCGCATCATCACCTTTTCCAACGCCTTCCATGGCCGGACGCTGGCGACCATTTCGGCGACCGATCAGGAAAAGCTGCGCAAGGGCTTCGAGCCGCTGCCGGACTGGTTCAAGGTGGTGCCGTTTGACGATCTCGCCGCCGCCGAAGCCGCCATCGACGACAGCGTGGGCGCCTTCATGGTGGAGCCGATCCAGGGCGAAGGCGGCATCCGCCCGGCCAGCCCGGAATTTCTGAAGGGCCTGCGCGCGCTGGCCGACAAGCATGGTCTGTTGCTGATCCTTGACGAAGTGCAGTGCGGCGTGGCCCGCACCGGCCATTTGTTTGCCCACGAGATGTATGGCGTGACGCCCGATATCATGGCGATTGCCAAAGGCATTGGCGGCGGCTTCCCGGTGGGCGCCTGCCTCGCCACCGAAAAGGCCGCCACCGGCATGGTGGTCGGCACCCATGGCAGCACCTATGGCGGCAACCCGCTGGCCATGGCAGCCTGCGAAGCGGTGCTGGACATCGTGACCGAGCCGGCCTTCCTGGTGCAGGTGCGCGAGATGGGCGCCCGGCTGACCCAGGCGCTGGAGCAGATGATCCCCAATCACGATGATCTGTTCGACAGCGTGCGCGGCCATGGCCTGATGCTGGGCCTGAAGCTGAAGAGCGACAGCCGCGCCTTTGTCGCCCACGCCCGCAGCCATGGCATCCTGGCCGTGGCGGCTGGCGACAATGTGGTGCGCCTGTTGCCGCCGCTGACCATTGGCGAACAGCAGATCCGCGAATGCGTGGAGCGCCTGTCGGCCGCGGCGCGCAGCTATCAGCCGGCGGTGGCCGCCTGACCCAACTCGCTCCCCTCCCGCCCGCGGGAGGGGTTGGGGGTGGGCATCAGCCGCTTGCCCCGAATTTCCCACCCCCCGGCCCCATCCGCCACGCGGAAGGGGAGGAACTTTGAAAAATGCCGCATTTCCTCGATCTGGCCACTGCCACCCCCGCCGGCCTGCGGGCGATCCTTGATGAAGCGCACCGGCGCAAGGCGGCGCGTGCCGGCTGGCCCAAGGGCCGGGTGGACGACGATGCGCCGCTGGCCGGGCATGTGCTGGGCATGATCTTTGAAAAGCCCAGCACCCGCACCCGCTTCTCCTTCGACATGGCCGCCCGGCAGCTGGGCGCCACCACCATCGTGTCGAGCGCCGGCGAGATGCAGTTGGGCCGCGGCGAGACCATTGCCGACACCGCCAAGGTGCTGAGCCGCATGGTCGATGCGCTGATGCTGCGCACGAACCGCCACGAGAAACTGGAGCAGCTGGCCGAACACGCCAGCGTGCCCGTAATCAACGGCCTCACCGACCTGTCGCACCCCTGCCAGGTGATGGCCGACATCATGACCTTTGAAGAGCGCGCCGGCCGGCCGGTGGCCGGATCGACCTGGGCCTATGTTGGCGACGGCAACAACATGACCAACTCGCTGATCGAAGCCAGCAGCCTGTTGAAATTCGATCTGAAAGTGGGCGTGCCCCACGGCTATGAACCGGATTCGGGCGTGATGGCCACCGCCTGCGCGCGCGGCGGCTGCATCGATCTGGTGCACAATGCCGATGCTGCGGTGGAAGATGCCGAGGTGGTGGTGACCGACACCTGGGTATCGATGGGCCAGGCCGACACCAAGGACAAGATTGCCGCCTGCAAGCCGTTTCAGGTCAATGATGCGCTGATGGCCAAGGCTGCCCCCGGCGCGATCTTCCTCCACTGCCTGCCGGCCCACCGCAATGACGAGGTGACCGACAGCGTTATGGATGGCCCGGCGTCTGCCGTGTGGGACGAGGCAGAAAACCGCCTCCACGTGCAGAAGGCCATCTTGCTCTGGTGCCTCGGTCGAATTGGGGGCCGCATCTGATGGTGGCCGAAGGCATTGCCCCCACCGCCGATCGTTCGCTGGGCTTCATGGTGCCGGCGCGCAATGCGCGTGGCCAGGTGGTGCGGCTGGATGCGACGCTGAACGCGATCCTGGCCGCCCACCCCTATCCGGAGCCGCTTATCCGCCTGCTGGCCGAAGCGCTGACCCTCACCGCTTTGGTGGGCGCGGCGATGAAGCAGGATGATGGCCAGGTCACGCTGCAGGCGCAGGCCAAGGGCGGCATTGTCGAGCTGCTCGCCTGCGACTGGCGGGCGGGCGAGTTGCGCGGCTATCTGAAGCATGATGAGCAAGCCGTTGTTCCGGAAGGGTTGAGCCTGCCCGAACTGTTCGGCAAAGGCTATCTGGCGATCACCGTGGACCAGGCGGTTTCGGATGAGCGCTGGCAGGGCATCGTGCCGCTGGAGGGCGCCACCCTGGCCGAGGCGCTGGAGGCCTGGTTCAGCCAATCGGAACAATTGCCCACCCTGATGCGGGTCGGCATTGCCGGCAGCGCCGCCACCGGCTGGCTGGCCGGCGGCCTGATGGTGCAGCATCTGGCCCGCGCCGAAATCGGCGGGGAGCGGCTGGACGCTGGCGAACAGCACCCGGACTGGAGCCATATCGAAGCGCTGGCCGCCACCACGTCAACCGCAGAATTGACCGACGCCGAGCTGTCGGCCGAAGCGCTGCTGTGGCGGCTGTTCCATGAGGAGCAGGTGCGCGTGGTGCCGGGGCCGACGCCGGTGAAGGGTTGCCGCTGTTCGGCGGCGCATATCCGCGACGTGCTGATGCGCTTTCCCGAGGCCGAACGCGCCGAGATGCGCGACGACAAAGGGCTGATCAGCGTTGACTGCCAGTTCTGCAGCCGGGTGTTCGGGATCGCTGCATGAGTAGCAATCTGGCCGTTGTGCTACTGTCGGGCGGGCTCGACTCCACCACAGTGGCCGCCATTGCGCGGGCGCAGGGCTGGCGCATCCTGGCGCTGACCATCGATTACAACCAGCGCCACCGCATCGAGCTGGAGCATGCCGCGCGGGTGGCGGTGGCGCTGGGGGCCGAGCGGCATATCGTGTTGCCGCTGGATCTGACCGGCTTTGGCGGTTCGGCGCTGACCGCCGATATCGCTGTGCCCAAGGATGGCGTCATGCCCGGCATCCCGGTCACTTATGTGCCGGCGCGCAACACCATCTTCCTGTCGGTGGCGCTGGGCTGGGCGGAGGCGGCCGGCGCACGCGACCTGTTCATCGGGGTCAATGCGCTGGATTATTCCGGCTATCCCGATTGCCGGCCCGAATTCATCGCCGCCTTTGAAACCATGGCCAA
>CAZAWH010000101.1:0-10516 GCA_964488775.1 uncultured Sandarakinorhabdus sp. | reverse complement strand
AAACGCCGATGATCATTGCCATTGCCAATCAGAAAGGCGGCGTCGGCAAGACGACAACGGCGGTGAACCTGGCCACAGCGCTGGCGGCCGCCGGCAAATCGGTGCTGGTGGTGGATTCGGATCCGCAGGGCAATGCCTCGACCGGCCTCGGCCTCGACCGCAAGAGCCGGGAACCCTCGCTTTATCAAATGCTTATCGGCGAAGCGACGGCGGCCGAAGTGGTACGTCCGTCGGCCATCCCCGGCCTGTCCCTGATCCCGGCCGGCAGCAGCCTGTCGGGCGCGGAGGTGGAGCTGGTCGATACCGATCGGCGCACCCACCGGCTGGCCGAGGCGCTGGCCACACTGCCCGTGCATGATTTCACCCTGATCGATTGCCCGCCCTCGCTGGGCCTGCTCACCGTCAATGCGCTGGTCGCCGCCGATGCTGTGCTGGTGCCGCTGCAGAGCGAGTTTTTCGCGCTGGAGGGCCTGTCGCAGCTGCTCGGCACCATCGAGCGGGTGAAGTCCGGCCTCAACCGCCGGCTCGAGTTGCTGGGCATCGTGCTGACCATGGTCGATCGCCGCAACCGGCTGTCTGACCAGGTGTGTGAGGATGTGCGCGCCGTCATGGGCGCCAAGGTGTTCAACACCCTGGTGCCGCGCAACGTCCGCCTGTCCGAAGCGCCCAGCCATGGCCTGCCGGCGCTGATCTATGACAGCCGCTGCGCCGGTTCGGAAGCCTATGTCGCGCTGGCGCGGGAACTGCTCGCCCGCATCAACGCCCGGCTGGCGGTGGCCGTCTGATTGCTTGGGAATATCCAAATGGCTGAAAACAAAAAGAAATCTGGCCTTGGCCGTGGGCTTTCCGCCCTGCTGGAGGATATTTCGGCGCCGCCTGCGGCCGACAGCCCGGGCGTCACGCGCCTCGCCATCAGCGCGATTCAGCCCAATCCCGATCAGCCGCGCCGGCATTTCGATGCCGATGCCATGGCTGAACTGGTCGCATCGGTGAAGGCCCACGGCATCCTGCAGCCGATATTGGTGCGCGCTCGCCAGGGCGGCCACCAGATCATTGCCGGCGAACGCCGCTGGCGTGCTGCCCAGGCCGCCGGCCTGCACGACATGCCGGTGATCATCCGGCCGCTGGATGACCGCCAGGTGGCGGAAATCGCCATCATCGAAAATATCCAGCGCAGCGATCTGAACGCCGTCGAGGAAGCGCGCGGATACAGCAAGCTGATCGCCGATTATGGCCACACCCAGGCGGCGTTGGCCGACATCGTTGGCAAGTCCCGCAGCCATGTCACCAACCTGCTGCGCCTGCTCGATCTGCCGCCGTCCGTGTTGGCGCTGGTCGAATCCGGGCAGATCAGCATGGGCCATGCCCGCGCGCTGGTGGGCAGCGCCGATCCTGAGGGTCTGGCCCAGCGGGTGGTGAAGGGCAGCCTGTCGGTGCGCGCGCTGGAGGCGCTGATCGCGGGCGCCAGGCCGGCGCGCCCGCGCACCGCGCCCGCCCCGGCCGCCAACGATCCCAACAGTGAGGCGCTGGAAGAGCAATTGGCCGATGCGCTGGGCATGCCGGTGGCGCTGCAGGTGGCGCCGGGTGCGACCAGCGGCAGCCTGACCATCCGCTTTGCCGATCTGGACCAGCTCGACATGCTGTGCGCCCGGCTGGGCGCAGCGCTGTAATCAGCGCCGGCGCGCCGCCATCGCACGGCGGGTGATGGCCAACAGGCGGGCGTGCGCGCCCAGATCCGCCGGGCCGCCGCTGGATTTGACCGCGCGTTCGGCCGCCAGCACATCGGCCTGCGCGGCGGCCAGGCGCGGCTGGTCCCACAGGGCCAGCGCCTTGGTCAGCACCGGCTTTTCCTTCCAGAAAATTGCCCTGCCCTGGCCCTCGATCACATCGGCCGGGCTGCGGCCGGCGTCCACCTCCGTCCGCAACAGCGCGAGCTGCGCCAGCCGGCGTTCCAACGCGCGCAGCAACGGAATGGCCGTGCCATCGGGCAGGCGCGCCAACAGCTCGGTCGCCTCCGCGGCATCGCCGGTGGTGATGGCGGCAATCGGGGCAAACAGCTCCGCCTCCCCCGACGTGATGCCCAACGCGGCCAGATCATCCAGCGTCAGCCGCTGCGGGCTGTCGGCCGACGCATCCTTGTAGAGCGCGAACTTCTCCAGCTCGCGCCGCATGATCATGCGGTCGCCATCGGCCAGGCCGAACAGCGCCTCGGCCACCTCCTGACCAAGGCGCAGGCCCAACGGCCCCGCCATGTCGGCCAACAGGCGCCCGGCATCGCGCAGGCTCGCCTCATATTGCACGCACGCCGCGATGGCGGGATGTTTCTCGGCCAGGGCCAACAGCTTGCTGCCCTTCTTCAACAGGCCGGCCACCGCCAGCACCGGATAGCCCGCCGGCCCGGCCAGCAAGGCCTCCACCGCGGCCAGGCCATCATCATCCAGCCCGTCGATGCGCAGCAATTCCCGGTCACCAAACATCGACAGGCTGGTGGCCGCAGCGATCAGCGCCTGGGGATCATCCTTCAGCGACGCACCGATCAATTCGGTCACGCCGGTGCCGGCTGCGGCCTGCCCGGCGGCAATCTGCCCGGCCAGATCGCGATTGGCCGACCCGTCGGCCCCGTGCAGCAGCAGCAGGCGGCAATCGTCGGGCCAGGCGCGGGCAAAGCCGGCGGCGCGGGCCGCATCGATCTTCACGGGCGCGCCTCAGCGCCGGGCATAACGGGCCAGGCGCGCGCTGATCTGGCGGGCGATGTCGATCGACAGCCGCTCCAGCGCCGTGGTTTCCGCCGCCACCACCGCGAAGTTGGAACTCACACGGTCGATGCCGGCATCGGCGCTGGCGGTATCGTCCACCAGCACCGCCCCGGTGGCCACATCCACCAACCGGAAGCGCGCGCGCAGCGTGCGCCGTTCGCGCGCCGCCGACGAATCCCCGCGCACGCCGAACGCGGTGATCTGATCGTCCAGCACCACTTCCAGCCGGTGGCGCGGATTTTCGACCGTGCGGCCAAACTGCTCCTCCAGCGCCTGGCGCACCATGAAACCGGCGCGTTCCGGGATCGGCGCGATGCCGATATCGGCCAGCAAGGTGGCGGGCGCCGATGCGTTGCCCCCGGCATAGACCGGCTGCAACTGGCACCCGGCCAGCGTCAGCGCGGCGGCCGCGATCAGGGCAAGGCCGGCCCGGTCAGGCAACGATGTTCACCAGGCGGTCGGGCACAACGATGATCTTCCTGGGCGTTGCGCCATCCAGGGTGCGCACCACAGCGGGCAGCGCCAGCGCCGCGGCTTCCAGCGCGGCCTTGTCGCTGCCCTTGGCGGCGGTGAAATCGCCCTTCAGCTTGCCGTTCACCTGCACCGCGATGGTGACTTCGTCATCCACCAGCAGGGCGGGATCGGCCACCGGCCAGGCGGCATCGCACACCAGGCCGGCCTGCCCCAGCAGGGCCCAGGCCTCTTCGGCCAGGTGCGGCACCATCGGCGCCACCAGCAGCACACAGGCAATCACCCCGGCGCGGCGGCTCGGCCCGGGGGCACTGCGCTCCAGGATGCCAACCAACTCGTAAATGCGCGCCACGGCCTTGTTGAACTGCAACCGGTCGATATCGGCGGTCACCGCGGCAATGGCGCGGTGCACCGGCCGGTCCACCTTGGCGTCGGCCGCACCGTCCACCGGGGCCTGATTGTCTTCGGCCAGCCGCCAGATGCGCTGCACCAGCCGCCAGGCACCATCAATCCCGGCTTCCGACCAGGCCAGATCGCGTTCCGGCGGGCTGTCAGACAGCACAAACCAGCGCACGGCATCCGCGCCATACCGGCCGAGAATGGCATCAGGATCGATGACATTCTTCTTGGATTTCGACATCTTGATGACGCGGCCCACCTCCACCGGCTGGCCATCCGCCTTCAAGGTCGCCCCGTCACCGCTGCGCTCCACCTCTTCGGGCGCAAACCACAGCGGCGGCAGCCCTTCACCCTGCGGCCGGCTATAGGTTTCGTGCGTCACCATGCCTTGCGTGAACAGCCCGGCGAACGGCTCCGCCACATCCAGCCGGCCGATGCGCTGCAGGGCACGGGTCCAGAACCGGGCATAGAGCAGGTGCAGAATGGCATGCTCCACCCCGCCGATATACTGGCCCACCGGCAGCCACTGGCTGGCCACCGCCGGATCGAACGGGCGATCCGGGGGCGCACTGGCAAAGCGGATGAAATACCAGCTGGAATCGACAAACGTGTCGAGCGTGTCGGTCTCGCGCCGGGCCGGCTTGCCGCACGTCGGGCAGGGCACATGCTTCCAGGTCGGATGCCGGTCCAGCGGGTTGCCGGGAATGTCAAAGCTCACATCCTCGGGCAGGGTCACCGGCAGCTGGTCGCGCGGCACCGGCACCACGCCGCAGGCATCGCAATGGATGATCGGGATCGGCGTGCCCCAATAACGCTGGCGGCTCACGCCCCAATCGCGCAGGCGATATTGCGTCACGCCCTGGCCCCAGCCCTCGGCCTCGGCCCGGGCGATCACGGCGGCGCGGGCGTCGTCAGCCGCCATGCCATCCAGGAAGCGGCTGTTCACCATGCGGCCGGGGCCGGTATAGGCCACATCGCCGATCGGGGCGGTCTCCTCACCGTCGGCGGCGACCACGCGGATCACCGGCAGCTGATATTTGCGCGCAAAATCCAGGTCGCGCTGGTCATGCCCGGGGCAGCCAAACAGCGCGCCGGTGCCATAGTCCATCAGCACGAAATTGGCGACGAACACCGGCAGGCGGATGGCCGGATCCAGCGGGTGGATCACGCTCAACCCGGTGTCAAAACCCTTCTTTTCCTGGGTTTCGATGTCGGCCGCCGCGGTGCCGCCGGCGCGGCATTCAGCGATGAAATCGGCCAGCGCCGGGTTGCCCTCGGCACAGCGCGCGGCCAGCGGATGATCGGCGGCAATCGCGGCAAAGCTGGCGCCGAACAATGTGTCGGGCCGGGTGGTGAACACATCGAAGGCACCACCTTCCACCACCTGGAAGGTGAAACGCAGGCCGGTCGACCGCCCGATCCAGTTTTCCTGCATCAGGCGCACCTTCTCCGGCCACGCCTCCAGCCCCTTCAGGCCATCGACCAGATCATCGGCGAAATCGGTGATCTTCAGGAACCACTGGTTCAACTTGCGCCGTTCCACCAGCGCGCCCGAACGCCAGCCCCGGCCGTCGATCACCTGCTCGTTGGCCAGCACGGTCATGTCGACCGGGTCCCAGTTCACCGCGCTTTCCTTGCGATAGACAAGGCCCGCGGCCAGCAGATCGAGGAACAGCGCCTGTTCCTGGCCGTAATAGTCCGGCTCGCACGTCGCCAGCTCGCGGCTCCAGTCCAGCGCAAAGCCCAGCCGCTTCAGCTGGGCCCGCATCGCCGCGATGTTGGCGCGCGTCCACTGGCCGGGGTGCACGCCCTTTTCCATGGCGGCATTTTCGGCCGGCATGCCAAAGGCATCCCAGCCCATCGGGTGCAGCACTTCAAAGCCCTGCGCCCGCCGCGTGCGCGCCACCACATCGCCCATCGTGTAGTTGCGCACATGGCCCATGTGGATGCGCCCCGATGGATAGGGAAACATTTCAAGCACATAGGCCTTGGGCTTGCCGCTGTCATCGCGGGCGGCAAAGCTCTGGCGCGCGGTCCAGGTCTCCTGCCACCGGGCTTCGGCGGCTGCATGATCAAAACGCGGCATGATGGGTTCGGCAAATCTCGAAAGGATCGAAAAAAACGGATCAGCTGTCGGGCGACACGGCAGCGCGGCGCAGGTCGCGCGCCTTGGAAAGGATGGTTTCCTCCAGCCGCTGCACCGTGCCGGCGCGCACGCTGGCCTCGGTCCAGCCGGTGGCGCCCAGCGTCTGACGCTGCACATTCACCCGCACCGCATCGGCCGACAGCGTGGTGTCCAGCACGGTCACCGTCACCTTCACCCGCTCGTTCGGGGTCTGGGGAGAGACATACCAATCGGTGATGATCACGCCGCCATTGCTGTCCACCTGGGCGATCGGCATGAACCCGATCGTGTCCAGCGCGGCCCGCCACAGATAGGCGTTGATGCCCAGCGTCGTCACCCGCGGCGGTGCCTCGGCCGAAAGCCGCGGCTTCTTGCGCCCACAGGCCGGGGCCATCACCGCCAGCGCAGACAGGAAGACCAGGGTTGCAACGCGCCGCATGGCAATACCTTCTTGAAACCGGCCGCAGGGGCCTGTTGAACCAGCCGGGAACCCGGCTGTGCACGGCCTGCCTTTTGGCATGTTGCACCCGCCCCGCCAAGCCCGGCCGCACCGCATCGGCACAGCGCAAGCCGCTGCAACTGTGGGCTTGCCGCCACACCGGCTTCAAAAACGGGGATTCCGGCCGTTCATCGCGTAGATATGTCCAAAGTCATATGGGCGAAGGCCATGGCGCTTGATAGGGTCCAAGGGATGATGATGGGGGCCGAATCGTCGGCGCGCTCGCGCGTCCCTGCCCGCCCGGCCCTGCTGGCCGCGGTGGCGGCCTTGGTGTGCGCCGGCCTGGCCAGCCCGGTCAGCGCCGCCAAAACCCGCCCGGCCAAGCAGAAACTGGTGATCGACACCCAGATCACCCCGTTCCAGCCGCAGATTGGCGAATTCGGCCGCTTTGCCTTCACCGCGCCCGGCACGCCCAGCCTGCCGCAATCGCTGGGCAGCGGCTTCCGCTTCACCCCATCGGGCCAGGCCGACAACCGCCGCGCCCTGTCGCTCGGCCTCGCCACCCGCGTCACCACCCCGGTGGTCGATCGCTCGCGCGCCGCCGCCCCGGTGGATCAATTCGTCGTGCCGCGCAGCTATGGCGTCAATCTCTCGCTCGGCTGGAAGGGCTTCGCGCTCAGCGGCGGCTACAGCCATGCCGAACCGGCGGTGCCGACCCCGTTCACCACCCGCGCCTCCGACCAGGTCAATCTGGGCCTCTCCTATGGCGGCGCGCGCTGGCGCACCACGCTGGAAGGCACGGCCGAACAAAGCCAGGCGCTGGCGCTGTCGCCGCTGTCGCGCCGCTATTCGGTGGAACTGGGCGGCCTCTATCGCCTGGCGCCGCGCTTCTCCGTCACCGGCGGCGTCCGCTATCGCATCGCACCCGAACCGCCCAGCCTGGTGCTGCCCAACCGCGACGATCAGGCCGTCTATCTCGGCACCAGCATCGCTTTCTGATCGCGTGAACAGCGCCGAACGTCTCGCCGCCGTCCAGGCCGGCATGGCCCGCGCCGCCCGCGACGCCGGCCGCCGCAACGCGCCCTTGCTGGTCGCCATCTCCAAGACCTTCGATGCCGATGCCATCCGCCCGCTGATCGCCGCCGGCCAGCGCCATTTCGGTGAAAACCGCGTGCAGGAAGCCCAGGGCAAATGGCCGGCCCTGCTGGCCGAAACACCCGGCATCACGCTGCACCTCGTCGGCCAGCTGCAATCCAACAAGGCCGCCGACGCCGTCGCCCTGTTCGACGTGATCCACAGCGTCGACCGGCCGTCGCTGGTCTCCGCGCTGGCCAAGGCCCAAACCGCCGCCGGCAAGCGCCCGGCCTGCTACCTGCAGGTCAACATCGGCGACGAAGCCCAGAAGGGCGGCTGCGCCCTCGCCGATCTGCCCGCCCTGCTCGATCAGGCCCGCAGCGCCGGCCTCAACATCATCGGCCTCATGTGCGTCCCGCCGGCGTCAGTCGAACCAGCCCCCTATTTCGCCCTGCTGGCCGAACACGCACGCCGCCTGGGGCTCCCCGGCCTCTCCATGGGCATGTCGAGCGACTTCGAAACCGCCACGCTGCTCGGTTCCACCGTGGTGCGGGTGGGCAGCGCGTTGTTTGGAAATCGGTAGAAATGCCTCCGGCGGGCAGGGGCGAGGCCCCTGCACCCGTTGGCTTTCGCTTGTGCAGCGCGGGAAGCGCGTCCGCTTGCTCACCAATTGCGAACAGTCGGCGTGGCTGACAGAATGTAGCCATGGCAACCCTGTTCATCGAGGCCGACGAGCCACTGCTTGTATTCGCGTCTGTTGAGATGGCTGAGCAGCATCTTGAAGCGGTGGATGTTCGCGAAGGTATCTACAAGCGAGCCTATGGTCCTTCGGGTGAGCCGTTCTCAATCGCCATAGAGGGAGAAGGAGTTGTTATCCGGCCCATTGGCCAGCCTGCCGATCCAGACGGCCTTCTTGAGCTTCTTCGACGTTCATTGCATGCGGTTGGCGCAACGGCCCCGCCCGATGCCGATCTCTCTACGCTGGTTGCTACTACCGTGGCCGTCTGGACAAAGCGTCAACGCTACGTTGAGGTCGTATCTTGGTGGAGCTGCATGGCTGTAATGATTGTACTGGGAGGGCTGGCAGCCTTCATCTGGGCGTGAGTTAACGTCCGTCTTGCACCCCAAATCCGCCATCCAGAACCGCCCGAAAACAAACGGGTGCAGGGGCCTCGCCCCTGCCCACGTCACCCCGGACCCGAGCCGGGGCGGAGGCCCCTTTACGCTTCCAACCCCGGCCCGCGCCCGATCGCCAGCCGCTTCACCATGCGCGGGTCGCCTTCGGTCACGGTGAAGGTCCAGCCTGTCGGGTGGACCACGGTTTCGCCCAGGGCCGGCACGCGGCCGGCGAGCATGAAGACGAGGCCGCCCAGCGTGTCGACTTCCTCCAGCGTTTCGGCATCGGCGAGGCGTTCGCCCAGCGTGGTTTCCAGATCGTCGATGGCCAGCCGGGCGTCAGCCTCCCAGGCCTGATCGCCGGTGGCGGTGATGAGGGCGGTTTCCTCCTCGTCATGCTCGTCGGCGATATCGCCAACGATTTCCTCCATCAGATCCTCGATGGTGGCGAGGCCGTCCACGCCGCCATGTTCGTCGATGATGATCGCCATGTGGGTGCGCTGGCTGCGCATCTGGGTGAGCAGGTTCACCAGCCGCATGGAGGCCGGCACGAATAGCACCGGACGGATCAGCGGTTCGATCGGCAGGCCGTGCAACGGCGCCGAGGAGACCGCATCGTTAAACGTGTCGGCGATGCGGGCATAGACATCCTTCACATGCACCATGCCGATGATCTCGTCGCGATCACCGCGCCACACCGGCATGCGGCTGTGGCCGGCATCGGCAAAGCGGGCGACAAGCGCGGGGAAACCGGCATCGATATCGAACATCACCATGTCTGCCCGCGGCACCGCGATATCGCCGGCCCGGCGTTCGCCCAGGTGCAGCATGTTGCGCAGCATGTCGCGTTCGTCGGGGCCAAGATCATCACCGCCGGCGCTGGCGCTGCTGCCGTCCTCGGCTTCGTCGATGGCCTCTTCCAGGCTTTCGCGCAGCGTGGGCTCATGATCGCGGCCCACCAGCGATTTCAGTTGCCGCCACCAGCGGCTGGTTCGCAATCGGCCTTCGCCGCTACTGTCGCCCTCGGGCATGGTGACTATTCATCCTTCATAGGGGTCGGGCAGGCCCAGGCGTGCACAGGCGGCGCGTTCCAGCGCCTCCATGTGATCGGCCTCGGCCTCCCCATCCTCATGGTCATAGCCTAGCAGGTGCAGGGTGCCGTGGACAATGAGATGCTGGCAATAGGCCGCGACCGGCCAGCCCTTTTCGCCGGCCTCGCGCAGCACGGTTTCGGCGGCCAGCACCAGATCGCCGAGCAGCACTTCGCCATCATCGCTGTTGGCCAGGCTGACCAGCATGTCGGGCGCCAGCATCGGAAAGCTCAGGATGTTGGTTGGCTTGTCCTTGTGGCGATATTGGCGATTGAGGCCGTGCACTTCGGCATCATCGCTCAGGCGCACCGCCACTTCCACGGCCATCGGCGCCTCTGCCAGATCGCCATTGGGCGTCTGCGCCAGCGCGGCGGCAACGGCGGCGTGGGCCAGCGCCAGCCAGTCGGCATCGGCCGGCCACGGGCCCGCCACCACATCGGCCTCAACCTGCAGCATCAGCCCAAACCTCAGCCATCCTGGGCCGGGCCTTCATAGGCCTCGACGATGCGGCCCACGATCGGGTGGCGCACCACCTCCTTGGCCGAAAAGCGCAAGACCCCGATGCCTTCCACCCCTTCCAGCCGGCGCACCGCATCGGCCAGGCCCGACGCACCGGGCGTGGGCAGGTCGACCTGGTTGGGATCGCCGCAGATCACCATGCGGCTGCGCTCGCCAAAGCGGGTGAGGAACATCTTCATCTGCAACGGCGTGGTGTTCTGCGCCTCGTCGAGGATGATGAAGGCATTGGCCAGCGTGCGGCCGCGCATGAAGGCCAGCGGCGCAATCTCGATCTCGCCCGATGCCAGCCGCCGCTCCACCTGTTCGGCGGGCAGCATGTCATAGAGCGCGTCATAGAGCGGCCGCAGATAGGGGTCGACCTTCTCCTTCATGTCGCCGGGCAGGAAGCCCAGCCGCTCGCCCGCTTCGACCGCCGGGCGGGACAGGATCAGCCGGTCGACGCTGCCCGTGATCAGTTGGCTCACCGCCTGCGCGACGGCGAGATAGGTCTTGCCCGTGCCTGCAGGACCCAGCGCGAAGATGATGT